>JAEEOK010000097.1 GCA_016284235.1 Succinivibrionaceae bacterium
GAAGAAAGGCATATGGATTCAACGATGATGAATATTTCTTTCTAAAGATTATTGATATTTCGAAATAAGATTAATGATTATTTCCAACTTATTTTTATGGAGAGCCATTTTTTATATCCCAGCTGAATTGTTCCATCAGCGTCTGTCAGGTAAAGATGGCTCATCCCAGGATTCGTACATTTAAAAATAATTCCTTTTTCGCAAATTTCCGGCAAGAAACTTGAGTCATAGCAAAATAGTGCATCACTCATGTTAGGATCGACATTACTTTCAATAAGATTTCCAAAAGAGTGTCTCAGATAGGAGTTTTTTGTCTTGCTGCGGAAAGATACTGCATCAATATCCCCATTGTTTGCTCCTGCAATAACATAATTAAGCCCGAAGATTTCTATGAGATTGCCTACGGCACGGTCTTTAAACGGCATACTGTTTCCTTTTAGGCTTCTGGCATATGTGTGTGTAACGGCCTAAATTACACTCATAAAAAAATTTGAAAATCCTTAAATTCCTGCAAAGAGTTAAAAAAAGCACAGGAGCAAGAAATGACAGCGTTAAGTGTACTAAAAAACGTGCTGGGTTTGAACAGAAATCAGCTGCACGTGACAATATGGATGATAAGGCTGGAGTTCTGTACGAAGATAAGTGTAACGTTCAGGATAAGGCTGAAGCTCAAGCTCGCCGCATAGCCGGCGGAAAGTTTTTCATCCTGGTTCATGCGCGCCCATGCAGGCAAGCGCAGGGCCTGTGTCCAATCTGAATGAAGAATCGCCAGGGATAAGATACACCGCATGACACGGAATCCAGATGGCGGACATCTTTTAAACTGAATCATGATCCCGTCTATGACAGTCTGCTGGTTGAACCCGTGTCATAACTTTCCGACGGTCGTATTCGGAGATTTGTCTGTTTGAGCCTGCAGCTGTATCAGAGGATGAAATGACTGCCTTCGCGGTCTGATGTCATCTCCCTGACAGTTTGCGCAGTCCCGCAGTCCGGAAACTGATGCGCCGGCAGAAGAAAGTCCGGCGGTGCCCCGGCATCTAAAATTATAAAAGACGTCAGTGTCAGATCTGCTTTAGTCTCCCCATGATTTACCGGCTGCGTGCTGACTGTTCAGAACCTTTTATTCTTCTGCTGTTTCTTATTTTTTTTAATGAAAAAAATATGCACTTATTTTAAACTATGTGAGTTTTTTGCGGATGGATTCATTTCTGTTTATGAATTTTATTAATGATTTTTCGGCTCTCACCAGTCTTCTTGACAAGAACCGTACGTGGAAGCTTCTGCGTTCCGACAACGCGCCTTTGGTTATGGCCTTTCTGAAAAATCTGTTCAGTGACGAAAGGGAAGTTTCATATGAAAAGGCAAGAGCCGAGCTTAAGGAATGCTTTCAGGATATAAAAACGGCTTTCGGTACGGAACTGTCCAACCGTCAGTCCTCCGACTACCTCAGATACTGGATGGAGCAGGGCTGGATTATAGAGATGGATGGCTTTGTGACTATGACCGACGCCGCTCAGAAGGCCATAGATTTTACACAGATGCTGGAAAGCCGCGTTGTGTCCACCTCTGCGACACATCTTCAGATTCTTCAGAATGAGGTCAAGCAGCTGTTCATTGATGTAAGCACTGACAAGAAGGTCAGAATCGGTACTCTTCTGAAGCAGAAGAGGGAGCTTGATTCCCGCATAGAATCAGTGAAAATGGGCGGCGGATCTTTTCTTACTCCTGCAGAGCAGAGAGAGAAAATGCGTACAATCTATGAGCTTGCTGAAAGACTTCCTGCCGATTTCAGAAAGGTGGAGGAGGAAACCAGGGAAATCGACCGCAACACCCGAATCAGAATGATTGAGCACTTTGCCTCCAAGGGGCAGGTTCTGGAAAAGGTGCTTGAGGAAGAGCGCAAGCAGCGTCTGACAGAATACGGTACCGCGTATGACGGATTTTTCAGAATGATCTGCAACACTGCTGATCTGAATACCTTTAAATATCAGATTGAGGAGCTTCTCAAACACAAGGTGGCCTCCCATCTTAAACCGGGTGAGAGATTTTTTCTCAGGGATCTGACAGGTATTCTTGTTGCTGAATGCGAAAGGGTCCGCAAGGTAAGAGCCCGTATAGATGAAAATATCAGATTCTATCTTGAAAATACCGATTTTGCGGAAAACAGGGCGGTTGACAGGCTTTTGACCCAGCTTGAGCAGATTGCTGTGAAACTTAAGGAGGCACCGATAAATCTCAGAACTGAAAAGCTGAATTTTCAGATTGATTCAGGATCTGTTGATGTGGACAGCATTGATGCCTATACATTGAGATCTCCTGATGAAATTGCCGATTTTTCAGATATCAGGGACAATACAGAATCCGGCAGTCTCTCCCAGGGTGTTCTCAACAGTCTTGACACTGTCAGAATGTCCGAGGTACGTGACAATATCCGCAGAACTCTCGGCAGGGCGTCTGTTCTTTCCGTTGCGGAAATTATAAGGCGCAATAAGATTCATTACGGACTTTCCGAGGTCGTTGCCTATGTCAGAGCTGCTCATGAGTTTGGCGCCGAATACAGTGATGAGAAGGATGTGGTAGAGGTTGCCGATTATAAGAAAAAAGGAAAACTTCTTAAAATTACAATTCCTCGGCAGCTGGTTTCTAGTCATAAGGCGGCTGGCGGGGATCGGATTTGATCGTGTTATTCTGCATTCGCTGTCCGGATCTTTAGTTGATCCCGGTATCGCCCGCTCCCGGTACAGCTGTGTCTTGGACTTTAAAAAAATCAGACTGCAGTTTCAGAAATAAAGAGATATTTAATATACACATATGGAAAAGAAAACAGACGAAACAAACATCGGAGTACCTGCATCAATTGCTGAGTTTCCCGCAGAACTGAGAAATCTTATGGTCAAAATTATGACCAAGGGAGCCATCAATTCGCAGGATAACGGGGATATGTTCAATCTGCTGCTGACAAAGCGGGAGCTTGTTTCATCTTATCTGAAGAATCTTAACCTGAAGGTTGAAATCAATGCTGAAAAGGGTATGGCGTTCATACACAATTACCGCAGGGACGATGAATTCATAGAAGGTGAAGAAAATTCACAGGATGAAACGGAAGCAGACATCCGCGGACCGGAGGATCTCTTTCTTATCAGTTCCCGCAAGCTTTCCGTTTACGACACAATTGTGATCCTTGTTCTGCGCAAGTTTTATCATGAACGGGCAAATGCCCAGGGTGAGAGTTTTGTTGTTATTGATGTTGAAAGGATCAAAACAATGCTTGTACCGTATCTGCGGGAAATTGTCAGCACAACAAGGGACGGTAAAAATCTCAACGGTATAATGTCCAGACTGCAGGAGAAGCAGCTTGTCAGAAAACTTTCCGGTGAGGATGAGGATCGCTATCAGATTCTTCCTCTCATACATTATGTAATCAACGTCAAGGCAATGGAGACCATGCTTGAGCAGTACAGGGCCCTTGCTGAATCGTACGGCATTGATGCTTCTGACAAAAATGACGCGGATACGGAAGATAAGCAGAGCAGCTGAACAGTCACAGGATTTTGACGGCTGTTTCAGTATTTTTTCATTTTAATCCGCTCTGGCCTCTGCCGGGTATTTCCAGCGCTGCGGAGTTTTGAAAACTTTTTAAAGATTATAGATTATGACTGATCAGAATTTTATGCTTTTTGAGGGTGCGTTTAATCTGCCAGAAAATATGGATCAGATAAAAATTCACCATATCGAGGTTTACAACTGGGGCTCATTCTGCGGATTAAACAGGGTAAACATAAATCCGGACGGCACTCTGATTACAGGAGAAAACGGTGCCGGAAAGTCTACAGTGATTGACGCTCTGATGGCGCTTCTGCGTTCCCCCTCCAAGGCCAGCTTCAATATAGCCGCATCACAGAATACAAAGGACAGATCGCTGGTCTCGTACATCCGGGGAAGCTACGGCAGATCGCTTGATGATAACGAGCAGGTATGTCAGAACCTGCGCACGGGATCTACTGTAACGGTGGTAAAGGCGGTCTACAGGCATACTCTTACCGATGACATTATCATGCTTCTTGGCATATTTTACATTACAGGCACCGGCTCGGCACTGAGCGATGTCAAGAGAATCTATGCCGTGGGCAGCACCGAGATTGCAGTGAAGGATATTCTTAAGCACTTTAATAATTTCGATTCGCGCATGCTTAAAGCATATCTGAAGTCTCATGACGATGTCAGAGTATGCGACGATAATTTTTCCGAGTACGAGACCCATTTCAGACGGCGTCTCCACATGGATAATGCCAATGCACCGGCACTTCTTTCAAGGGCCCTGGGTCTTAAGAAAATCGATAATCTTACTGAACTGATACGTACTCTGGTACTTGAGCCGAGCGACATTAAAAGGGACGCACAGGAGTCCGTGAAGCAGTTTGAGGATCTGAGCGTTGCCCATGAAAAACTTGAAATAGCCAAGTCCCAGGAAAGTGTTCTTTCACGTCTGCCGATGCTTAAGGACGAGATTGAGAAATACGAGGTCAGAATTGCAGAAACTCTTATGGCCATCGGTTCTCTTGATCGTTATGTGGCGGCTTTTGCCATCGAAGCCAAGAAAAGACGTCACAGGGAAATAACTGACGAATGCACATTGAAGAAGCAGGACTATGAGAATGCCGAGATCAGGAAGAGAGAGGCAGAGGAAAATGCCGAAATGTGCCATGAGAGTTATATAAAGCACGGTGGAGGAATGATTGAACGCCACCGCAAGGAGCTTGAAAACAAGAAACTAGAGCTTAGCAAGGCTGAAAGCTGTCTGAGAGATTACAACACTCTTGCGGCGATGCTAGATCTTGACTCTCCTGATACTGAGGATATCTTCAGACAGAATCTTGCAAAACTGCAGAAGCTGGATGAAAGCTTCAACCGTCAGCAGGATGAGCTGGGCGGCAGGATAGGTGAACTTAATGCTGTTCAGCGCAATCAGGTTAAAGAGGCTCAGGATCTGGATAATGAAATCAGAACTCTTGAGCTCAATCCCGACTCCAATCTGGATCAGCGCTACCAGAATCTGAGAAACGAAATTCTGGCAGATCTTAATCTGGAAAAGAATTCTCTTGTATATGCCGCGGAGCTGATGGAGGTCAGGGCAGAGGAGGAAGCCTGGCACGGCGCCATTGAAAGAGCACTTGGCGGGATCAGGCAGACGCTTCTTGTATCAGAGGAGAACTACCGTTCAATAACCGGGTGGCTGAACCGCCGCCATACCGGACTTCATGTAAGAGTCAGAGTTGCGGATACGTCAAGGCGGTATGATGTATCCTTTGGCAACCGCGGTTATCTGCAGAAGCTCAGATGGAAGGAGCATGCCTATACCGGCTGGCTGAAAAATACTCTGTGCTCCAGGGATCTTATCTGCGTAAACACCGTGGAGGAGATGAACGATACTGAATTCTCCATGACGAAAGAGGGACTTATTCACCGCCAGCACGGTTTTTTTGAGAAAAAAGATATTACCAGAATAGATGATCGTCATGAATGGTGCCTCGGTTTCTCCAGCAAGGAGCGTTTGGCGGTACTGCGCCAGGATCGCAGGACTCTTATGGAGCGCAGAAACAGTATTCTTTCAGAAATTGCGGATGCCAAGTCCAAACTTGAAAGTGTAAAGACTTCTCTAAGGCACGCCATGCTCCTTTCAGAGCGAAAAAATTTCAGAGAAATAGATGTTAAATCAATCAGTGACGAGCTTTATCAGCTTGAGGTGCAGATTGAAAAACTGACAAACAGCGAAGATCTTCAGTCTTACCTGAACGAGTGGGAGGATGCCAAGAAGCGCCAGAGGGAAATGGAGCAGATATGCACCAGAATATACGGTGAAATTCAGGTGCTTGATGATAATCTGAAACAGATAGAGAAGGAGTTGAATGTTCTCGAGAACAAGCTGAAGGAACCGATTTCGGAAAAGGCTAAAAATATGCTTGATCAGACCATCGGTGCAATGAATATTTCGGCGGCTGAGATCATAGAAAAGGAAAAAAATATATCCGATTATCTTTCCAATCAGAAAGACCGTCTGGTCAGTGAGAAGAACAAGGCGGAGAAGGATGTGGTGACCGATATGTCAACCTTCTCAAGCAGATGGCCGACCGAGTCTGCTGCATGGGGTCAGAAGATTGTAGATCTTCCTGCCTATCTTTCCTACCTGAATACAATCAGAACCGACGGTCTGCCAAGACTGGTTGATGATTTCAAGGCCAAGCTCAACAATGAGGTGACGCAGTCCATAGCTATTCTGACTGAAAAAATAAGAAGTGAACTTGACGATATCACCCGCCGCATAGAGAAGGTTAATTCTGTTCTGGCAAAGGCGGAATTCAGAGAGAATACATTCCTTAAGATTCATCCTGAAAAGATAAGGATCCCTTTTGTAAACGAATTTGACAAGGAAGTTAAGAATGTTCTCTCTCTTGTAGTTTCCGATGATCACGAGGCCAGATTCAGAGGATTGTCCAAGGTTATAAAAATTCTGGATGATGCTCTTAATTCTTCAAGTCTTGAAAGCCGTCAGCTTCTTGATCCGCGTGTCAGAATGAAGTTTCTTGCTAAAGAAATCGAGCGCGGCACTGATATTGTTCGTGATGTGCTTGATTCGAGCAGCGGCAAGTCCGGAGGTGAAAAGGAAGCATTTGCGGGATCTGTACTTGCCGCATCACTTGCATATGTGCTTACACCGGATCGGGGTGCTTGGCCGGTATATTCATCCGTCTTTCTTGATGAAGCCTTCTCGAATACTTCAGACAGTGTAAGTTCCAGGGTTCTTCGCATATTCAGAGAGCTTAAGCTTCATGTTAATCTGATAACGCCGTTCAAGAACATTGATATAGCAAGAGATTATGCCCGTTCGCTCGTAATTATGACAAAATCTCCGCAAAATGAAAGTTTTGTCAATGAACTGACATGGGAGGAGTATGATTCAAAGCTTTCTATGAAGCGCAGGGAGAGAGAGCTGGAGGATCAGAAGGTAATAGATGAGGCGGGTATTACTGTCGAGGAGAAGGATGCGTAGATCCGGAAATGTAAAGGCTGTGATTTTATGAGACTGTCCGGTTATGCTTTATCCTGAGGATATCTGCAGAAGACTTTTTGAGCAGGAGTTTTCTGATGCCAAAGGCTCCCGCGGGCGTTCTAATCTTATTAAAAGGATTGCAGGGGAGAGAGCCTTCCCTGTTTCCTATCTTCTCAGGGCTCCGACTGAAAAGGAGATCATGAGTGATATATCCTCATATCAGAGATTTATCGCCTCGTGGAATGAATATCCGTTTCAGCGGTTTATCACAAGAAATAACATTCATTATCAGCACGGTATTCCGGGGGACAATGTCCCCGTGCGTTTTACGCTTAATTCGCTTGATGATCTGAAACTTGCTCTCGGGAGAGCACCTGCTGCTGAAATATCACGCTTTATCAGCAGGATCACGGATATATCAGAGATCTTCAATTACGGCTCGTATGCTGTTTTCGCAGGACTCGGCAGCGGTTTATGGGAACTTTCCGAGGATGAGTTTTGTGATCTTCTTGTAGTGCTCAGGCAGCTGGAATACGGTATGGGAGGTGGCAGACTGTATCTGCGTGCTCTTCCGCTTAAGGGGATTGATACCAAGTTTATTGAGAAGCATGATGCCATAATCTGGAAGGTTATATGCCTTGCCGGCAGAGACAGAAACTGCACAGATCTTACGAACTGGCTCAAGGTTGTCGCTGTTCCCGATGGTTTTGTATCAGTTGAAATTCTGGATGATAATCTGCTTGATTATTACCACGGTATAAGATCCTTCAGAATTCCTCATGATCAGTTAAGATACTGCGAGCTTCCCGGAGACAGACTTCTGGTTGTGGAAAATCTGCAGTCCGGATATATGGTACCGCCTCTCAGGGGTACTGTAATGGTGTTCTCGACCGGACGGAATCTTGACTGGGCCGATGGAGAATGGCTCAGGAGGAAGAAGGAAATATACTACTGGGGTGATCTTGATTATCATGGATTTCTGATGCTGGCTGAATTCAGAAGAAATGCAGGTATGAACGTAACATCTGTTATGATGACCATGGAGACTGTTGAATCTCACCGGGAACAGATGGTGAATGTCGGGAATCAGCCTCTTTTAATGGATCAGGAGCATCTTGGCTATCTTACCGTACAGGAAAGGGAGACTTTTGAATTTATCGTTTCCGGATGTCTGAAGAAAGGAATGAAATCATCCTATGTGAACAGACTTGAGCAGGAAAAACTTGATGCCGACTATGTCATTCGTGAGCTTGGACGGTATTTTGATGTTCTTGTCTGATTGTTGCGGGCATAAGGGGGCGGTGTTTTTATCTCTCCCGTTTTGCCCGCATTGCCTTTGAAGAATTCTATCTGCACCCAGCCTGCGCGAGAGTATGCAAAGTCAGTTTTGAGTTCGGCATTGATGCCCTGCTGTCTCAACATTACTGAAAAAACAGGAATAAAAGCAAAATGATCACTGCAAATGCGGCAACAGATTTTTTTACACCCGTATTTTCAGTTTTTCTCTGCGCTCGATGGTTCCGGCCTGTTTCCATGCAGAAAAAATCCACAGGCATGAAACCGGATCTCGAACTCATATATTTCCATAGTCTTGCTGTGGCAATACAGTCATCCGCCGCACTGTGGGCGTTCAGATCACTGGCATCTATTCTGTGATCTGCAAGCGCCAGCATCAGTTTTCTGCGCTGGAACATTCTGTCGTGGGTCAGCATTGCGCAGTAGATCCTGCATGAAGGATCAATGCACCTTTTAAGATACATCGTATCGTACGCCGCATTATAGAAAACAATGTCGTGTCCCCTTGTAGCATTTCTCAGCTCGTCTTCATAGCAGTTCAGCGGCTTGAGATTTTTTACATCATCAGGACTGATGCCGTGAATATGCTGAGCCTGATTCCAGCTTCTTTTATGAACTGTGCCGAATCTGCGTCTGAAAACGATCCTTTCACTGCTGTCGACCAGTGCCAGTTCCAGTACTTCGTCCTGCTTGCTTAATCCTGTGGTTTCTACGTCACAGAACAGTAGTTCTCTGTTAGACAATAGGATTCTCCTTGCAAAATATATTAATTCTCTTCAATGACCTAAATTAACCTGACAGCACAAACAACACGCTGCCTAAAAGCTGCAGACTTCTATGAGTCATGCAGCAATATTCAAGAAGTTTGACATCCAGTTTCCCTTCCTGAAATCAGACGGTTCATATTTCTGCAGCATGTCAGTTTCATATCAGCCATATGGGATGATTATTTCCGCAGTGCTGTTTTTATACATTATGTTGACTTATGGCCGTATATAGCACATTACCCGAAGCAACAGTTTTAAGTTGTTATTTTATAATCGTGTAAACGTGTCATATTATGTGATTCTACTGAAATTTTATAAAAAGTGAATTTTTTATATAAAAAGTGAGATGTATATAACTAATATGAATTAGTTTATGACTTTAATTGAGGATATTTGCAGAAAACCGGCCGGGAATATCCGGGATGAATTATCCTGGATAAGCATAACCATTCGCCATGGAATATTTATCTGCCGGAGAGCAGTCACGCTGCCGTCATGTTATTCTCTAATCAAGTGATACCCTGGATTTATGTCCGTACCGTTGCCGTTACCTCTGAAATGCAGTTTCTGCCGGAGAAAATATTACGAACCTGGGGTCAATGGTCTGGTCAGCGCCGTTCAAAATGTAATTTGCAAAGCTCTTTAATTTTTACTGCTGTAATACAGTGTCGTGTACATCCGTTTATGCTGAAAGTCTATTAAAAATAATATAAAAATCGGCTTTTTAGAAATATTCTATAAAGAATTAGATATTACTTGACAAATACATACGTATTATGTTAATATTTCTATCATTATTTGGGATAGATATCAGTCGCGCTTTACTGTTTTGATTTTAATTCAACACATTAAGATTGTTTGTCCGCTGTTTTTCCTTTAATCAGATTTTTTTCAGGAGTGCTTATGCGAAAAATTAAATCAGTCCTTTCTCGTGATTCCGTTATGCGTCCTTGTGAAAAATGCGGCAGACCTTTTATAGTGGAGCCCGGTTTCTCTCTTTCCGGTTATGGAACAACTTTATGTCACAGCTGCGGCATAGCCGCAGCTGTGGAGCAATTAGATCTTACTGAAGATGAACTGAAGGAGCTTCAGGAGATGATAAGAGTGGACAACTGCAGAAACAGGAATTTTGATCTTGTCTGATCGTGTCTGTGCCTGTATAACCGGTGCCGGCGG
Organism: Succinivibrionaceae bacterium; assembly: GCA_016284235.1. Classification (GTDB taxonomy): domain Bacteria; phylum Pseudomonadota; class Gammaproteobacteria; order Enterobacterales; family Succinivibrionaceae; genus UBA2804. The sequence continues at coordinate 10,291 of JAEEOK010000097.1, forward strand.
TAAAACCGCGGTTTCTCATTTGCAAGGGATCCGGAAACATGTCAGCTAGTGCTGCAGCGCTACGAATGGATGACCGGGCTTGGTGAAAAAACTCTTCGCACCCTGCTGCTGGAGTTTATTGATGCTGCGGCTGCCTGGAGGATTTCTGCGCTGTCCGGGTCTCCAATCCGGAGAACAGTGCTGAGAACAGCAAAGAGGAGATGAAATCTGAGATGTCTGATATTGCTGCTCAATTCTTGTATATGGGATGACATCCTTTGTTTTGAAATTTTCTCCGCCGACTTTCAAATTTCATTTTTCCGGTCGACGACTCGTGTAATAATGAAGCGGGTGTATTGCCGTGTCCTGCTTTTTCCCCGATTCCGTTGTGATGAATCGTCTGGTAGTTGTCACTTCAGATTCCCCGATCACCATGAATTGCTTCCATGAAACGTGTAAGCATAACTGACCGTCAGAAATAAACCTGCAAAAAAGAAATTAAAGGGCATACATGGATGTATGCCCTTTGGATTTTGAGTTATACCGGAACGGACAGCTTGTCAGTGAACTCTCATTCCCGGCTGTGCGCCCGAATCAGGAGAAAGCAGGAATATTTCCCAGCCTCCCGGACCGGCCGCGCATACCATGCCCTCGCTCACACCGAATTTCATTTTACGCGGGGCAAGGTTTGCCACCATTATCGTTAGTCTTCCGACAAGTTCTTCAGGCCTGTAGGCTGACTTGATTCCAGCAAACACGTGACGCACCTCGGTACCGATGTCAAGCTCGAGAGAAATAAGTTTTTCTGCTCCTTCCACATGTTCGGCCTTAACAATTTTAGCAACGCGCAGGTCCACCTTGGCGAAATCATCTATCGTTATCTGAGGCGCAATTTCTGAATCGTCATCCTTTGCCGCCTTCTTTGCAGGAGCTGCCGGTGCAGGTTTCTTTGCACTGCCTGCTGATTTAGCCAGATCCTCCTTTGAATCATTCACCATGGCCTGCACGGTCTTCAGATCAATGCGTTTGAAAAGAGGCTTGAACTCCCTGATTTCGCATCCGCAGAGATGCTCCGATATTTTTTCAAGCGAAAGCGTGGTATTCAGAAGAGCTTCGACCCCGGTTGCCAGGGTAGGAACAACAGGCTTGAGATATGTCGTCAGTATTCTGAACATATTGAGTGAATTGGTGCATACCTCGTGAAGCTTTTCCTTCTGTGCAGGATCCTTTGCCAGAACCCATGGTGCGTTTGCATCCACATAGCGGTTTGCCTCATCCGCAAGACCCATGATTTCACGGATTGCTCTTGCGTAGTCACATTTTTCATAGCATTCATCGACTGTCTTTGCGGCATTGATAAACTGCTCGAAAAGTTTTGGCTCTGTGATGCCGCCGGCAAGCTTGCCGTTGAAGCAGCGGGTGATGAATACCGCCGTTCTTGATGCAAGATTAACCAGCTTGTTTACAAGATCGGAATTGACCTTCGCCACGAAATCCTCGAGATTGAGATCCAGATCGTCGGTTCTGCCGTTCATTTTGGCGGCATAGTAATATCTCAGAGCCTCAGGCGTGAAATGCTTCAGATAGGTTGAAGCCTTGATGAACGTTCCCTTTGATTTGCTCATCTTGGCGCCGTTTACCGTAACATATCCGTGAACATTGAGTCTTGTCGGCATGCGGTGATCAGTTCCGTATAGCATTGCCGGCCAGAACAGGGAATGGAAGTACAGTATGTCCTTTCCTATAAAATGGTACATCTCGCAGGGACTGTCTTTTGATACGTATTCATCAAAGTTAATCGATGAGTCTCTGGAGCAGAGGTTTTTGAAGGAACCTAAATATCCGATAGGCGCATCCAGCCATACGTAGAAGTACTTGTTGTCGGTGTCTGGAATTTTGAATCCGAAGTAAGGGGCATCTCTTGATATGTCCCACTGTTTAAGACCGGATTCAAACCATTCATTGAGTTTGTTTGCCATTTCCGCAGGAACGGCACCTGATGAAATCCATTCCTTAAGCGGCTGCTCGAAGGCGGGCAAATCAAAAAAGTAGTGCTCCGTTTCCTTCATTTCAGGCTTGCTGCCGGAAACCGTGGAGTATGGATCTATCAGCTCGGACGGGGAATACGTTGCGCCGCATACCTCGCAGTTGTCTCCGTACTGATCCTCGGCCTTGCATTTCGGACAGGTTCCCTTGACGAAACGGTCTGGTAAAAACATCTGCTTTTCCGGATCAAACAGCTGGGATATGGTTCTTGTTTTAATGTATCCCCTTTCTCTCAGCTTTTTATAAATTGATGTGGAAAAAAACTCGTTTTCCGGACTGTGAGTTGTGTAGTAGTTGTCGAAGCTTATTTCGAATGCACTGAAATCGGAACGGTGCTCGGCGTTTACAGCTGAAATCATTTCCTCAGGTGACACATTCATTTGTGCAGCCTTAAGCATGATCGGTGTTCCGTGGGTGTCGTCGGCGCAGACGAAATGTATTTCATTGCCCTTCATGCGCTGATATCTTACCCATATATCGGCCTGTATGTGTTCAAGCATATGACCAAGATGTATCGAGCCGTTGGCGTAGGGCAGAGCGCAGGTTACCAGAATTTTTTTTGTCATTATATCTCCAAATTTTTCAGCAGCTGTATTATAACCCAAAGACGGTTTGATTGTTCATGAATGTTATGTATCCATGAAACTTGGGGATTGATTTTGTCTTTTCAGAGACGGAGAAGTGAGATAAATTTGAACAGATCAGGCAATGCGCATGCCGCTCGGCGATATGTCCTGCCGGGCAGGACAGACCGTTCGACCTGCTCATCGCTCAGGAGCTGGATTATTTGGCAAACTGTCCAGCTACAGTCTGAAAGTGAACCGGTACGCCTCTTCAGCCGGTAATTCCGTAGAAGACAGCAGTCTCCTTCAGGAGGGACAGAATTCTCTGATCCTTTTCATTCTGAATGAATACGTCATTCAGTTCGGTCAGAAATCTTCCTGAGTTATCAGCGCTGTACTTGGCTATAATTCTGTTCCATTCATCCCTTTCTTCATCACTGAGAATATATTCATAGTTGCGCGCCTTGTAGCGAAGCAGAAGCTCGTTCATATCTCTGTCATTGAAGCGGATTCTTTCAAGGAGAAGAGGATCCTTCTTTTCTTCGGCATGGATCTGATTCATGATCCTCTGATTTGCATCTCTTTCCTCTTTTGATTTAGAAAGATAGTCATACAGACCGAGTTCCGGATTTGTACTGCCTCTGCTGAGAGATTTGAAGTATTCTCTGTATTTTGAAATGCATCCTGAGATATATTCCTTCATCTGATCATTCTCACTGAGGAATTTGAGATTGGCACTGACTGTTTCCGGGTTGATATTAACTCTTTCATGTCTGTTGTTTTTGCTCAGGGTGCCGTATGGAACAAGAATAGGGCAGGCGCTGAGCTTGATTTTTATTATGCCCAGATCCTGCAGGGTGACAGCAGAGCAGTCCAGCTCGTCAAGTTCAGGAAGGTTACTGAAATTTTCAACAGGCTCGATGAGATTCCAGCAGTAGAGGTAGCTTGCGGTTTCATCCATGAGAACCGGAAATACAGCACCTATGAACATATGTTCGGGACCGAAGGAACTGTCGACAGTAACCAGTGCTCTGGATGTCAGACTTCCGCTTCTGCTGTCCATGATATATTCAAGCAGCTGTCTTTTGGTGCGGTGGCTGAATACGAAATTGAATGTCTGCCTCTGCTTTGTGATTATCAGCTTCAGCAGATCTATTGTGGCAATAACATCCGACAGCGCATCATGGGCATGCTCATGGGTCAGACCGTTGCTCTGCGACAGTTTCTCCAGTTTAAGAATGTACCGTTCCTCCTTTTCATCATAAGGCCAGTTTATTCCCTCCGGAGAAAGTGCGCAGCACAGCCTCACCAGAGGGTAGACATCCCACCGGCTGCTGTTGTTGAAGCTGTTGTATGCATAAGGCGAAAAGAAATTTCTGAAGGCGGTGTTGCGGATGAACTCATCATCAAACTTGATGGAATTGTATCCCAGAACGCAGTTGTTCACCCCTGACAGAAAATTAAGAACGGTTTCAATAAACTGGTTCTCGCTGAGACCGTTTTTGTCGGCAAAGGACGGGGTTATCCCCGTGATTGTAATTGCTTCAACTGACGGAAGATAATCCTTCTGAGGTCTGCAGTACAGAACAAGCTTTTCCAGAGGATTAAGATTCGCATCAGTTTTTATGCCGGCGAACTGGACGATTCTGTCACGCTTGGGATCGGTACCGTATGTTTCGAGATCATAGAAGGTAAATGTCTCAATAACTGTGTTTGTCATAAAAATATCTGAATATCAATCTGATAAAAGTATTACTTCTCCAGCCTGCATGGGAAATGAACCCCTGCTTTAAAACCGGTTCCTCATATTTATGCGGTCAGGATCAGCCGAGACTTTCAGAGCATTACGCCGGCTTTAACTCTGCCGGTTTGAAGGAGTTTGTCTTTTCATCGTATCCGTATCCTTTTTCCTGAAAATATTCAAGAAAATCGTCCCTGTCAAGATCCTCACGTCTTATCAGATCATCAAGGGTCGGACACTCATCTCTGAGCATTGTGTTGGTTCTGCTCAGGGTGATAAAAAAATCAGAACTGCGGTAATTTTCCAGACTCATAAATCTTCATGTCCTCTGTAATCAGGTTTGTTTCTGCGGCATCCGGACAATCAAATCAGAAGATTGCTCAGATTGTACAGATTGACGTCAAACTTGTGCTGCATCTGGCACAGACTTTCAGCTATTTCATGATGGATGATGTGATTGTCCTGAATTCCGATGCACACGCCCCCGATGCCGCGTTTAATAAGATCCACTGCATATGCTCCCATCTGAGAAGCCAGAATGCGGTCAAAAGCCGTAGGAGATCCGCCTCTCTGGACATGACCGAGAATTGTCGTTCTGATTTCGAGTCCCGTGTGGGTTTCAAGATCCGCGGCCAACTCCTTGATATTAAGTACATTTTCACATATAAGCACGATTGCGTGGCGCTTGCCCTGCTTCAGACCGTCGTCAATGTTGCGGTAAAGATCCTCAAGAGAAAAATCCCTTTCCGGAACAATAACATATTCGGCACCGCATGCTACTGACGCGTACAGAGCCAGATCACCGCAGTTTCTGCCCATGGTTTCAACAAGAGAGATTCTTTTGTGGGACGAGGCGGTATCCCTCAGCTTGTCCACATCGTCAACCACATTTCTCAGTGCAGTGGAAAATCCTATGGAAAAGTCGGTTCCGGGAATATCGTTGTCTATTGTTCCTGGTATGCATACGCAGGGAAAGCCTTCAAAGGAAAGGAGCTTGGCCCCCTTGTACGAACCTTCGCCTCCGATAACAACAAGACCGTCTATTTCATGTTTTTTAAGTATCGCCATTGCATCTCTGCGAACGTCCTCATCCTTGAACGCAGGAAAGCGGGCTGTTCCAAGGATTGTTCCGGCACGGTTGAGTATATCCGCAACATCGCCTCTTTTGAGTTCAAAAATTCTTTCCTGATGCAGTCCCAAATATCCGTCTTTGATCCCCAGTACCTGAATGCCGCTGTTTATGGCGGTTCGCACAATGGCTCTGATTGCGGCGTTCATTCCCGGCGCATCGCCGCCACTGGTTAAAATTCCGATTTTTTTTATCATAGTTATTTTTTTATATGTTGTAGATTACTTACTGTCTGATTGCTGTTCCAGACAACTCGCGGTTTAATTTCTGACTGTTTTATATTAAGGTTATGAAGCATTTATGTCAATCTAAAGACAGTATCAGCAGTGCTGCAGAGTACCATATGACTGCCTGTGATACATCATGAGCACCAAAAAAAATCCCTCACACAGTGAAGGATTTAAAAAGTCTGTATAAAGGCCTGCTTATTTTCTGCAGCTGATTGCAAATGAAGGATTTCTCATTTCATAGCCGAATGCGGTTATAAAAATCTGATTTGTTCCCGTCAGACCCTTCTGCTGCGGATTAACAGAATCAAAGATCTGGTAATGGAAATTGTTCCCGCTGACCTGAAAGTATCCTGTTTCTATAAGTGATTCACGCAGATTGTTTGCAGGTGAGGATACAAATACCTTGTAGGTATTTCCGGCGAATTCATGTCTGAACTGGTAGGCTTCGTTTCCCGGAACTGTGCAGCTGTATGAACCTGTCAGCTGCCCGTCCTGTACTGGTGCGGGGGCAGGTCCTGAAGCTTCAAATCCTCCGTTCTGCTTCTGGAAAGGTGTAGGAGTCCCGTCTATTACGAGTGTAAGAGTGTTTCCGCTGATCGTGTATGGTATGATCTTCTGCACTGACTGAAGTCCCGCATCCTTGTACAGGATCAGATTATTGGCTGATGTTCTGTAGTATATGCCTTTGGTGCTTCCGTTCATGTTCATTTTGATCACACCGCTGCTTTCCATGGTGAATATAATATATTCACCTCCGTTGGTTATTTTCCAGGATCCTATAATCAAAGGATCAATTCCCTGCGGTGCGGTAGACGTCTGGGGAGGTATTTGCTGCTGGGTTACAGTGTTGCTTTCGTTGACATAAAGTCCGTTGCCGGATGTGTACACATTACCTTCCTGCTGCGGTGCCGCTTCAGCCGTGCCGGTTGCGTTCGGAAAAAACGGAGGAAAGTCGTCGGCCATGGCCGCACATGAGAAAAACACAAGTGCAAGTGCAGTTATTTTTACTTTTTTCATTTCTCAATCCTTGAGAAGCATTACATCTTCTGGCAATTAATCATAAGTCCGTCGCTGGTGAGTGTATATCCGTTTCCTGCAAACTGAATGTTTGAGGTCCCGTTAACTCCGACAGCGGAAGGATCGGTTGAATTTGTTACCTGGTACTGATACAGATTTCCGGAAATGGAATATGTACCCGTGCTTGTTACTGCAATCTGATTGTTGTTGTAAGCAGCCGCCTGATAATTGTTTCCGCTGTATACATAGATAAGTGACAACTGAGGCATATTCTGTACTGTGCAGTAGTAGTTGCCGTTTAGAACTCCCTGTGCAGTAGCCGGAGCTGTAATCGGAGCAGGCACTGGAGCTGGAGCCGGGGCCGGAGCAGGCACTGGAGCCGGGGCCGGAGCAGGCACTGGAGCCGGGGCCGGAGCAGGCACTGGAGCCGGAGCCGGAGCAGGCACTGGAGCCGGAGCCGGCGGAGGAGACTGGATCTGGCTCTGAGTCATAATCTGGTTGTATCTGCTGAATGCATAATTCTGATTGTCTATGGTTACATTAAGACTGTCGCCGTTAAGACTGTACACCATGGCAAACTGCTCTCCAGACTGAGATTTCAGCAGAATAGTATTGCCCTGAACGCTGTAGGAAAATACCGAAACACTGCCGTTGACACCGATTGATGCAAAGCCTTCGTTATTGAACATCATCATCATCTGATTGGCGTAGTTAACCCATGTGCCGGCAAGTGTGGCTGCACCAGGCATTTGATCATTCAGTCCTCTGGTAACAGATGATAAATCTGTTACTGTTTTAATTTTGCTTCCGTCCAGACCCAGCGTTCTTGTAAGAGAGTCACCGTCATTTGCTGGTGTTACTGACGAAGTCAGAGCTTTGGCGGCATTCATGGCGTCTTCGGATAATGCCTGCGGTGACAGTGATGCAGCTGTTAAAACAGCAAGTAATGATGCTAAATATTTTTTCATAGAATAATTCCTTTTCTGGAAAAGTCTCCGGTGTTTGAAACCTGTTAATCGTTTTGCAATGAATAATAGCACATCCATATTTGACAATGCCTAGATTTGATTCAATATTAGAAATGTGTTTTTGATAGGTTTCACAGTATTGATACTGTGTCTGTTTCTGAAGAACGGGATCTATGCTTTTCGCGATGTGTTCTTTCTTTTCTCTGTGTAAAAATGTAATGATGGCGGTATGAAAAAAAACAAAGTCTCAGGCCTGTACAGCCAGAGACTTTGCCGGTGTAAAGCAGATTTTTAATCTGTTAAATCGAAGAAACCGCAGCGGTTGCACCGCGTCCGGCGAATCTGAAAGCTGATGCCGGCAGAAGCTGCTGTCTACTAAAAGTTAAACTGGAAACCGGCCTGGGCATTATGTGAATGAACATCAGACGACAGGGCGGCATAACGGTATCCGATATCAATGCTGAAGTTCTTATTAATGTTGAACATAATTCCGGCGCCGGCTTTAAAAGTTCCGCCTGTATCCCTGTCAGAGACGCAGTAGCCGTTGCACATTTTTAACTTGCTCCATCTTGTACCTGCACCTGCAGTCAGATAGAAGTTAACCCACTCTGCCGGATACAGATCCAGATATCCGTTTACCATGAGCGTATCCAAATTCAGCTCGGATTTGACGTCCTGCCAGTGCCTGTGAATATTACCTTCGGCTTTGAAATAATGCATCCATTCCAGTTCCACTCTTCCTCCTATCACATCCTCGCGGAAATTGATACCGCCGCCGAAAGACAGATTGGCTACCGTATCGGAAAAATCGGAAGCTCCTGACGGTTCAAATTTAACATTTGATACACCGCTTTTTAATGTCAGAAATCCTGTGGTGTCAGCATAAGATGCTGATGAAACGGCAAGAAGAATGCTTAATGCAAAAATTTTTGATTTCATTTATTTATTTCTCCATTAATTTGCTTGAAATTTCTAAAATTTTTGAAAGAAGGGTGATTTTATACCGATTTTAAGATATGTCAATAATTTTTTTATTATTTAGGTCTGTTCGCGAACTGAAGGTAATTAATTCGATTAAAAGTCTGCCTGATACCTGTTTATGCGCATTCTTAAAATAATTTCTCTTTTAACAGCACATTACATCAGGGAATTTTGTCTGTAACCCGTGAGACGCTGAAGCGGATCCCTCCATCAGCTTTTGCATCCCGGATATTGCTGTCTAAAGAGACGCTGGCTCTTATGGATGAGGGTCTGCCCGAATGATGGAACTTTGATACAGGCAGCAGATCACGGACCCGGTGCGCCCGTGCTGAATTCCGGAGCATTAAGAAACATGCGGTACCGGTACTTCCGGCTTGGATTACAGAGAACAGTTTTCCGGTTACCTGTTTTTAAGAATTTTTTTTCCCGCCGGGCAGTCCGTCCTTCAGTACCGGTTTTGGACTTGAATCGATCCTGAATTTCTGCTTTTCAAAGTATGCTGTTTTCATGCTGCAGTCCGCAGGTGAAATATATTCATCAGCGTCATGTCTTGAATGCAGAGTCCTGCGGCTGTTCTGCCTTTTGATCTCGAAGTTCATTCCAACTGTCAGAAATAATATTGGAGGGTAAATAAAAGCGAACAGAAAATACAGCGAACTGTACTCAATACCTGGATTAAGTATAAAGTTCAGCTCAGGGCAGAAAAACATTAAAAAAAGACCGGCAAGCACAAAAAAAGAGCCGCAGATCACTGAACTCTGATTTGTTCTGAACAGACGGGAAACGGCGGCTGAATGCAGGAACACAGAGTAAATCAACGGGGAAAGGATAATGAAAATTACAACAATCAGATTTTTAACGCTGTTTTTATTCTGATCGGGATCAATAATAAAAAAAATCCTTGCCATTATTTCCGCATGTATCTGGGAACAGAAAAAACACGATGTCCAGAGAAACATGTTCTTTTTGAATTCTGAAACAGGAAACTCTTCCAGTCCTTTTCCTGTCTGGCCGTTCATGGCATAGCGGTATGTTTTATTTTTAAAGCTGATTTTTGATATCCACAGAGGAAACAGGGCATAGTTGATGTAATCCGGAGTGTAGAGCAGAGTATGTCCGTTTATTTTGTAGAATGAGTATTTGTCTGCCTCGACTGCATATTTAAAAAAAGTCGCTTCAGCTCTTTTTTTTGCCGGATTGAAGCTGGTGAGGGAGTTTATATCGTAAATACATGCATCAAGGCCGGAAAGATAAGCAAAATTGAACGGTTTTATGTCTGCGGTGTCGTAAGGCTCAAGCCCCTGGGAGATGTCGTCATCAATTTCTGTGCTTGCATCCTGGGGAATGTAACGGCAGACTGCTCTGGCCTCCCGTTTTCCGCTGAAAACAGTGTGGTGGATTTCTAATTTTTTATTTTTTTCTCTGACATATTTTTGATCCTCCACCTGAAACTCCACGTCCCCGTCAATCGTGATGTTGTAGAGCCAGAAGGGAACGTAGACAGCCTTAATCTTTTCAAAGACAGCCTGTTCCCTGAAATTATCAGGAACAAACATGCGTTCAGACAGCAGTTTCGTGAAGGTGTCGAAAAAATATTTTCTGTCCTTTCTGAACGGCAGTATGAAGTCCGGCATCTGCTGCTTTTTGTATCTGTCAACAAATACAATTGCATTGCAGCAGAAGGGGCAGTGATCTGTAGTGTTCAGAACACCAGGAGAGATCTGTCCTCCGCAGGAGCTGCAGGTGTAGACGGCGGACAGGGTCCCGTCTTCAGTCAACGCTTCATCAGAGGCTCCTGCAACAAAACAGGCGGCTGCCGAGCCCTTTTTATTGAGCACCTCATCGTATTCATCGACCGAAAGCATTGTGCGGCAGGAGGAGCAGAGGAGTTTTCCGACAGTTATGTTAAATTCCATATTCCCGGAACAATTCGGACATCTGCTGTGTTGAGGCATGTAAAGCATTTTAACATCCTGTTGTTATTACATCGTGCCGGTTCAGGTATCTGTCAGAATTTGATTGATACCGCGGGCATACGGAAATATAAGTCTGAACCGAAAAACCGGAGCAGGCAATTCTCAGGGAGATCGCGAAAGACGCAGTCCTCCCTGCAGCGGTCTGTGAAACAGGGATCCCGCGGCTTTAGACGCGAGAAGCGCCGGGCAGAAAAACGCAGTTATTTAGGTTTAGGATTTTATCAGATCACCAGTTTGAAAAATTTGTCAAACTGGCATCATGGGTTTTCTGCAGCTACACATTTTTATCTGAGCCGTGTGCATGTGTTAATAACCTGAATTCCGTTTTCATCTGCACTTGTCGTCATAATATAGCCGTACTGAGACAGTGTGATGGTGTGGTGACCTGAGGCACCCATGGATTTCGGATCTACAGCGTGCTGGACAGTATAGTTGAACTGGTTTCCTGTTATGCTGTATATGCCTATTTCCATCAGATTTCTCATGCCTCTGTATTCCATGTATGACTTATATGTGTTCTGATGGAATTCAAAGTAGAATTTAATAAGACTTTCTTTGGTATATTTGTTTTCGCACTGGTAAAAACCTTCAATATACATCGGCGGCTCTGTTGACTGAGGGGTAGGCAGAGGCTGCGGTATAGGTTGAGGCATCGGCTGAGGCTGCGGTGTATGCTGAACCTGGGGAACCTGCTGAGCTGTATTCTGGGATGCTACTCTGACAAAGGTTACAGGATTTCCTTCAATGGTAACTGTTATGGAACTGCCGTTATGCTGAATCTGATATTTTGCATTCTGATTACTGCATGAAGAATCTGAACAGATCACAAGCTGACCGTTTTCAATCCTGTAGTAGCATTTGACCAGTTCGCCATTAGCTTTTATGTAAAGCAGATTATCCTTGAAAAGAAATACAAGTTTTCCGTTGCCGGCAGACCACTGTCCCTGGTACTGCATGGCCTCCTGACTGAGGGATGTATTGATTCCCGATCCCTGGATCTGCGGGGCAGGAACCTGAACAGGAGCTGTGGCTTCAGTGGAGTTTTCCGGAAAAAACGGAGGAAAGTCATCAGCAAAGGCTGAACCGCAGGCTAAGGTTGCAGCAAGCAGCGTAAATGCAGTAGTTTTTTTCATGAAGCAGGATCCTCAAATCAAAGTTTCATTCTGTTTACTTTTTTGCACAGGATCTTAAATCAAACATTAATACCCTGTCTTTTATATGGATTATATCATCTAAAAAAAGGTTATTATCACTCAACTTTTCGTTAAAATATTTGCGAGGCATGTACCACATTTCTGCATAAAAAAATTTTTTTACAGCGAGTTATCAATCCCTTCAGTTTCGGCTGACTGACATGTCACGTCTCCTGCCGGTGCTTTCCCGTTTTTATGACGGAGCACGGATGGACAAAAAAATTACGGTTTCAATCCGGCCCCTTCATCCTTTTTGATTCAAGTCATATTATGCTCAATTTCTGATTCTCATTTCATTAGGCGGCCGGTTATTCGTCTTATAATACTGTCATGTCTTTTTTTCTGATCGCATGCGGATCAGTGTAACAGTGCCCGATCTGCAGTGTTCATTGCTGGATTCTTTTTGCTATGAAAATGTCGTCTCGTTCAAAAAAAGTGTTTTCTCTATCAGCCGCTGTATCGGCAGTTATCCTGGCAGCCGGGGTTTCGGCAGTTTGCTGCGCGTCGGCAGATATTTTTTCAAACGTAAATAACAAACCCGCACAGCTTCGCGATGATCCTCTGACGAGGTCGATCATTTCATACCGGTCGGAGGCGGAGCGTGCGCAAAAGGCAGCCATGCCTGATGAGCACAAGGATCAGATCGCTGTTTCTGAGAATCTTCCCGCATGGACTGTTATGGTGTACATGGCCGGTGACAACAACCTTGAGGGACTGCTAATCAATAATATTCTTGAAATGGAGCAGGCTCTGCCTCCCGGTGTGGAGATTATTGTGCAGCTTGATCGCAGCAAAGGATTTTCCACAGTCTACGGCAACTGGACAGGAGCAAGAATTTACCGTGTGAAGCGTAACCCGAATTCTCCAGATATGCATGCCTTCTATGCAGGAAAAAGTCTGGCTGTAAGTCCTTATATAACGTCGCAGCTTCTTGAGGAGATAGGGGATATAAATACCGCAGATCCGGACAATATCGAAAAATTTGTCCGTTATGCCGCTGAAAGATTTCCGGCGCGGCGCTATGCCTTTGTAAGTATGGATCACGGCGGAGGCTGGCATTCAAATATGGGGGATGATGAATATCACTCCAATATGACCATAGGTCAGCTGACCGCAGCTATAAAAAGAGGCGCGTCGCTTCTTCCCAGAAAAAAGTTTGATCTGATTATTTATGATATGTGCCTTATGGGGCAGATTGATGTTGCATATGAAACGGCGGGCGCCGCTGATTACATGGTGGCAAGTCCGCCGAGCATTCCAAGCTACGCGACTGATTATGTTTCCGTGCTGCCGTATTTTACAGCTGATATAAGCACCAGGGATCTGGGTAAAAAGATAGTTGAACTGAATACCAGATTCTTTAACTATTTCAACGGTGTTTCCGAAAATGCAGCTTTTTCTCTGTATGATCTCTCCTCTGTTCCAGAGATGCTTGATGCTGTCCGCAGTCTCACAGGGAAACTTAAAAAACATGCCAGGACTGATACGGAGGCACTGACTGTAAATACCAGTCTGACATATCACTATGGCGACAAGGCCTTTGATGATTTTTCCAAAGGCAAGTACATGTTCTCGTCTCTTGATCTTGAACACTGGATGAGCCGTCTTCAGAAAATTTCTTCTGATTTTGATCCGGAAATTGCAAAGATACGCGCGGCTATGAAACAGATGGTGGTTGCCGCTGAAACCACGGATGATTTTAATTATCCGGGCGGCATCGGCATTTATGTTCCTTTGAGGCGCGCCAATGTCTACGACGGATATTTCACCACTGCATTTGCCGCAGAATCAGGAATGACGGATTATCTTTCGGAACTGTTTTCAGCACAGGATGAGATAGCGGGAAATGTTCCTCCGCCGGAGATAGGAAACATAGAGGTGGGAAATCCGAGGCTCCTATCATCTAACAAATCTACCGGTGAAAGCCGCATTGAAATTGAACCTGTCGATACAGTTGTTCCAATGTCGGGAACTGCGGTAAAGTTTGAAATCAGTGGCAGGAGCATACTCGGAAGCACTATCAGTCAGGTAAGCTGGGATAAGAGAAATCCTGAAAGAAAATACCTGAATTTTGTTCAGCTGCTGGTCGATTTGAACAGACGCGGCGGGATTACAGACGGCCTGGCAAATGATTCGAGAGACATAATGCCCGAATATGCCGACGGCAGCAATTATTTTGTCAGAGAGATGACAGGGCAGAAGTACAGAATTTCAGACGGCATGAAGCTGTATGACGTAACTGTTTTCCATAATGATTTTGAATTTGAAAAGCTTTCGTTTGCCGGACTGTACAGGGATTCTACCGTCAGCGGTGATATTCCGGTCATAGTCAGTTTTGATTCTGCCAGCAGAAAAATAAGCCAGGTAAGAGATGCCGGTTCCGGAAAGACAATCGTTCCGTCACTGAATGCAACAGTCAGAATAGGCGTTCTTGCCTTCAGGGATCTCAGAAGCGCCGGGGCGGAGACCGTATATTCGCAGCCTGTATCCCTGTCCCAGATAAGCATACTTCTGACCAATCTGTCCGATAACGAGGCCTTTGTTTATAAAATCGATTCCTCGAATATCTGGGGAAAAACGGCAGAACCTGCATTTTCCGGTGTTCTGAATGTCAGCAACAGCAAAAGACAGCTTGAAATGATTTCTAATTTCAAGAAGCTCGGAAAAGATGTTTTTGATACCTATGCGGTGGCTTATTTCGCTCAGGACGGAAATTCAGAAATGACGCTTCTGCCGACTTTTGATCAGTGGACCCTTGTGGCGAATGAAAAATCAAAGCGGGAGTCTCTGTTCAGTTCGCCGGCCTGGCATAACAACTCCGGCAGGCACGGTCAGCTGTTTTTCAATATCAGCGACGATCAGTATGCACCGGCTGAAATGAGATTCTCTCTGGCAAATGACGCCAAGGATAACCTGTACAGGGATAATGTGACTTCCTATCAGGTTTATATGGATTCTGCAGGAAGTGATCGCGTTATTTACCTTGTGGGGCTCGGGACGGGAACTCGGCTTGCTCTCTATCCGCTCAGCGAGCAGAACGGACATGTACTGCAGGGTGAATGGACAGCAGATACTCACCGGTGGATATTCAGGGGAAACACCGTTACCCTCGAGTACTCGGGTGATTCCGCCCCTGAACTTAAAGGAAAGTACTCCGGAACCTATGAGGTCAGAGACAATGTAATTACGATTACCTCGGGAAATTTTCCAAAGGGGATGGAGCGCATGGCTTTTATATATGATCGGGCCTCTGATTATCTCAGTCTCAAGGGTGCCAGCAAGTATCTGATGTACGGTGTCAGATCGCTGTCATCAGGTGATATCACTCTGCCGGAACTGAGAAAGCAGCTCAAGGGAAGCTGGATTTCTGGTGACGGTGATAAAAGGGTGGAACTTAAAATTGATCGTGTGGATGATACAAGATATCTTCATTTTGTTTTTTCATTCAAAGGAACAGTATCAGAAGCCTATGTTGCGGTTGATGACGGAAAACTGTTTATGAACTACGCCGGGGGAACCCGTGCTGAAATGAAGTTCAGCTATCGAAGCGGTGAGTTTACGATAGTGCCTCAAAGCGGTGCAAAGTGGGTTTTTACCAGACAGTAGCAGTTTGCAATGACTGATTTGCTGTGTTTAAGAATTCAGGGAAGTACTGTGACAGCGCGATGCCGGATTTGTGCTGTACGATTTGAAACTGTGTCCGGCAGGTTGTATTGGTGATCAGGTATGAAAACGTTTCTTCGTGTTTTGTATGCATTTTTGTTTCTTTCATTCTCTTCCGTTTTCGGTACGGTAAACGCTGCCGGCGAGATGGACTGGGTGATCATGGTTTACGTGGCGGCGGATAATGATTTGGAGCGTTTTGCCTATTACGATCTGCTTGAAATAGAAAGTGCAAAGCCGGCCAATGCGGACGTAATCGTGCTGGTTGATCGCAGCCGTGACTATTTTTCGGGATGGAAAAACTGGTACGGTGCAAAAATGTATTCTATGACGAAGGGCAGACCTATCAGCAGCTATGTTGATTTTTATGTAAACGGTGAGGTTCAGAAAATTGATGATCTGGTTTCTCAGCCGATGATGAATGTAGGAGAAATAGATTCTTCCGATCCGCGTTTTTTACAGAATTTCATCAGTTATGTGGCAAGCAACTACAAGGCAAGGCATTATGCCCTTGTTGCATGGGATCACGGCGGCGGATGGAGTGCCATGCTTGCCGATACATCAGGCAGTACTCCAAAATTCATGAGCACCGAGCAGTTTACATCGGCACTTAAACAGTCTGTTTCCTATCTTCCGAACAGGAAGTTTGATTTGATTCTCATGGATATGTGCCTGATGGCTCAGCTTGATTTTCTTTATGATGTGAAGGATCTTGCTGATTATGTAGTGGCAAGTGCCCCTAACGCCCCGGGGTTCGGCTCTGATTACAAGGCACTGATGGAGCTTGTGGGCGGAAATCAGGGCACTGAGGAGATTGGTCGCGGACTTATTGATGCAAATACTGAATTTTACGATAAGAGTTTTGTTCAGCCTTCATCCTTTTCTCTGTTTAAGACAGACAGAACTGTTCCTGTTGTAGAAGCCTTGAAAAATCTTGTAGCACAGCTGATTCGTGATGTTGACAGTGATTATTACCGTCAGACTGTGAATATCGGTCTTTCATCCCATTATGCCAACCAGCTCGGTTATGATGATCAGAAACTCGGACAGAGCGCTGTATCCTCGGTGGATATAATCGACTGGTTAAACCGTGTGGAGAAGAGTAACAAAAAGTATGAAAAGGCAGTAAAAAATCTCCGGGACAGAATCAGCGAGTTTAATATATACACCAGATCCTCCACATCGATTTCCGGGACAAACGGACTTGCTGTCTATCTGCCTGTAAGCCGCGGAAATGTCAAAAACGGTTATTACAGCACAGCTTTTGCCAGAGTCACCGGACTTGACGGCTATCTGCAGAAACTGTACCAGAAACAGGAAATAGGAAGCAGAACCGAGCCTTCTGTTACCAACGTCGAACTTGGCTACGCCGTTCCGCATCCCGGAGCAGATTTATCCAATCCGAAAAATTTTGATATCAAGCAGTCTGACACAATTATTCCTCTTACCCAGGCATCTCTGAGGTTTGATGTAAACGGCGAAAATATTCTGTGGACAAAGATGCTTCAGCTTTCGGGATCAAACCCTGACAAACGAAGCAGAAAGCGGGTTGATTTTATTACTCTGCTTGTTGATTTAAAGAAGCAGTACTCGATTGACGAGAAGCAGAGACAGGGCAAGAGCAACGACATCATGCCTGACTACAACAACGGCACCACCACGTTTTTAAGGGAAATGACGGCACAGCGGTTTATGGTTACAGATTTGCAGACTCTGGCACCTGCAACCGTCTATCATGATTCCCTGGATTTTGAATATATCTATCTAAACGGCCTCTACTACGGAGAAAATATCGGCAGGGAGATTGAAGTCACTATGTACTTCAATACCAATACACTTACTGTTGAAAAAGTGGTAGACACCACCGGAAAACCAGTGACTGTTCAGGGTAACGGTTACTTTAAGCCGGCTGTCGTTTTTCTGACCCTTGACGAGAATTTAAAGAATCCGAAGGTCGAAATTGAATATGGATCTCAGGTTCCTTTTTCCTCACCTGACGGACTCATTCTTCTCTTATCCAATCTTGAACCGGGAGAATACGTCTCCTACTCCGTCAGATCCGAGACGCTTGATCACAAGCCGGCAGGTGCGATGAGCAGAGCTGTGCGTGTTGAAAACATTCAGTCGCAGATTAAGATGAATTTTGATTCATATGCAAATGTTGATTCCATAGCAGGAACCTATTCTGTGGCGGAGTATGCAAGAATGTCGTCAAATGAGACCAGAATGATGCCTCTTTTCAACACTATGACAATAAAACCGAGCAGGAATAAAGGCTTGTTTGACTGGGATATAGACGGAAAGCTCAAAGGAATTGCCATAATTTCAGGAGTCAGTGATCCAAGGGGACTTACTCCGATTCATATGCTTTTCTATACCGAGGAGGAACTTAAAAAGGGATCCAACATTGAAGTTATGGCTATTTACCATGTATTCATCACCGGAAAAGGAAAGTACAGAAATATCAGCATGATCCGGATCGGCACCGGTGAACGCATGGGATTCTATCCTATAGACGGTCTGACACAGGGGGATTTTGAAGGTACATGGATCGGAGGGGATGATACCCTGTATGTTCATGGAAACCGCATGAGGATTGTATCTGTTGTAGGAAAGGAAAAGAACAAGCTGATTCTTGACGGAACATATGAAATCACCGGCAACAGGATAATTTTAAAAACACAGAATGATACGTATAAGTTTGCTTTTGTTCTGGACAGGGTGAATGACAGACTTACCATGATATCCGAGAATATGACCAGGATAGTGCTTGATAAAACAGCTGGTGCTTCGGGCAGAACATATGCGTCGATTCGTAAGGATTTGGCAGGCGAATGGTATGAGGAGAAAACGGGCACATCTCTGAAGATTACCCGGACTGATAATATGCCTTATCTTAGATTCAGCTTCAGCAGTGCGGGGAGAAATTCTGAGGCGGTTGGAGCCTTTAATGACACATCGCTGTTTCTGACATATTCTGCAGGTGCAAAAATGCAGGTGGAATACAGTCTTGACGGCAGCAGTCTTACAATGGATTTCGCAAAGAGCGGGAAGTTTGTTTTCACCAGAAAAAAATAGATCTGTAAAAACAGGTATTTTTCTGACATTCCCGGTTTTTAAGGATAAACCGGGAATGTTCCTGATTCATCATGCTTTGATTCAGAATGTCTCTTTCTGATTTGAAGAACTGCTGCAGATGAAAGACGGCGTTATGGTTTTTCCGCCAGAAATACTGCCCGTCTCGGTGCCTCGTATCCCTCCACAGTGAGCCCCCTGTTTTCAGAATTCAGGAAATCCATAAGTGATTCCGTGCATCCCCATTCCGTTCTGTGCTGCTCGCTTTCAGTTGTCGTTGAAATATTGATAAGTCTCGGATTTGCAAAACCGGTTTTTCTCAGCCACAGAAGCGCAGCCTTTGCTGACGGTATGCACCAGACATTTCCCATGCAGGCATACCGATCCTCTGGAGTAAGCACGGTCATTTCGTCTCCGGATATTATCATTGTCTCCAGTACAAGCTGTCCTCCGCTTTTCAGGAGTTTCCTCAGATGCTCAAGGTGCATGAACGGAGATTTCTGGTGATAAATGACACCCATGGAAAAAACTGTGTCAAATGCAGGCAGATCCTGCGGCATCTGATCCAGGATCATTGGAAACATATGTATTCCGGCAGGAGATCCGGCAATGTTTCTGACGGCAAAAAACTGAAAAAGATAATGAAGGCAAGGATCTATTCCTATAACCTGTCTGGCCTGGCACCCCTTCATTCTCCACATGTGGTATCCGTTGCTGCATCCCACATCCAGCACAGTGCGATCCTTCAGATCCATGATATGATTCTCCAGACGCTCCCATTTAAGATCGGAACGCCACTCGGAGTCTATATCTATTCCGAAAAGTCTGAACGGTCCCTTTCTCCAGGGCTGAAACTGCCTTAAAACGTTTTCTATTTCTTTTCGCCTGCCGGCGGTGATTTCATCGGGAGTACCGATCTCCACGGTGTTTCCGAAATTCTGATGGCTGCTGCTTAGACCTAAAAGCTTTTCAAGATGCCTGCACCAAGGTTTGAAGTCGCCGTGATTATTGTTTTCAGTCCAGTGTTTTAAATACGGAATCAGTGTTGCAAGCCACGGCTGCAGATGATCATCAGCTGCCAGCTCTGCGATGTCCCTGTTAAACAAATTCATTTTGTAATCCTGTTGCGGTGCGTTTTTATAAACCTTGCGGGTGAGAAAACTCACGGTTTCAGTCGTGAGATGATAGTACGATTGTTTAGTGTGTACAGATTAACATACGGGGTATATTATAGTACATTTCCGCCAGCAGTCTGAACTGGCAAATAAATCAGGACATTCGGAATTAAGCCTGTACTGAAAAGCCGGAGTGAGCAGTTTCTTAGGCGATCGTGTTAGACGCTGTTCGCCATGCAGTGGTCTGTTAAGCAAGAATCCCGCGACTTCAGCAGTGCGGAGTCTCAGCGGGAGTTTACTGTATCCTCTCATGATTTATAGTAAACGACAAAAATAACTTTACTTAAAGCTGCAAAGCGCCTTCAGCTGCTCATTTGGGTTGAACCAAGCCTTAAAGGCATTATCAACAGTCTCCTTGAGTTTTGATAGCGCTGAGAAGAATACGTTGTGAGTGTTCTCCTTGCAAGTAATTCTCCAAACTTGTTCGATCGGATTCAAATCTGGTGAGTAAGGAGGTAGTTTTACAAACTCGACTTTTTCTCGAATATCTGCATATTCTGATCGAGATTCTTCCGACACCAAACGCATGGTTTTCTTATGCCAGGGCGCGTTATCCATAACCAGTGCGTAGCGCTTGCCCTCTGGAACAGGCTTAGCCTTAAGAAAAGCGCGGATAGAATCAATGGTAGTTTCGTAATTGAATTTTTCGGGAGTTGCAACAAAAAGCTCCCCGGTTTCAGGAATTACAACGCCGCTATAGGAGGTCTTGAATCTTCCTGGAAACGATTTTACGGTGGGAGCACTCCCCTTTTTAAACCACGCTGCAGTAACTGTTGTTTGAATTTGAAAGTGGACTTCATCCTGGTAAACAAGAATCAGTTCGTCATCGGCTTC
>JAEEOK010000098.1 GCA_016284235.1 Succinivibrionaceae bacterium
TCCGGCCCAGCTTTGTATATGCCCAGGAATTGCTGCCGTAAAACACCACCAGCTGATTACCGGAATACAGCATGATATCCCCTGCCTGAGCAGTCATTCGGCGGTCGTTTCTCGGGAGGCTGTGACCTATTGATCCCACCTGCTCAAAGCCGCCGTACATGGACATTTTTATCGTAAGGGGAGATTTTGCCGCCAGCTTCATCAGCGCCGAAACCGCCTCATTTTGCTCCCATGCCGCTGAAACCGCTGTTTTGCCGATCCGCATTTCCATTGTCATTATCTCCTCTTGGCTGAGACCATTCCCATTCCCGGCCGCTTCATTAACCGGGCTGATACTTGCCGGAAGAGCGTCTTCTTTAGCAGAGCTTCCGGCAGCAGTTGCCTGATGGGTTACCGTAATTGCTGTTCCGCAGAAAATCAGAAGGAGCATCAGGCTTAAAAATATCACAAGCCGCCGGTGTCTCATAAGTCCCTCGCAAAAATGATTATTTCAGTCCTTTTCAAGGCCAGAGCCTTTTTTCGGAAATGACTCCTTTGCCGAAAATTATGACACCATTTTCGGAATTGAGGCGCTTCCGGAGAGCAGGGAACTCCAAACTACTATCCTGCTGTTTGCAAGTATAAACGGAATTCCGGCTGAGAGGAAGGGCGGAGTGTTCAGGCTGAGACAGAGCAGGGCGGAGAATATTCCGGCCCCTGGCCCGCATCTCAGACATCTGACATTTCGGCATTATCAGCGGAGCTGGCAAGGATCTGATTTCAGGCGGATTACGGGATGATTTCTTCGATTTTTGTGAGAAAGTTCGCCAGAAGAACCTGCTCTTCCGCGCTGTAGCTTTCGATAAGCTCCCGGCATTGCCCCTCGGCATCTCGGATCTGCCGCGCCATGGCCTGATAGATATGATCGCCGGAGGAGGTCAGCCGGTAAAAGATCTCCTTCCGGTTTCCTTCCATGCGGTTTGTGGTGATAAGCTCCTTTTTGATGAGCCACCCGCAGATTTTTGATCAGTGGATTCATTTTTATGAAGATGACTACCTGTTCGAATGTGTTTGGGGGTCACCTAATGATTACCTTGATTTATTTAAAAAGTTTAACGGGGTAATTTTACCTGATTTCAGCTTGTACAGAGATATGCCTTTCAATATGCAAATCTCTAACATATATAGAAGCAGGGCAATCGGTAACTGTCTACAGAGATTCCTTATTCCTCGACTTCCGACACGCTTCTAATTTTTCTCATGTTTTTGCCGTGTTCTGTTGCTGCCTGCCGGAGCCGCAGTTAAACTTTTTGATATCACAGAATGGTCGGTTGTTGCATATCACTCTGAGTCAGTTTCCCGCCGTTCACATTTCGATTTCTGATTTTTATTGGAGGTTTTATGCCTGAAATTTTCCATAATATGGTGCGGTCAAAACTTAAATCTATATTTACTGTTCTGTCATTTTTCCTTGCATCCTCTGCAGTGGCTGAAACCGGTGCAGATGCACAGAGTCTGATAATAACCGACAACTTTGCTCTCATAGCTGTCGGCTCTGATGACGGAATGCAGGGTTCACTTTCAAGTGGCATAGATGGTTCTGAATATCTTGGAACGGTAGGAATGTTCAAGGTAGTATCAGGAAACAGGACACCGGAGCATATCGCTTTTGTAAAAAAAGCGAACGGAAACGGGTATGTCATAGAAAACCGGATAATCGTTACATGTTCAAAAAAGACATCCTGCACGCTGCCTGATTATTTCCATGCAGAGCGGTTAGGAAAGAGAAGATATGAGATTATTGTGAACGATTATGAAAACTGGAAGCTTTACATGGAAGAACTGAAGAGCATAGACGGAGTTGAAAAAGTTTCTCCGTCACTGTTTTTCGGAAGCAGACTGGTATTGAAATAGCAGGCGGGAGAGTTAGAGATGAAGAACAACGATTTGAAAAACAAATGTCAGAACTTTAAACAGTCCCGCCTGGCACTGATTGTGGCTGCATTGACGTTTTCCACTGCCGCCGCGCTTACAGGATGTCATGCAGAAGCTAAATTCAATCATGATCAGGATCCGCAGCCGGATTCTGATCAGCCAGGGGAACTGAGAATTGCAGGTGGTGATTATATATCCGGTCAGCCGTATCTGGTAACCCTGAATAATGCTGCAGATATCAGAGCGCAGATCGGAACCCTGTCCAAAATCAATCCTGTCACCGGAGAGGAGGCAGGGGAGTTTGAGTGGTTCTACACCGTGCCGCTACAATATTTTTCCGGCTACGACATTGATTACGAAAGATTGAGAACCTTAAAAGAGCAGTTTACAGTAGCAGGCGTCCAGGGAAACGAATACATCTACAGAATAGAAATCAGACCGACCGATCCGTATCTTGCGGATCAGTGGCATATCTACAATATTGGACAGAACCCGTACGGCATGGTCAATCTGCCGCTGAAAAGGATTGATATGAATGTAATTCCTGCCTGGAGAACAGTGCATAACGGGAAGCTGATCAGCGGCGAGGGAGTGAATGTAGTCGTATTCGACACTCCGGTAGATATAAACCACGAGGATCTCAGGGATCGTATTTATATACCGGCAATGCAGATCCCGGGAGCCGAGGCTTATGTCAACACCGGCATTTCGCTGGAGATGACAAAATCATTACCGCTGGTTTTCACTCATGGAACGATGGTAGCAGGAATTATCGCTGCCACCGGGGGTGATGAAAAGGGCGGACGCGGCATTGCCTATAACGCGAATGTAATAGCTTTGTCGGCTGTAATGCCAGAGCCGGTTAAGACGGAGAAAACATCAACTTTTCTCTCATACGTGATTAAAACCGGGGGATTCAGTTTAATTTCCAATTCTATGGGGGTTGATTTTGTTCCTGAGAATGATCCTTCAACCTATGAACTGTTTGATGAACTTTACGAGCAGGATGTCGCCTTTATTCATTCCATGGGTAACGAGTTCATGGACAAGGGGGGTGAAGCCGGGACGATGAAGGAGTTTTATGTGAACACCTGCCGTTTTTTGAATACCAACTGTGAATTTAAACAGACCGATGAGAGATCAAGGCATCCTTACGTAATAAATGTCGGATCCCTTGATTCTCTTGGTGTTCGTGCGTCATACAGTTCAACCGGTTCCAATATATGGATCAGCGCCACCGGAGGTAGCATGGGCTACAGAGCCGGTGCTGATCTATCCGGCACCAGTGCCGGTATTGTCACTACCATGTCATCCTATGGATGGGATGAAACCGGATATGATAAAGAGGTCGGGGCACCATGGATGGACAGCGAGGATAAGCAGTATTATACCCAGACCATGACTGGAACATCTGCGGCTACACCTATGATCTCCGGAATTTCTGCTCTGGCATATCAGGTAAAACCGGATATGACTGTGTCCCAGCTTCGCTATCTGCTGGCTAAAACAGCCAGAAACGACAGGACCATGGGAACTCTCAGTCTTGAAATAAATCAGTCTGAAAATGATTTGATCTACAACAAACCGATGGTATATGACTATGGCTGGCAGGATAATGCGGCCGGTATGAGATTTTCCAGTTTTTATGGCTTCGGTGTGGCGGATGCCGCGGCCATGGTGGATGCTGCGGCAAGATGCAGTGACGATCCGTTGTGCGTTGCGATGGCACAGCCTGCTGAAGCATATACCTCATCTAATGAGTCCCCGTGCCGTTATGACGAAGTTGTACCTGGAACGGAGGATCGGATCGGTGAAAACAACATCGTCTGTACCTTTAGCGGTTTCAGAAACAAGGATAATCCTGAAGAAACCCTTGCTGAAGAGCCTCTTACAATTGATGCTGTTTCTTTTAACTTTTACGGCTTTGCTTATGACGCAGGCAATCAGGTATTCAGCAAATGCAGGAAACTTGCTTCAGCTGAAGCGAAGGATCAGAGGGAGGGTGTAACCTATGCCAATGCGGTGCTGCAGATAGAAATGATTTCTCCGGCAGATACGTTATCGCTTGTTAAACCGCTTTATGCCAACTGGGGGTATTGGAATATATTAAACGGTACGACAGAGGACAGCGATGGAGGATATTCTGAAGATTTCCAGCTGTCGACATCAGCCTTTTATCTGGAAAAATTCAGAGATGATCCGGTAAAGCCGTTTACCATCCGTTTTAAAACCGGATGCAACATAGATCTGGACCATCTGAATAAATACATGGATGTGACGGTTTATGGAAGAAAATAACTTCATGGCGGGAGTTCGGTGATCCGGCATGTTTCCAGAAAACCGTTATTGCCGGCGCAATATCAGCAGATCTGATAATTTCACTTATGTTCTGTAATTGCCGGCACAATGTCGCCGGCATCCGACATGATGTACGTTCCTGCAGGTATGCCGGCACAAGCGGCATAGGCGGCTTAATGCAGTCCGTTTTCCTGTCGCTTATGTATCGTTAAAAACATATGCCTCTGACAATCCGGACTCTTGTTTCTGTTTATCTGAGCCTCTTCTTCATACTTGATATCCCGGAATGCCTTGCGGTTGAAGGGACCTTTCTTTTTTTTGCATATCTCATTTTGTTATTCTTTCCCTTAAGGGAGTTTCCCTGAACACGAGTTTTCCTGAATTTGTGCTTAAATACGCACAAATTTTAGGAGTTAACATGAAACCTGTATACATATCCCGCTACATTGACGATCCTCCGCATTTTCTGCTCTGGCAGGCCGACGAGCTCGCTCCGCCGATGCTGGGACTTATGATAGGAGTTATTTCCGACAATGTTGTTCTTTTCACTATCATCGGCCTGTGCTGCAATTACTTCTACAGGCGCTTCAGGGACAATCATCCAAACGGCTTTATCGTTCACTGGGCCTACACCAGATTCGGTATAGGACTTCGCGGAAAATGCTTTCCGAACTCATTCATCAGGGAATATTTCTGAATATGAACAAAAATTATTTCCGAATTATTTCTTACGGCAGGACTTTCTGCAGCTCTTTACTACGGACCGGATATGCATATTGCTGAATACCTCAGATCCTATAACGGGATGAAGCGCGAAACACTTTTTTACCGTCTGTCTGTAGCCTGTCTGTCTGTTACCGTGCTTGCTTTAGTCGGTGCATTTATAGTTCGGGATAGAGTGGTTGTGATAGCGCCTTACACACTTTCATCCGAGGCATGGGTGCGCTCTGATGACGGATCCCGATCATACAAGGAGGCATGGGCCCTTTTCTTCGCTCAGGAGCTTGGCAACGTAACGCCCGGCAACATTGATTTTGTGCGCGAGCGCATCGGTCAGCTTATTTCTCCTTCTATCTATAAGGAGTTTATGGAGGCTATGAGTCAGCAGGCACTGAGCATAAAGGAGGACAGAGTGGTGCTTCGTTTTGAGCCGGGAAGCGTTGAATATGAAAAAGGTACGGACAAAATTTTTGTATCGGGAAGATTTTTTACAAAAGCATTCAATGAAAAGGAAACGACGGAGCTTAGAACGTATGAATTCAGAATAAGACTTTCGAACTATGCCCCCGAGCTGGTATGGATGGATACCTACAGCGATCCTCCCCATACGCAGAAATACCTAAGAACAAGACGGGGTCGCAACTAGGTGCTCATTATTCCGCAGCATGAAGCCTGCATATGATATGCTGAATGCATAACGCCGGACAAACTTCGACCGGCAGAATCAATTTGAGAACCAAGCAGCATAGATGAAAAAATTTTTTTTACCGTATCTTCCGGTTCGTCCGCCTGCTGTGCTTTAAATTTTTTTGATGAAAAATTTTTTCTGATGAAAGTGAACATAACCGGGAAAATGATTTGTATACGGATCAGCAGAAAAAATCCGCTGGCATTATGTGAATTATCAGGATTAAAAGTGACACAAGTTCATTATATGAAACACAGGAAAGTAATGAAATCCAGGATTAACAGATATATTCTCGCACTGCTCCTTGCGGCTGGCTCCGCAGATGCCAGTCAGTCTCATGATGAAAATCTTTTAAGGCGGAGGAACTATACACCTGATTCTGAAAAAACGGCTGATCCGGGAGAATCTTCCGGCATATTTTCATCGTCAGACATTAATATCACGCAAAGGTTTCAGACAGATAAGGACAGGACCTTTGAAGAAAGATCCGGAGCAGAAAAGTCTGGTGAAAAAAACAGCGGTGTCTCCTCCGCTGCAGTACCTGATACATACCATGACGATAACTCCAGGCAGAAAGAGATTAGGATTGAAGAGCAGGCGGCTCAGAGAATTTCTGATGAAGAAAATCATTCACTTGCTGCACAAGAGCAAAATTCTCTTAAGGAGCATGCAGGCGAATCAGCACCGTCACCGGAATCTGCGGACCGGATGCAGCCTCCCGGTAAACTTAACGCTTCATCCTCCGGAATTTCAGAACTTTCAGATAACAGACTTTCTCTCGGTAAACCGGATCACGATGAAGTCAGACTGCAGGATCCGAAAATTTTAGGATCCTCGTTTATGGGATCATTATCATCAGATACTTACCGTCGCGGTACCGATATTTCGGAAAACGATGCATCGGCGTCAGGAACCGAAGGACAGGCGTCAGATCATGACTCGGGAAAAGTTTTACCAGGTAGCGCAGACTCCGGAACTTTGGAAAATTCCCGTGCCTTTTCTGTACCGGCATCCTCCGGCAGTGCAAGGGTTTCAGGTGATTATGCGGCTGATACTGCAAAGAAAGAAACAGTTCAGCCATCAGAGTCTTCGTCAGGGCATTCCCGCAGGGTACCGGAGAGAAAAAACAACGAAGTTTCGGATAAAACCACGTCCGCCGGACAGTCTAAAGTAAACTCCTATGATCTTAACCGCGAAACCGTCATTACCGTCCGCAGGGGTGTTAATGAAATCATTCCCATATCTCTTGGATATGTTAACCGCATTGTGACTCCCTTTGCGCATCCTGAGGTTGTTTCATCTTCGGTATTCAGTGCCACTGATTCCTGTGAGGAATTCTGCATCAGGGGCAATGTAATCTACATTACCGTATCTGACAGCAGACCTGTTGCCATGTTTGTTACCGAGCAGGGCAGACCGGAAAAATCAATTTCCGTCACCATGCTTCCAAAGCAGATCCCGCCGCGCGAGGTCACCTTCAGATTTCCCGAGGGTTCAGGTGCGCAGCCGGATTTCAAGGGAAACGACAGAGCCATGCGTTTTGAGCATTCCAGCGATTACATCACATCCATCAAAAAAATTCTGAAGTCGGCTGCGCTTAACAAAATTCCAGAAGGCTATGAGCTTCATGAAACCAAAACTGATCAGTCTGTTCCCTACTGCGCCCAGTCAGGACTTGAATTCCGCTTCAAATCACCGGGGCAGTATATGAAGGGTTACAGTTTTGCTGTCTATATCGGCGTGGTGCAGAACACTTCAGATCATGATATAGAGTTTGATGAGACTTCATGCTCGGCTCATGATGTTGCGGCCGTGGCTGCATGGCCGCGGATTTATCTCTCTCCGGGCGAAAAAACGGAATTGTTTGTTGTCCGCCGCATGTACCATGAGAATGGTTCGGAGGAACTGTTCAGACCTAATCTCCTCAGGAGCCGCTGATATGGGAAAAGGAAAATCCTCTCTGCCTCCGAAGGTGAAGAAGGCTCTTTCTCTGACCGGACTTTTCGGGGGTCTGATCCTTGTCGCATCGGCCGCGCTTATGATGTCGGAGCGCAGAGACAATGTTAAAAATGACGGCACGGTCAGAAATGTGCTTCTTGATCGCAATACAAGAGATGTTTCTCTTGATGCCGTGGAAAGCAGTCTGAAAAAGCTGGCAAGAGAGAATCACGATTTAGCCCGCCAGGTCTCGGCTCTGCAGGAGCAGCTCGAGCGCCAGGCATACCGCAGCGGTCTTAAAATTGATCCTGCCGCTCTTGATGCGCGGCTTAACAGTATGAGCAGACAGCTGCAGAGCCTTCAGGATCAGTATAAATATCTTTCATCGGAAAACGGCCGCAGATACGCGGGCAGAGGCGAAGGAAATTCTTTTTTTGAAACTTCCCAGCTGAGTGAAGGCGGAAAAACGGAAGCGACGGAAAGCGGATCCGGTGGATCCTCCTTATCATCCGCCTCCCGTTCATCAGAACCAAGAGCTTCGAATCCTGCCGAATCCTCCCGGCACGGAGTCTCTTCGGATCATGTAAACGGCACTCAGTCCGGAGGACCTGAAAAAAAGGACGGGGGCGGAAAAGACGAAATTGACAGACTTCTGTTTCATGACAGCAATGCAGACGGCACGGGTTACGGTATGTACAGAACAGGACGCAGTGATCAGAATCCGGATCACGTCAGCACTTCAGGTCAAGCCGGAGGCACACGCATGCGTCCGGGTTCGAGGATCACAGTCTATACAGCCTCCGGCAGGGGCGGGGAGCGCTACGGTGAAAATCATGAACAGAGGATCTCAGACAGAAGTGCTTCGGCCGATGAAAACAGTCCCGGAAATGAAGGTCTGAAGTCCGGCCTTTATCTTCCCGCCGGCTCCATTCTCTCGGGAGTTTTTTTAAACGGCATGGACGCGCCTACCGGTCAGGGGCACGGCAGGGATCAGTTTCCGGCCCTGATACGGCTTAAAAAGGAGGCTGTTCTTCCAAACCGTTACAGGAGCGATATCCGCGAATGCTTTCTTATTGTGTCTGGCTACGGTGACCTGAGTTCTGAGCGTGCATATTTAAGAGGCGAGCTTATTTCCTGCATTACTGCTGACAGAAAGGTGATAGAGGGTAATCTTGATGCCTATGTGGTGGGTTCCGACGGTTTTGCCGGAGTGAGAGGAAGGCTTGTTTCCAAGCAGGGGCAGATTATTGCTAAATCACTTATGTCCGGATTTCTCTCCGGCCTTTCCGGCGCCTTTGATGTCAAGGCCGTTCCTACCATCAGCACAAGCACCAGCGGCTCGGTCAGTTATGAAAGTCTCTACAGTTCAAAGGCTCTTCAGGGTGCGGCAGCCTCGGGGATCAGCAGCTCTCTCGGGCGCATAGCGGATTTTTATCTGAAAATTGCCGAAGGGTTATATCCGGTTATAGAAATTTCAGCAGGAAGAACCGTGGATGTGATTGTATCAAAGGGGACATATCTTGAAGCGGTATCCCCCGGACAGTCGAAAATGAAGGGGGCTGCGGAGACGGCTGGTAATTACAGAAATGACAGCGCTTCGGAGAATTCAGCCGTCAGAAAATAAGGATGCAGTCAGGATTCAAGCCGGCGCAGGGTTCTTTATAAAGACCCGCCCCGGGTTTATTAAGAAGAAAATCTGTATTTGAGATGGCGGAATGAAGTGCTTTTTTTACTGCGCTGACTTTTTTACGGGATCTCCGGGCTCGCGTTAATTTGTCGGAGGCTTTTGCAGATTTGAAAAGAGTATTTTCCTGTTTCATGTTAAGTCCCGGCACTGCTGATTACTGCGGTTTCTGGCTGGTTGGAATTTGATTTATGGCGGATTTATATGTGTGCGGATAATCTGATTAAGCCTGGTGCGGGCTCAGTGTTTCTTATCGGGATCTTCCTTCTTGGAGGATGCAGTTTTCTTAATATCGGTGAAAACGAATATCAGTGTCCGGGAGGTCAGGACGGCATGCCCTGTACTTCGGTAAGAAAAGTCTATGAGGCTACCGGAGGAAGCATGGAGCATTTTTCAGAAATTGCCGGAGCGGGCAGAGATGAAAAATCAGGAGAAAAAGACGGCACAGGTGCTGAAAAAGCCCGTGGATCCCTGCAGAAAAATTCGGATACCGGCAGCCTGGGAGCATCTGCTTTAAATCGGGCTTCAGCGGCGGAAGCTGACGAGATCCCGGATCCGTTTACCTTGGAGAACAGAAAAATCGTGGGCGAGGCGTACATTATTCCCAATCTGCCGGATAAACCCGTACCTGTAAGAACGCCTGCCGGGGTTATGAGAATATGGATTGCGGGATGGGAGGATGATCTCGGGGATCTTAATTCACCGTCTCATGTTTTTGTTGAAATAGAGCCGCGACGCTGGGTGGTGGGAGAACCTGAACGTCATGAGGAGCGTTATTTTGCACCTCTTGAAAAATAGCATAAGGGAATTTGCGGAAGCTGACTGACAGGCAGCAGATTGAGATTTCGAGAGACTGCTGAAAACAGGTAAAAAATTTTTTTTCATGAGAACTGTCTATCAGTTTCAGCCTGAGTTTCACATTTTTGTGAGTATATCTCCTCCGGATGCATGATCAGATTTTTTGTCGCCGCCGTTTTTTATTTCTGCGGATCCGCATGGATTTAATTACTTCTCTGCATCTGTTTACGGCTTAAATGAAGTCATCCTGATGATCGTAAAAGGAGCATCAGAGGGGCGGCGGATAAAATTTTGACTGGCGATTATTTTTTTGTTTTTATTTAGTTTTTTATTAGGGAGTATTTTTATGAATATAAAAAGCAGACTTTCAGCTTTATTTTTTTATTGTCGGGGCTTTGCAGGCTCTGCCCGGTGTACGGCTTCGCAGAACTATGCACTTCGGGATCACCTCATTCCTCCGCTTATCAAAAAATTTTTCTTAAGTTCCTCTTTATCCGCTGATTTGTTCGGCTTTTTAAGAAAAAACGGATCGGTTATTGCCGTTCTGCTGGCACTATTGATTTCCGATTCGGCCTTTGCCGGGGATCAGGGCTCGGAGTTTGACGACGTTTGGAATACGCTTCTTGGCTGGGCCCAGGGAACACTCGGAAAAATTATTGCGCTCTCCATGATGCTGGTCGGTATTATCGCCGGTGTGGCAAGACAGAGCATTATGGCTTTTGCCATGGGCATCGCCGCGGGTCTCGGACTCTTTTACGCGCCGGGTGTGATTAACGGGGTTGTTTCGGCTGACATTTCGTCATTGAAAAATCTCGGTGACAGTGCTTCAGTTATGATGAAACTAGCAGGCGGACTGTAGACTGAACCGGGTTTAAATATCTTTGCAGTGCAGGGGACTTTCCTGCACTGTTTCTTTTGTGGAGAAACAGACATTCTCCGGTAGGATTCGGCTGTTTCTTTTTTTTCAGCAGTCCGACTGTCGGCGCTTACTCATCATCTTTTGTGAAAACCGATCTGCAGGCCGTCCCTTTTTTGCAGTCCTGCTCAATTTTTTCAAGTTTCATGGAATCATTGATAATGAGGTAGAAATTATTATCCTTTTCATATGATTCTTTTTCGGTGAGATCCTCCCCGATTTTGAATCTGAAAACGCTGCAGCTGCTTTTCGGCGCAGGATAGAGGCGGAGTCTGTCCGGATCATATCTGCCGGAGCACTCACATGCGTTAAAATCATCTGTTCCCTTCACCGGTTCGCTTACTGCGATGGAAAGGCCTCCGTCGTCTTTTGTCTCTATGGATATAAAATTATCATCCGGATCTGTCCAGTCCCCAAGAAAATCTTTTTCTGTCAGAGCCTCTGCAGGAAGACTGAAAACTGCAATGAGCATGCATAGCGTTTTGAATGTTCTTTTCATCGGATATCCTCTGTTGATTTCATACATGATTGTAAATGTTTGTGTGCATTATTTCATTATCCCGGTCATTCTTTTGATAAAAAAATTGAAGCATATGCCGCGTGGCATGATGACTGCCGGCCTGTCAGCAATGTCCTGTTAAAAGGTATTCTGTCTTTTGTCCCAGGATTGATTTCAGGTCTGTTAATCGAAAAAAAAGGTCCGTATAACGGACCCGAGAGGTACTCAGAATGAGTATTGTAAAAAAAGGAGTAAAACTATGAACAGCACAAAAATTGTGATGACACGGAGTATACTAGCATCAGTTTCTTCAGTCTGAAATGTTTTAAACTGACAATTCTGATCGACTTATCATTTTTTATTTTAGACTGTGAACTGTGTCTGCTTTTATCAGTTCCGGGGCTGTGCGGCGGATTACAGGATGTGTATGGAAAAGCTGTGAAACAGTATTTTAACATCTTAGTCTCCATAGTCCTGAAGATTGAAAATATGTTTAACAAATGTTAACATTTTTTCATATTTAAAAAATTTATTTTTTTTTAACTCTGATTTAATTTTTCCGGTGCAGAATTATGGCAATAGATAAAGAACGTTTTGTGGAAAACCTGAAAAATTTCCGTATGTGGCGCAGAGTAAGTCTCAGGACCATGGCGGAAGAAATAGGATGTTCCTACGGCAGCATCAATAAATATGAAAAAAATGAAACTGAGCCATCCTTTGATATGCTAAACAAGCTTGCAGCTTATTTCGGCGTGTCCGTGGCTGTTCTTCTCGGTGAGGATCAGTCTGTTGATTTTAAATCTTATAACTACGGTCTCATGCCGGGCGGCGATGATGCAAAGAAATCATCAAGACTTGTCCCTCTTCTGACATTCAGACAGGCTGCAGATCTTGATGAAACCTTCAAATCCCCGTCTATGGATCAGATACCTGTTGAGGCCTCGGTCAGGGGTAATTTTGCTCTGAAGATGGAAGGCAGCAGCATGGCTCCGGATATTAAACCTGGTGACACTCTTATTGTAAGCACGGATCAGACTCCGGTGAGCGGAAATTTCATTGTTGCAAAAATTGAAGGCGACGATAATGTCGTGATTAGAAAATACCGTCAGAAGTACAATGATGACGGCTCCGCGTACTGTGAGCTTATTCCTTCAAACAGCGATTATGCTCCGCTGAATTCTCATCAGAGAAATATTAAGGTTATAGGGGTGATAAGTACCCGTATTACGTATTATTAAACCGGATCAGTAAAGGTAATCAATATCACTGCCGAGAGTTTTAATGCCAAAAAATTCTGTTCAGTGTGGAATTTAAGATCCTGATCTTTTGGAAATTGTTTAAGTAACCGTCATCCTTGCATTTTGAATCCGGCTGAAGCTGTTAAAGGGCAGGGAACAGCGTAAAGAACGATTCTGTCCGGAGTCAGCCGGTTGCTTATGAGTTAATGAGTTGCTTATGAGTTAATGATTAGGAACATCGTAAATAACAGCGACAGCCGTTAGTAACTTAACACCCTTAAGAATTGCGACAGTGTTAAGAACTGAAACGCCTTTAAGAACAGCAGCCGCGTAAAGAACTGAAAAGCCTTTAAGAACAGCAACAGCGTAAAGAACTGAAACACCCTTAAGAACAGCAGCCGCGTTAAGAACTGAAACGCCTTTAAAACAGCAACAGAGTTATGAACTGAAGCGCTCTTAAGAACAGCAACAGGGCCGGTGCATGAGAAGGCTGCAAATCAGTGCAGTGACTTTATTCATATAAATGATCTGCCGGGCTGTCTGCTAAAACATGGTGAGGGGCAGAGGAAAACCAGGTGACGGTGTCAGAGGATTTAAATATAAAAGATCTGCTGAAGAGTCATAAAACGGTTTTGGTCAGTAACTGGAATTTCATGTATCGAAATTTTTCGTTTTCTGAATAACTGGGCTTAACGGTCTGTCGGCCGCCGAACTGAGATAAAGCAGTGCATACTGAAATATATTTCTGCGCTGAAAAGCTCGAGCATAGGTGCAGTAAATTCTTCCGTAGACCTGGTATGTCAAAGTTCACAGTGCCGCTGTCTTTGAATGATGGATCCCGCGCTTCAGCAGCACTGGGCGCCGGATGCATATATTATGTATCCATGCCGGTTTTGATAATACGCTGCTTGCTGCTTTGATAAGTGCCTGTATGTCTGTGATTTTGACAGTATGTGATTTTGGTTCTGTGTAGTAACTTTTAATTATCTTGAGTTTCTTATGTTTCTGAAAAAATTATTATCCGCTGCATTGTTTGCGGTGCTTTTAGGTGTTCATCCCTCCTTTGCAGATTCAAAGCCTTCCGATGCTTTTTCTCTGCAGGAGCTTGATGCTGTTTATGATGACGTTTTTAATAACTCCTACATGAAGGAAGAAACTCTTTCCATGTACAGGCAGTTTCTCAGCAATAAGGTAATCTGGGTCGGAGGTGCCCCGCAGGTCAGGTTTGATTACAAAGTTTTCGGAAAAAAGAAGGATGACATGGATTATCCTCTGTATATTTCTCTTCACGGGGGCGGAGGTACGCTGCCGGAGATTAATGACCAGCAGTGGGAGAATCAG
This sequence comes from Succinivibrionaceae bacterium, assembly GCA_016284235.1. GTDB lineage: Bacteria > Pseudomonadota > Gammaproteobacteria > Enterobacterales > Succinivibrionaceae > UBA2804. The sequence goes on from JAEEOK010000098.1 coordinate 14,035, forward strand.
ATTTCCCTGTACCAGGTTCCATATGGAATTTATGTTGCTCCCCGTGCTCCGTGGAATGAATGGGATATGTGGTTTAAGGAGCCTGTAGATCGCATTATTGAAGAGATAGTGAAAGTTTTCTATTACTCTGACTATGAGATAGATCTCGACCGGGTCTACCTTCTGGGTTATTCGGCCGGTGGCGACGGTGTATGGCGTCTGGCGACTCGTATGCCTGATGCTTTTGCGGCGGCTTCCATGATGGCAGGTCATCCCGGGGATGTTTCCCTTCTTAACCTGTACAATCTTCCTTTCATGGTTTGGGTGGGAGAATATGATTCAGCGTATAACAGAAATACAGAATGCGCTGCCCGCATCAGGCAGCTTTCCGAGCTTAGAGAGGCAAGCGGAAATGACGGCTACATCTTTTCCGGAAATATTGTAAAGGGAAAGGGACACTGGATGGATCTGGAGGATAAGGCTGCTATTGAGTGGATGTCGCAGTATGAAAGGGATCAGTATCCGCCTCATGTCGTCTGGCGACAGGAGGAGGTTCTGCGCAATCATATGTATCAGCTTGAAGTTGATGTTAAGCAGGCCCGCCGCGGTGATACTGCAATAGTTGATTTTGATTATGAAAATAACAGGATAACTGTGCACCGTTCAGATTATGACATCCTGTATATCAATATTAATGACGATATGTTTGATATGGATAAAAAAATTACTGTTGTTAATGATTCCGGAAAAATAATTTTTGACGGTATTGTTTACAGAACTAGATCCCAGCTTTTGCATTCCATGCATACCTACGGAGGAATTTACGGATTTTATCCCGGGGTGATAGTGGTCCGAAAGGCTGATTTGACATCTGCTGGTAAGTAGCAGGGCGGTGACCGGCAGGCAGAAGCCGGTAAATATACATTCAGATGGTTTGTGCCGGCGAATAGCCGGTTTTAATGGATCAGAAATATCTGCTTTTCCTTACTCCTGATGAGGTATAGACTTGATCTATGTTATGGGAGGATGTAAGTCTGACGCGGTGAAATCTGAGTTTGTAAACAGACTTGAGCAGTAAACATAGGATTCAGATTTTTTTTGTAACCTGGCAACTTGGCTGATATTTTGAGTTTCTGGTGTAAACATGGATTCAGGCCGAAAGATGCTTTTATGGTTGAATAGCTGAAGTGAAAATTTTAAGTGTTCAGGAACACTCAATATCATAAACTAATCGTTTTTCTGATCATAAATCCAAGGAGTGTGTCAAGCGAAATGTGTAAGTTCCTCTTTTTAACAGAAAAAATATAATTTTTCCCATTTTAAATGTTGGTCTTCTAACCATCCCGAACGTACAATACTGATGCTACGAGATAAGCTCTCCTGAAAGCGACTCGCTAGATGTATGGGATTCCGTTTTAAGCATAATTACAGCTACCCGGGACAATTCCACTCCGACATACCATTAAAATAGTCTGTTAAGAAGAAATATTAGCTGTAATTGACGCTTTCAACGGCGTTTGTTGAACTGATGCAGTGTCTTATCCAGCTTGGAAATTTAAGCATCTGAAGTATGGTTGTTTCAAAGTGATTTTCCCATACTCTGATCGCACCTGGATTTTTATCGCCCCATGGTTCTTTGAATTCTGCGAATTTATTTATGGCAGAACTTCATCATTTGCCTGGTATACAGTCTTGATAGATGCACAGGATGCTTTATAACACCGGATGGAGTGAATTTGATTGAATTCCTCATCAAATGCACAATACAGCGTTGTACTATAGCCTTAGGGAAGATTATCTTAACCTCTTCCTCCAAACCTGAAACTCAATCCATCATGATGAAACCGACGTATTTTACGCCTCGAGTTTTCAGACTTTCCAGTATATTTAACTAGAACTTTCCCAATTAATAATACTATATAAGATGTGCAAATAAAGCCGAAAACAAAGGATCAAATTAATGAGAACTAAAATGATAAACTCATGTGAGACATGATGCTTAAGGCCGTTAAAAATATTAAGTAACTTTTTTATAAGTTGACATTCTTGCGTATGTCCTGGATTTCAAGTGAACTTAGTCTCTTTTTTTGAATCTGGATGAGTTATTTCATCGATTGAATTTCCTCGAATTGATAAAATGACAATATTGCTATTACCTGACAACTTATAGCAGTTTACATTGCTAACCACTCATACTTCGGTGATTAAAGGATAAAGGAAAAATGTGTAAACCCCAAACAAATGAAGAACTCAGATATTTAACCTAGGATTTGATTAAAAGTAACACTATATTGTTAAAATTTGCTAAAACCTTGTGGTATAAAACTCTGTAAAATGATATAATAGCACTATATAGTGCTACAACAAGGATTATCAGAGGAACAGAGGATGCCATTCATACGGACTCAGAAACTCGTTTATAACGATGCAGGAAAGATTGTTTCCGGCTCAGCCGCAATAGTCGATGTTTCATATGTTGCATCTGCCGAGAAGTACAAATCAAAGCAG
>JAEEOK010000099.1 GCA_016284235.1 Succinivibrionaceae bacterium
TACTTCTCATGCGTAGGTCCAGCTGATTTTATGGCAACATAAACACCCATGATAAATATCCCTCGTTAACACCACATAAAGCATTCCACACTAAGATTATAACACCTCCGGAAAACTCCTTGCAACAGATTCGCACCCACTAATTTAATTTCTTTGTAGTTCAAAAATATGGGTTAGTCCTGGAAAAACTGACCATTTTAGGGTACTCGAAGTCAAAAACTCGGGTTTGATTGTCACTGTCAGACGGAGAGCATGCCCCTGCAAAAGAGCCATTCGTATCAGGTGATGATGTCTGACAAATTTAGAAAGTGAATCTTTCTTTGCTACAAAAATCTTTTTATTTGAAGCAGAACAAAGACTGTCGGTTTGACTTCTTTTACCATTAGAAAACGGTGGAATGTGTTCTTTCAGACTTCCGTCTGTTTCCTCCTCTTTTCGTGTTTCCCGTTTTGCTGTTCATTTCGAGGTCATCATGTTAAAAAAATCCGCACTCGCCGCTGTTGTTCTTTCTGCAGCACTTTCCGCTGTGTCGTTTGCTGCTAATTTTGACGCAAGCGCTGTTGGCAGTGACGAGGCAACGGCAGTTAAAAACGTCCATGTCAAGGCCGTCAGAGATGCGATGCAGAAAATGATTGATCAGAATTTCATCAGAACTCACATTAAGGAGATCCGAAAGGAAATCATCATGAAATCCGATGATTTCGTCATCGGAACACAAATCAGTTCCAGCATTGCCACAGAATCCGGCAATGTGAATGTCACTGCCAGCATGGATATTGACGAAAAGCGGCTTGCTTCCAGTCTGTTGTGTCTTGGTGCCGATGTCAACGTCTTCTACCGTCCATCCGAACCGGCGAAATGCAATGCCGACGGTTCGCTGGCATCAGTTTCCGGCGAACCGTCAGAAGCAGTTGCTGAAACAGTAGTCACCACAGTTCCCGTCAACACTGCCACTCCGGTTATCCGTCCGATCTCTCTGAAACTCTTCGAGGACAGTGCTCCTTTCACCGGATCTCCTGTCACAGATGACCTGAACTCTGCAACTGAACTCATGGTAGAAGCGATAATCAGTGCCGTTGCGTCAGGTCTGAATCCAAACTCAGGCAATGTGACCGTGCAGCGAATGTCCAAATCGGAAAACGGAGGCATTGTATACGAACTGCTGTACAACAATATAAGTTTCCTGCGGATGAGTGCCAACAGCGTAGTAAACGGTGATACTGTAGACACTCGTTTGGCAATCGACGATGAAAATCTGAAGATGGTTCTGGAAAACATGCCTCCTTATCTTCGTGACATATTCAGGCATGCACTTGCCACCTTCATCATACGCTATGATCCTCGCAGTAATACGGCGAATTTGTCCTACGATCTGAATGGAAAATTCAATCTCGGCAATTTGGAGTTTGAATGCAACAACTCAAAACAAACGGTTGCACTGTACGATTTTATCGCAAGACCGGCCAGTCTTTTTGATTTGAGAAACAGGATCGACAAGATTTCCTTTTACTCTCCGAACGAAAAATCCGCGCATAACTATTACAATGCGGTTCTTGAGGTTCAAAACCGGCCGGAGGTGAATATCGTCAGAATCGGAATAGAAAAATATGCCGGAAACACCAGGAATCTCGGACCGATCACCATCGATCGACCATCCATTGAGTTTGTGTCGCGACGGGCCGAGGACGGAGGCGACAATCTTTTTGATTACGGCATCAGAAAAAGGATCAAGGCTTTCACAGGTCTGGGCATGGATATCAGAGATGCCGAGCTTACACTGGGATTAAGAAATCTCAATCTTAACAGTCTGGCCCGGACATGCCACAGCACGGTGGAAAATCCACTCACTGCTGTCTCGTCTATTCAGTGCTTAACAGGCGATGGAAATACAGCAAAGCTGGTAGGCAGCATAAAGGACTTATTCACTGAGACTGCCGAAGTCGATCTGAGTCTTAAGGCGAAGCTGAACAATCAGTCACTGGAATTTGCCGCCAGTGCCTATCTCGGAAATATTAATCTTGAAGACGAAAGCTCCTTTGCAAAAGCGCGTGTTAAAGGCTATCTGAAGGTCGACAGCGGGATATTTAACATGCCGCAGTACCACCTTCAGGACATGGCTCCGTATGCCATAGGATTTGCCAGGGATCCAAATGCGACTGTATACGAGTATGAGATCCTGTACATGGATGGCAGACTGTCCATCAACGGCAGGACTGTGTTCGGGGAGTGACAGGAATTTCGCCAGATTTTTTTCTCTCCGCAAATTCCGATTTCGGAGAGTTTCTTCCGTGATGGTGTTTTAGTAGATCAGAACACATGACTTGAGTTTGAGAGGAGAACACAACATCAGACGCGGAAGCATGAGCATTCGCATCAGAAATGATCATTTCAATCTTAAACTATGGTAAAGCTGAATTTGGGCTCCCATCTATTTATACCACCGGATTCAGTCAGCACAAATCATATTTTATGCAGGTTGAGTCAGGATCAACCGACCAGTTGACAACACTGTTCTCATCGACCTGCTCAAGATTCGGATTCAAAATAATGGTGGCACCTTCAAGCCCGTCGCTGTTAACTGCAGTAATAGTAATGACGCCGGCTTTCACAGAAATGCCGGCAGTATATTTGTTCCCCAAGAACAAGAAGTCATTGGACAGGTTCCATCCACGCTGACCGAGAGAGTCATCGGCCTTTTTGCCGCTATTGCAGTAAATGGGAGCCTCCTTCGGACCGACGTCAAACACGCACAGCTCCACCTGCTGCTTTACAGGGGCTGCACCCGACACGACCTCGCTGAATTTTGCTCTTGCTGTGTATTTTGCATATGCCGGAAACCCTATCGAACCCAGCACCAATGAGTGAACCGCTGATGCGTCTACAGAGTTCTCTGCAACTGACGGGGGACAAAAAGAGAGAAATGCCGCCAGAAAAGCGACCTTCGCAGAAGTGAAAATTTTTCGGTTCATATTGACTCCGGCATACATGATCACCTGCCTGCGATCGTATGAAGGAAATCTGTTCCTGCAAACCGCCGACAGAAGTGGGAGAGATTACTTTTATGGCAATGTATCATAGAGAAGCGATTAGATATTGCTTTGCAGTCACAAATCGGGCAGAAACCTATTTTTGACTGCAGCATGCATCATGGCTAGACACAGGATTGTTCATACCTCTTCACATCTTTACAAATTTTATAGATCAGCCAGATATCTTCATGATTAGAAAATCCTCCGCAGTTTTCTTTCAACTCAACCGCCTTTGCTGTGCATTTGCAATTTTCAGGATCTTAATCTTTTTCCTGCACCTGTTCACAGGAATATCAGCCTAAAGTTTTCCGCTTTCCCGCTTTGCCTTTTTTATTTCCATTTCCTTTTGTTTTGCATTATTAATAATCAGATCATAATCCGCATTGCACTGTCTTGTCTCATCAATGGCTGATTTAATGGCGTCATGCTTGTCCTTCGCGTTTTCTAAAGCCTTTGCATAACCGCACCTTATTAAACCCTCATCATCAGTAGGCATGGTAAAATGCCAGCAGCTATTTCCTCTGGCAAAGCAGGTTCCTCGCTGATTTACGCCACATCTATCACCGCTAGGTGCAATTCCTGTCGCAGTCGGACTAAAGTAAATTCCCACAGATGAACTTGCACCACCGTGGGACACACGACCGTAGTTGCAGAGACAGTGAAGAACATCGTGATTGCCGATGGCAGACATTACATTCACAATCTCCGCCTCTCGTCTGTAATTTTTCAAATCGCTTCCTGTTACAACTCCACCGTTTGCTATTGCTGCATTCCATCCGCAGTCACATGCATACCGGCCTACCGCACTGAGATAATCATAGCGGCCGTTCACCAGCTCGCAGACCATATTTTTAGCTTCTTTCTTTATATCTCTCGCACGGCACATGAAGCGATCTCTGTTCCATTTGCGCAGCTCCAGTTCAATTTCCTTTTTAGCCTGATAGTAGGCTTTGAATGCATCCATCTCTTCCGGACAGCCCTTGTACCACAGAGACTTTGCCCTGTCATTTAAGTACCTGTCAGTTCTTTCTCCCCATTTAAGATCCTGGTACTGATCAGCAGCCTGTCCTTTGTACCATGAGTAAAATTTTTTCTCACACTCTGGATAGCTTTCTGAATTCATAATCTTGAATTCATTCTTTATTTCCCTGAGCTCGCGTCCGAAAGCCGTATTCATGTTTTCAGCCTTCTCCCATTCTTTGAACTGAGTCTCCAGAAAATCATAAACCTCCACCTCGGTTATGAAATCAGTCTTCGTTATGTATTCCTGGGCGGCTTCATACCCTTTATCCCTCAGGATCCGGAAATATTCATCTGCTATACTTTTACTTGCACCCCTGAGAACTTTTTTGGTAAGTTCGTTTCCAAGGGTTTTGAGCATCACCTCTTTGGCCTGACGCATGACAGAATCCTTGTGAAGTTTCCAGTCATCCTTCCAGATACGCGCAAAATCCTCATATCCCATGGATCCCTTGGTATCCGCCCCTACCTTTTTCCATTTTCCGTACATGCGAAGAACCGCCACGTCACGGGCAAAGTCTCTTGATGACAGGTATGCCTGATAGGAAAGTTTGGCAGTCGCAACATATACAGGAAACTCTATTGCGAGGATCGCCGCTGCTGCATTGGCATAGGCCTCCTTGTTGGTATAATCTCCGCCTGCCAGCGTTCCGGCAAGAGTGGATACATCCTCCGCCACATCAAGAACATTTGATGCGGTATCCTTGCTGTCGCTCAGTCTTTTTGCAGAATCACCCACAATCTTCCGGTAGCTGACCAGATTATCCAGCATCTTTTTACCATCCCGGCTTTTGCCGATGGCGGTCTTAAGTGTATCGTAGTAATTCTGGAATCCCTGATCCGACATTCTGGCCATTTTTTCCCTGAATTTACTGGAATTTTTTGTCAGCAGCTTTTTCAGACAATCCTCACTGCTGCAGTGATTCATACCTGTCTTGATCATCATCAGCATGGCTGTTTTCAGTGCACCGGTATAATCCTTCTCCGAAAGCTGATCCAGACCTGCTATTGTATTGCTGTACATGTCCTGGATCTCATCCATGGATTCCTGAACCTTCTTCAGAGCCGATCCGTCAGGAAGAGGCATTTTCAGCAGCAGAGTCTTGGAAAATCTGCCCAGTTCACCTTCAAAATCACCTTCCCTGCCCAGCGTGATATCAATTCTGGTCATGGATCGAATCTCATCGTCAATATACCTGTCGCAGTCGGAAGTCTTCAGAGCTACATCAGTGACTGCCGGTAATGAAAAATTCTGATCCGTCTCTGTTCTAAGTACGGAGCGTGAAAGCAGAGGTTTTGGTCTTGGCGGCTCGGGAACATGGAAGGTTTCAATCAGATTCTCCTTATATAAAGACTGCTCCCTGTCAGGTTCATTCAGATATTTTTCCACGCCGGCTTCGATTTCCTTTTTATGCTGCTCCATTTCGGCATCAGTCATAACATGCATCGGCAGAGAAAACTGCATGGTTCCGCCCTCTTCAGCAGAATCATATACCCTGAGCTCATAATCACCTCCGGGCTCAAGAACAGAAAAATTAACAGAGAAATTATAACCTCTGCCGATTCTTTTAATTCTCTCTCCTGCATATTCAAGAACAGGCTTCAGATCACGTGAGAGATTTTTCGGAACCAGGCTCAAAAATGCTGAATCTGACCAGTAGGATCTGCCCTTCCCCTTCAGAAACATGCTGCCGTTTTGTTCAACTGTCCGGGAGGGAACACTGACAGAAGGTTCCGTTTTTCTGTCAACACTGTTAGGGACCACTCTGAAATCGGCAGTGACTGTTTTAAGATTATCATCCCTTCCCTGAGAAACGGTAACTCTGTAGTCACCGAGTTTTGAAAAATTACGTGCGAATTTTGTGAAATAAGGTCTGTCAGTACAGATGGCTGATTCTCTGAAATAATTTTTCTGATCAGTTACAGACTCTATGACTACGTTAATTTTTTCCTTTCTCCATTCCTCACTGCAGGCAAAGGCTATACCAGAACCGGATCCGGAAGGTATTTCTGCAGGAACGGAAATAACACTATCGCTGAAGGATGAAACAGAAGGCTCCCTTACGGTGAAATCCAGTCTGGCATATGGCAGCTGGGACGCCCGGTTTGTTTCATATCCCTCGCACCTGCTGCACCCGGTAAAAAGATAAACAGAATAACTTCCCGGCTGGTCGGGAGCCTTTATCTCCACAAAAGGATCTGAAAAATTTTCAAATTCCTTGGACTGAAATAATTTTTTCTGCCGTATCTCATCCTGCTTCATGCTATCCATGCCGGAAGGAGCAACAATCAGACTTCCCCCAGGGAACAGATCCTTGCCGTCTATCTGAACAGTAAAAGTTTCCTCCGGCAGGAGGATGTTTCTCTCGAGGGAGAGTTTTGCTGCATCTGATGCCTTCACTGAAAATCCGAGTCTGGACAGAAGTATGTTTTCATTCTTGCCCCTCGAGAAAAGACGAACCTCATAATTTCCGCTGCGGCTGGGAGCTCTGACCTTGAAATATCCTTCACGATCCCTGTTTTCCCTGTAATCGTCAGTGATTTTTCCGGCGAAAGAATTTTCATAATCAGCCGGAGTTTCCGGCAGATTGACTGTAACTATGCTGCGATCTGATTTTGCTGTAATATCCGAATAGTCAGGCAGACGGTAATAAACCCAGAACATATCTCCGGGCTCATAGACTGTCTGTCCGTCACCGGACAGATCAGTACCTGGCACTGTCTCCTCGGTTACGGCGGGGATCTGAGTGACGGCAGGAAGGAGTACGCTTGTGAACCCTAATGACAGAGTATCGCCGAAAATTTTTGAGGATCCTTCTCTCTGCAGGTTTCTTCGCTCCTCGTAGAGATCGTCATAGGCAGGAACAATAACGGCACCGATGCTTTTAAGATAAGCGGAAAGCTTCGGCTTGTCGACATCAACCTCAGCTTTGATGGTCATGAACCTGCCACTTTCATTTTTCTCCGTGATCCTGATGCCGCTGACATATTTTTCAGCACCGGCAATAACATCTGCTCGGATTTCCTTTGTATGTTCACGGATAAATTTTTCATCGGTGACAGACAGCATAACCTGCCGCGTCGCTGCAACTCTGGCATTCTGCTCGGCTGTGCGCAGATTCTTTCCTTTGACCTCAACGCTGATCACTTTGGCATCTGCACTGCTCATTGAAAATGCCAGCATGACAGAACAAAAAACACTGCTGAATAATACCTTCTTCCTATTCATGCCAATCACCTCTGAAAAAAATATTTTTCTGACAATTTTGCTTCTGCGACCCAATTTCATCTTGCCGAAGCGTAAATCCGTGTTTAAATTCATACGACGCAGTAAACAGATTGATATCCGCTAATATTTACAGGCTCTCGCCTCTTCATAATCACCATGCAGATAAAACATCAGCTGTTTACCAGTACTGTCTACTTCCCCTCAGAAAAGAATTTTCTGAGGTTTTCGATACGATCGCTGTAGTTATCATCATCCTGATGGTAGCTGTCCTCCAGGTAATCGAAGGCTGTTCTTCCTTTTTTATCTGCAGACTTCAGGTTTCCTCCTGCCTTCAGTATTTTTCGAGCCAGAGATACATCAGGATAATGAAAAGCGAGTGCCATAAGCGGTGTTCTGCCCTCGCTGTCTGTCAGATTGACATCAGCACCTGCATCAACAAGTTTCGCGGCAAAACTGCTGTTATGAGCCAGAATTGCAGTAATAAGCGGAGTTTCTCCGGTCACCGGATCCTTTTCATTCAAATCGAATCCTCCTTCAAGCAAAACTTTTTCAACAGATGATCCAATACGGTTGATAGCAGCAAAAAACAATACACTGTGACCGTCAGGAGATCTGACATCTGTTTTAGCTCCTGCTTTTATCAGATTATCAGCGATATAATCAGACCGGCCGCTTGCAGCTCCTGAAAGCAGCACTGCCATAAGAACAGATATTCCTTCATTGTTGACGGCATTGATGTCAGCGCCTGCATTGATCAGTTTACTGGCATAATTTCCTCTGTCACTGTCCCTGACGTCTCCATAAACATACAGTGCCAGCAGCGGCGTATTGCCCAAAGAGTCCTTTGCATTGATATCCGGATTTCTGGCAAGAACATAATCAAACAGTCTTGAATTCAGGCGGTAGTGAGCCATAAAATGCAGTGCGTTTTCCCCCCTGCTGTTTTTGGCATTTACGTCAGCTCCGTGCTTTATAAAGGCATTTAACTTTTTTTCATCAAATGACAGAGATTTTTTCTTCAGAAAACATTCCTGGAGCAGAGGCAGTCCGTCGGAAGAAAGCTGATTGAAATCAGCACCCAGTTCGGCAAGGCGCTGAACATTGGCCTCATCAAAATAAATCTGTCCCCTGGCAATTCTTCCGAGAACGCTGTTGCCGTCAGAACCTTTTTCGTTAATCACTTTCGCCGGGATCCTGTATTCCAGAACCTTTTTTGCGATCTCGGGATATTTGTTGCTGAATGCCAGCTGCAGCAGAGTCTCGCCGCTCCTGTCCTTTCTGCCGTAATCACAGTCCTGTGTTATAAAGAGATTTGCTATGTCTGCCTTCCTGGAGAAAAGCGCTGTCATGCGGGCTGAAATACCGGTTTCACCGGTAAAGTCCGGATCTGCACCGCTCTTGAGCAGAGCTGTTATAAACTCCGGCGAATAGGTGCGGCGGGTAATGGTGGAAAACAGGGTTTCATTGACGCAGTCTCCGTTAATAGCGAAGCCTTCTCCTGTCATTTTCAGGATCGCCTCCTGAACATTCTTCGAATAATCACCGCCGCCAACACATACCGAATATCTGAAATCCTCATAGGAGAATTTTTTTTCCTCATCTGCCGAAGAAACAGCAGACAGTGATACCAGACTTAAGAGAACCATCGGTTTGAAAATATTCATTACGGCTCCTCTACGAAGAAATAAAAAATAAACAAACAATCTTACGGCCAAAATTCGTGCAACACCCGGGGATCACCGGAAATTCAGCCAGAATCGGCAGCCGGCTGCAATACGAATCAGACACCAGACAGATCGATAATACCAAACGCCGGAAAAACCTCAGCAATACAACGGACACGGAATTAAGAATTAAATACAATAGTGCAGTCTGATAAGTCTGATGAAAAGTAAGCGCAATTCAACAAATCACCCTGCTGCAAACAATGAAACAGGAACATAAATTTTCATGCACCATTCCGAGTCTGTCTTAAAGATATCAGATAATTCTTTGAAATCGCAACATTCAGGGTACTAAACCGTCATTGGACAGTAAAATTTCTTAATTATTTCACCTCTGTGAAAACTCAGCATTTGTACATTTTTTAAGCATTATCTTTATTATAGTAAGTATTGTAGAATGCTTCATAGGTTAAAGTCTGG
>JAEEOK010000100.1 GCA_016284235.1 Succinivibrionaceae bacterium
TACTTCTCATGCGTAGGTCCAGCTGATTTTATGGCAACATAAACACCCATGATAAATATCCCTCGTTAACACCACATAAAGCATTCCACACTAAGATTATAACACCTCCGGAAAACTCCTTGCAACAAATTCGCACCCACTAATTTAATTTCTTTGTAGTTCAAAAATATGGGTTAGTCCTGGAAAAACTGACCATTTTAGGGTACTCGAAGTCAAAAACTCGGGTCTTTTGTCTGATTCACCATTCAATCATAAAAAAACCAAGGATTGCAGATGCGGAATCATGCAGCAGCAATCCTCAGAAAGTTAAAGATCCAATTCAATAATGAATTGCATTATCAGTAGTTAAAATCAAAACTTAAAGCATATGTTGCTTCCGGAGTCTTATACTCGGTTGAATTGTATCCCCTGGAATACGCATAGCGTTTATCAAAAATATTATCAGCCTTTGCTGAAATTTTGAAATTCTTGGAGATGTTATATCCAACCCCTAAATTAAATATACCATAGCCACCGAGTCTTTTTCCTCCGTCAGAAGCATATCTGCTTGAAAAAGCCTGAAATGATGCTGAAAGATCAAAATCATATACTGAACCGAGAAGAGTCCACTTGAAATCACGGCGAGGAATGTACGGAATATCATGATGATTCGTTTCATCCTTGGCTGATTTTATGCTGGCGTTAAAAGTATTTTTTACGCCCCAAAGTTCAAACCCGAATTCAGCTTCGATACCTTTGATATCAGCCTTGGCAATATTCTTGTATGAATAAGTTTCATAAAAGTAGATGATGCGGTCCTTGTAATGATTTTTGAAAAGTGAGATTCTCCAGTCCAGAATCTTGTGATCACCTCTGAGCATGAGTTCAATGCTGTTAGAACTTTCAGGTTTCAGATCTCCGCTGCCGACGAACGGATAATAAAGTTCCATAAAAGTAGGTGACCTGAACGATGTGCCGTAGCGAAGTCCGATTTTAAAATCATCAAGGAACGTATATCCTAATCCTCCCTGATAGGTAAAATGGGCGCCGTACTGTGTGTTGTGATCATACCTTCCGGATAATTCAGCCTGCACACCGCCTGCATCAAACTGAGTCAGGAGATAAAGACCGGTGTTGTGAATCAACGGGTGCTGAGCATCTATATGTGAATAATAAGCTTTCGATGAAGGCTTCAAACGATCACGACGATAATCTACACCGCCTGCCATGGTAAGAAAATCACAAAGTGCCAGTTCATTGCTCCAGCTAGCAGATGTTGTTCTAGTATAAATCGGAGTATTATCAGACTTCTTTTCCCGAAACGGATTCAGCATAATCTGCTCATAATCATCTGTTTTCTGGTAATTGAGAGAAAGTCGTGATTTATATATTTCCCCATCGTATTTTCCGCCGACTTCAAACGAATAGTTATCATAACGGTTCATATCATATTCATGTGCATGCCCGTCCCAGTCGGATATGTAACTGTTATCAAACTGAGATTTAGTCTGATTAAACATGAAATCGCCAAAAAGAGTAAAACCTCCAAGTCTGTGCTGATAATCAGCCATGAAATTTGTACCCTGGAAGCCATGATGATCACCGTTGTTCAAACCATCAAGAGGAAGAACGTTATATCCCTTTTCTTTTTCGGTACCTACAGCCAGCTTAATTTCACCATTTTCACCAACCGAATGTTTAAATGATGCACTTGCCTGACGGTTTTTATATGAGCCATATCCGGCTCTGACATGTATATTGTCATCATTAAAACCAGGTCTTGTGATAATGTTTATCACGGCCGCAGACGCCTGTGATCCATAGAGAGAAGCTCTGACACCGCGGATATACTCAATCCGTTCAATCATATGCACAGGAATTCTTTCTATATATGCCGCTCCGTCATATGAGGTATTAATTTTAAGACCGTTTATCAAAACGAGTACGTCCGTTGAATTTCCACCTCGCACCTGAATTTTAGACTGCTGTCCACGACCGCCGTTTATAAAAAGTTGAACATCGGGAAGATGTCTCGCTATATCTGCAAAACTCGTCGCCTGCATCTTGCTGATATCATCCGAGGTAACAACAACAACCGGAGAAAGTGCTGATGAGGCAGGCTCCTCATAACGGGTTGAAGTAACAATGATCATATTCTGATCTGTTATATTGTCATCAGCATTTCCGGCACTCTGTGAATCTGATGCCACTGAGACCGCAGGGGCGAGAATTGCCATGATTGTAAGAAGATACAACTTGTTCATTTAAATCCTTAAAAAATCGCGTAATAAGAAATTTCAAAATGTCGGGCAAGTCTTCGGACTTAAAGGTGACTAACCGCTTGTATACCACTTCCCAGCTGATGCCAGTGTCTACCGTATATGCGTCCCTTCTACCGCTGCGCGTCAGTTCCAGACTTTGACTGGATTCCTTTTTAATTTTCTTGACGAAAAACCATCGACAGACTGCATTATATACAATGTGAGCAAGTTCTCAAAATAATGAAGGGAGATCCGAAGATCTCCCTTCAAACAAAAGTATTTACCTAACCTTCATCATTCCATATAGTGCTCAGGCATAGGAATCTGTGACACACCTGAATCGATAGCAGCCTGTGCAACGGCTTTTGCAATTCTCTTAAGAAGCCGCGGATCCATAGGTTTAGGGATCAGATAATCTCGACCGAACTCCAGGTGAGTAGCCTCAGCTGCCTTTACAACCTCCTCCGGCACCGGCTCCTGAGCAAGCATGCGAATGGCATTCATAGCAGCCTTCATCATAGGAATATTGATGCATTTTGCTCTCACATCAAGTGCTCCGCGGAACAGGAACGGGAAGCAGATAACATTGTTAATCTGATTCGGATAATCAGAACGACCTGTAGCCATAATAATATCAGGACGGACACTTCTAACCAGTTCAGGAGAAACCTCAGGTTCAGGATTTGAGCATGCGAAAATGATAGCATTAGGAGCCATACCTTTGACCTCATCCTCAGTAACAAGGTTCGGACCAGATACACCGACTAGGATGTCTGCACCTGTCAAAGCTTCATGAAGAGTCTTAGGACCTGTGTCATTAATAAATCTAGGCTTTTCACCATTCAGATCTGTACGATCAGATCTTATCACACCGTGACGGTCACACATGAAAAGATTTTTTTTCTGAGCACCGTTTTCCAAAAGGAAATCCATGCAGGCAACACCTGCAGCACCTGCTCCAACGCATACAATTCTGCATTCCTCTATCTTCTTTCCCTGTATCTGACAAGCGTTAAGCATACCGGCAGCAGTAACAATCGCCGTGCCATGCTGATCATCATGGAAAACCGGAATTGAACACCGTTTAATGAGTTCCCTTTCAATGATGAAACACTCAGGAGCCTTGATATCTTCAAGATTGATACCACCGTAACTGTCGGCAATATTTGCAACTGTTTTAATAAAATCATCAACGCCGTCATGCTTGACCTCTACATCCACAGCATCAATATTTGCAAAGCGCTTGAACAGAAGCGCCTTACCCTCCATTACCGGTTTTGATGCCAGCGGTCCGAGGTTTCCGAGTCCCAGAATTGCAGTTCCATCAGTGATTACCGCAACGCTATTGCCCTTGGATGTATATTTATAAGCATTATCCGGATTTTTAGCTATTTCTCTAACCGGCTCTGCAACTCCCGGACTGTACGCAAGAGACAAATCATGAGCGGTATTCGCCTCTTTTGTAAGGGTAATAGCTATTTTTCCTGGTGGATTCTGATGATATTCTAAAGACTGTTTATATATTTCATCATGAGACATTACTAAATCTCCTTGTTACTGATTCAATTCCGTATACCGAAAACAAGAACGGTCCGGTTCCATATGTCACGCTGCAAGGGATGAAAAAAGACTTTTCAATTATTACATGTGCCTATATCAAGTATATTCAAAACCAAAAGAAAAAACCCAAATCACAATGTAAATTCTATAGATAGATCAAACAAAGAATTTTGATTCTTTGCAAATTCAAGTTGGAAACGCGAGAGTAATGGAATGATTGTGTAAACATTGAAGAACGGTGTTCATCCTATATACTAAGGCCATGCAGGCATGAGCACTATCATTTTTAAAATAGATGTTGTTACACAATGAAACCAAAGAAAAAACCAGTAAATCCAGAACTGGCATCTGCTGTTGCCAATATGATGAAGACAGGTGACTTGAAATCGTTAGCAGATCTCAATGATCCAGTTAAGCAGTTATCAAGTTCATTCATAGAAAGTGCTCTGCAAGGAGAATTGGATGATCACCCTGGTTATAAGCGCTTCTCACAATAAAAGAAATAAACAACTGACAGAAGGAACGGAACCTACACCAAGGTTCACAAAACATCAGTTGGGCCTGTAACTGTAGGAAGTTATGATACGATGCTGGAACCAAAGGGATGCAGCAATATCAATGGATTAGAAGAAAAATAATAGCCCTGTATGCTGACGGAATGAGTCAGGCAGACATATTAGCGACCATCAAAGATATGTATGATGTAAACCTTGCTCAAAGCACTATATCGGCAATCACCGACAAGGTGATACCAGTAATGTAGGAATGGCGCAAAAGAGCACTTGAAGAGTATTACCCGTTTCTTTATGTTGACTGTGTCTATGTAAACAAGAAACGCAGTTCAGAAAATCAGATAGGGAAACATGCAGTTTACGTGATACTTGGCATCAATCAGGATGGCCATAAGGATGTGCTTGGATTATGGATGGATCCAAGCGAATCCAAGAGCACCTGGTTAAATATACTGGAAAGTCTGAAAACTCGAGGCGTAAAAGACGTCGGGTTCATCATGATGGATGGAGTTTCAGGTTTGGAGGAAGTGGTTAAGATAATCTTCCCTAAGGCTATAGTACAACGCTGTATTGTGCATTTGATGAGGAATTCAATCAAATTCATTCCACCCAGGTGTTATAAAGCATTCTGTGCTTCTATCAGGCTGTATACCAGGCAAATGATGAAGTTTCTGCCAGAAATAAATTCGCAGAATTCAAAGAACCATGGGGCGACAAATATCCAGGCCAGGTGCGGTCAGAGTATAGGAAAATCACTTTGAAACAACCATACTTCAGATGCTTAAATTTCCAAGCTGGATAAGACACTGCATCAGTACAACAAACGCCTTAGAAAGCCGTCAATTCAAGCTTGAAAAAAATGACTAAGAAAGTCTTTTTTGAAAGTCTGAACGCTGTGTTTAAAGCCCTATATCTGAGGGTACGCAAGCTTAAAGAAAAAGTGGGATAAGTTCCCAGTAAGAAACTGGTCATTGGTCAGAAACCAAATGATCATGCAGCCACTTACAAAAGAAGTGGCTGCCAAGTATTTTAAATAAATTAAAGGAGTTTACACAAAATGTTGTTTACTCTCCGGAATTATTCAATCTGAAGGCTCCGCAACCTCATACCGGCTATGAAGACAGACTTAAGACCCTGCTGCAGGAGAATGGATTGCTTATGACTGCTGATATAATCAGAGAAAAGCTCAGACTGGCTTATGAGATTAAGACTGTTTTCAATCCTGATACCGACAGAATGGAGAGATATTACGCTAAACATTCTCTTGTAACAGGATACGGTCCTGCTACTGCTGATACCATACCCGGGACCATGAAAGCGGAAATTACCGAGGTAATTAACCTGTGCCGTGAATCCAAAAATCACCATCTTGAGAAGTTCGCAAATCTCCTGAATAACCACATTTGTGGTATTGTTACGCATGAATCAACAAATATTTCATCGGGGATAATAGAAGGTTTTAATAATAAAATTAAAACTATTAGAAGGAATGCTTACGGATTTAGAGATGATGAATATTTCTTCTTAAAAATAATGGATACATCCCGAAGATAATAAACAATAAGATACAGGAAATGATATTATTAAAATAACGAAAATGATTATTAGAAATAAGGTGAATCGGATATTTCCAACTTGTTTTTGTAAAGAGCCATTTTTTGCCAGATAAATTTGTGCATGTATGTATCATGCCGGTTCCCGGATCAACACTATTCCTTAACAGAGCCTAAAGTTTAAATAGTCATGTTAAATACTGTATTCTTTATCCTTTTTCGTCTTTCAAACTCAACCTTACGTTTCAAATAGTCTTGATACTCTGCTACCTCTTATGCAAGCCATTCATGATATTCTGCACGAGATATTTGACCAATTTTAACCCAGTTATGTGGTGACAACTGACTTCTGTTTGATCTTGCACATTCACTCGGTTCATGATGTAGATTTAACTTGGGATATGTTATTGCTTCGCATCTCTTACACATCCATCTTTGAATCTCTTTTGGTTACTCATTTTTGCCTACTACAATATGCGTGTAATCGTCTTTATTAAACTCATACATAGCATAAAGTTTACCTTTGTTTGTCTTTTAACCAGTTTTTTTGATTTATTTCGAGCTTGTTTCTGTGATCAGTTTATAGTAGTGTCTGTCGTGCAGTTTAAATTCGTCTATTCCCAGCTGTATTGCCTGCTTTGGCTTTTTAACTCTTTTCAGTCTACCGTATGCAGATCCTTCAGTCTTTTCTTGTCGATGGCTTTTATTGTCATCGGATCCAGACCTGTAATTCTGGCTGCCTCTGACAGATTAAAACCGCTACTCATCAGCATACACACATGATCCTGCAGTGATTTTGTAATCATGTGTTCATTTGCTTTAAATGGTATATTTCTGGTCTCCTTGTGCCCGCATACAGGACACCTGTACCTCTCCCTTTCAACCACTATTTACGTGCGTCTTACAGGCATTATTTCTTGCACGACAGCCTTAGAATATTCATCGTATCTATTGAAGAGCCAGTGCCTCACCAATGGTATATGGACCAGGCGTACCGTCGTTGTTCCATGCCTGTGCATTGCATCATGACAGTGAGGACACTCTCAAGGAAACATATCCATCTGCGGCATTGATCCGCTAATTTTCAGATAGTTAAACACTCTCTAGGTTTCGAAAAATTCCCAACTTTACTGCTTTTCAGACTGAGCAAATTCAGGAAATTCGGAAGGTTTTCTGATACAATTCTGCATGGTGTTTTTCCTTATTTTTTTGTCAATTCCAGATTTTATTAGGATGAACTACCACTTTGAATATCCTTACAGTTCTTAAAAAAGGAACTGACTAAGATTTAATCTTTCAACTAAACTTTATAAAGTTCCTCTTTTTGCTTGATAGATCTCAGACCGTAAGATATGTATAACTTATACTGTCATAGCTTTTATGTAAATATTTTAGATTCAAGATAGCAGGAGAGAAATCTTGCATAATGAAATTCAATTCGAAATTGAAAAATAGGAAATAAAAAATGAAAAAAGATGAACTTTCAAGAAAAGACATTGAAGCAGCTGCTAGGTATATTGATGCAAACGGGATACCTCCGGCTAATGAAAGCAAGAAGTATGAGGTTTCAGTAAATAACAAAAGGTATCCGACAAAATATATTGTTGCTTTAGCGAGAAAAAGTAGAAAAGGTGTTGCATTCTCAGCTAGTGACCTCACTTCTCTTGAGGCAAATAGAATTTTAAGAAGTCTTGGTTATTCTGTCTTTGAAAAAGGTCGTAACGAACCAGTCCCCGAAGAAAAGAAGAGTAGTGGCGGTATGATGAAGTATCTGCTAGCTATTTTACTTTTGATTGCGATAGTGGCATTAGTTGTTGTATTTGTTGTTAAGCCTTTCTAAAGCACAACGATTACGTAATTTATTAATATCTATCGTGCTAGATATGTCGTAGTAGCATTATATATTGGCTCTGTTCAATAAAAGTGTTGATGCTACAGAAAAACATTACATTTCATAATGTACTTATATTTTTGAACTTAAAAAAGTAAAATTTTAAGTCCAAATAACCAATGTGAGTGTGTCAAGCTAAATGTGTAAGTTCCTCTTTTTAACAGAAAAAATATAATTTTTCTCATGTTAAATTTTGGTCTTCCGACCATCCCGTACGTACAATACTGATGCTACGAGATATGCTCTCCTGAAAGCGACTCGCCAGACGTATGGGATTCCGT
>JAEEOK010000101.1 GCA_016284235.1 Succinivibrionaceae bacterium
GTGGATATCATAATTGCTTCAAAAAACAGTGATACCGTGGCTATTCTGGAACTTAAACATACTGATAAGCCGTTTGGCGCAAGATTGATTGCAGCTCAAAAAGCAGTGGAACAGATCACTGAAAAAGGATATGCAGCTGTTTATATGAATGATCCTCTTGTACGGAATGTATATGCCTATGGTATCTGTTTTCATAAAAAATTATGTTCAGTTGTTGTTAAGAAAATGAAATAAAACTATAAGCTGTTTTTATAGAGGACAACGATCTAGATTAATCTCGCAAAAGATAAAAAACACTCCGAATTAAGAGTGAATGGCTCTGTTGTAATTATGTGTTGATTATATCCTTGTTTACGAAAAGGGAATTTTTCCATGATTGATTATGAATATGCCCGCTACGAACTGAGAACAAAAGTCGCATCCAGGCCGAAAACTGTATATACCGGCGTCATGGACGGCAATATGGCCCGCAGTGTTTTTCATCTGTTTTTTAATTTTTTTCTTTTTCTGGTTTTCGTCGTGATCCACGTTGCTGCCAATCTGGATTTTTACGGAGTCCTCTATGCTGAATACAGCGGGAACTGTCAGGAGGTAAGTGCGGTTGTCACCAATGTAAGTTATTACCGGGATAAGGTGTATGTTAAAGCCAGGGGAAATGACGGTACTGCATTCAGCTTCAAATACGGCAGCTACAGCGGAAAGCCGGGGAATATTGTTACCGTCCGTTATCTTAAGTCCAATCCGGAATTTGCAGTTGCCGGCGACGGCAGTGAACAGTCGGCTGATCATCTTACTCTGTTTCTGTCGGGGCTTCCTGCACTGATTATCCTGATCCTGAATATTTTCATAATCGGAAACTATTTCAGATTCAGAAGACTTCTGAAGAGTGAACTGTATCTGGAGGTGCAGTGTACCGATCGCAGTGAATCAATGACCAAGCGAAATAAGAATAATGTCCGAACTCTTTATGCATCCTATTATGAACTTACAGTCAGAGGATATCCGACGATCCTGTTTAAAGGGATCTGGAGTGCGGCCAAGCCCGGGGGAATTGAGTCCAATCAGCGGTTTGTCTTCAGGATTTATCTGACGGAACCGGACAATCCCGATTGTGAAAATTATTATTTTCTGCAGCTGCCGCGGGAGCCGGGACAGAACTGACTCAGTACTTCGCTGTTTTCCCTCTGACGGTATATTGCTCTGTGCTGCCGGATTGATTGCACGGTTTTCTTCTCATTCATCGTTTGTTTTGTCTCAATTTGAGTAAAATAAGAAGAATAATCGGATAATGAGAAGAAAAAATCGATCTTGCCGAACCGCAACTGTTTAATTCTTTCGGCTGACATTTCCGTCAGGAGCAATCTTCTTTTCAAAACGGAACATCCCCTCAGGAAACTGTTCGTTCATCTCCTTTTCCGTATCAGGATCGCCGGGATCGGGATGCTGACTGTTGTAGAATTCTACGACGTGAAAGCCTCGCGGTTTACATAAAAATGGAGATTTCGTCTTTCGAAATATGGAGTAACAGTCTCCCAGAGTGTAACCTCGGGCTGCATACTTTCCACTGCACACCATGCGGCGAAACCGACTCCTTTAATGTGCATCCGGGGAGAGACAAACAGCAGTTCGAGCTGCCCGTGTTTATCCTCCACCTTGATAACAAATCCTCCGACGGGCCGTCCGTTCTGCATTATTCGATATGCTTCACCGATGTCGATAGATTCTTCAATCGTCCTGCGTGAAATAATCTCTCCGTCCTCTTCAAAATGTTCATCCCGGCAGCCGAATTCGACCAGAGCTCCGTAGTTGAATGCCTCCTGGTTATCGCGTATGAACTGCTCACGATCATCTGAAGTTAAAGGAACAAGTTTATCTCTGTCAATTTGTGACTCTCCGTATAACTGATATTAACCGTATAGCCGCGTTGCCTGCCGACTTCAATGTGACAGACCGGAAGCCGGGTGTGAACAGCTTAGTAAGATTTGAAAGCGGCGGGATACCCGAAAGGTCGCTCTGTAAATCCTGCTAAAAACAGTTAATGGTAATGTGTGCATTATTTTTTGCGGTCACCAGCCGCACACTCAGTATTACAGAGGAGATTTCAGGGATGAAACAGATCCAGATTGCACAGCATATAGATGAACCGCCCCATTTTCTACTGTGGGCGGTGGATGAAATGGTACCGCCGGTTTTAGGAATAGTTGCAGGAATTCTGCTTGGACAGCTGTTCTACTGTCTGAGTGCAGGTCTGGTGGTCAACCATTTCTATAAAAGATTCCGGGATCACCGGCCAAACGGCTACCTGCTGCATATGCTCAACTGGTATATCGGGGTTCCGCTCAAGGGGTTCTGCTTCAGGCATGTTTTCATCAGGGAATTCTGGTAATGGAACTTAAAGACTATCTGAAAAGCTATGAGGGTGCCCGCCGGGAGAATTTTCTCAGCCGTGTGGCGCTGATTATCTGTCTTGTGATTATTCTGATCCTGCTGGTGGCGGTACTGTCAAAGAGAACCCTGGTGACAATCACCCCGTATACGCTGGTGCAGGACTCCTGGATCAGCAACAGTGACGGAGCTGACTCCTACCGTGAGGCCTGGGCGCTGTTTTTTGCCCAGGAGCTTGGCAATATAACCCCTGACACCATTGATTTTGTCAGCAAAAGGATCGGTCCGCTGCTGTCACCGGCCATATATCACGACTTCATGGCAATCATTAATTCCCAGGCTGAACATATCAAGGAGGATCGCATTACGCTCAGATTTGAGGCCAGATCGGTTCTGTATGAGCCTGAAACCAACAAGACCTTTGTTACCGGCAATCTGTATACCAGAAGTGTCTCCGGCAAGGAACTGCGTGATTTCAGAACCTACGAGTTTGAAATCGGGATCAGTAATTTTGCCCCGGTGCTTCTTTCAATGAACACCTACAATGATGTTCCAAAAACAATGAAACAGCTGCAGCTTGAGGAATCACGCCGCAAATCAAGAGAGGAGAGAGCAGGTGCGTCTAACTAGGATCGGACTTTTGACGGCACTGGGTCTGGCTTCACTGACTCATGCCCAGAGTATACCCCAGGTGCCGGCGGCGGTGGTTGACCGGGCTAGAAATAACGTGTACGGGGCAGACCGGACGGAAGATCCCGCCACCGTGAGCAGTATCAGTGTTGAATTCGGGAAAAATATCATGATCCCGGTTGCCCTTGGATTTACCAACCGTTTTGTCACCCCGTTTGCAGATCCGGTGGTGGTTTCCACCTCACTGTCCATGGCAGGGCAGAACGGCACCGGAGAGGTACTAATCCGCAATAATACGGTTTATGTTTCAACCACCAAAGATTATCCGGTGACCATGTTTATTACCCAGCGTGACAGTGAGCAGTACGCCATTTCCCTGACCCTGCTTCCCCGCAGAATTCCGCCCCGGGAGATTGTCTTTACCATTGACGGCTATACCGCTGTCAGAAAGTCGGAGTATAAGGAGCCCGGGGCCGGACGAGATGACAGCAGAACCGCCCAGATCAAATCAGTGCTGCGGGCGGTTGCACTTAATGAAATTCCTTCCGGATTCGAACTGCAGAACATCACGCCGGGAAGCTACCGGCCCGACTGTTCCGGCGGGGACGCCGAGGTGTCCTTCGATGGCGGTCAGCTGCTTACCGGCAGCAGGTTCGATGTTTTGATCGGCACGGTACGCAACCGGGGAACGTCGGTAGTACAGACGGATGAAAAAATCTGTGCCGGCCGCGGGACTGCGGCAGTGGCGCTGTGGCCGCGGATTATGCTTCAGCCCGGTGAAAGTACGGAAATCTATGTGGTCACCGATAAATCCGCCGTTTCCGGTAATGACGGTTTCAGACCGAATCTGCTGAGGGGCAAATGAGTAGACAGAACAGTTTTTTAGGCAGACTTCCGCCAAGGGCAAGACAGATCCTTACCCTGGGCGGTGCAGCCGCGGCGGTGCTTGGCGTGGTTTATCTTGGAGTCAGTTCCCAGGAGCAGGTGCACCGGCAGAGCAGTGACAATGTGATTAAAAATGTTCTCACTGATAAAAATACCAGGTAGTTGTCTATTGGATTTTCATTCCCTCAACCTTTATTTTCATTTTACTACTTTTTAGAATAAACGCAATATTATTTATCACTTTTTTGATAGTTTCTTTTTAATTTTGTTTTTTCTCTCAATTTCTGCGAGTTTAATTCGGTAAATGACCATCTCACTTGAACATCTTTTGATTTTTTCTTCTAAATCTTCTTCTGTATCATTAGGTCTTGTTATATCCCCTTTTCCTGCAAGTAGAGCAAGTAAAGCCCATGTGCTGTAGGAGATGTTACCAGTACACCGCCAACGCGATATTGTCATATAGCTTACATCTAGAATTTTTGAAATGGATGTCATATCTTTAGCGACTTTTTCTAAAAGTTCGACTATTTCTTCTTTGGATGGTTTTACCCATTTATCTGCAGTAGTAAAAGTTTCTTTTCTAATCATTTTTTAATCCCTGTTAAAAAGAAATCAAGATCTTGTATAATAAAGCAAGAAATTGAGGAAAGAGTACACATGAACAACGATATTCAAATTTTTGCCGCTAACCTTAATAAAAGGTTAAAAGAGTTAAATTATTCCAAAGCTAAATTAGCTAAAGATGCAAGTTTTTCCTCTGCCACCGTCGTTAAGATCTTTCAGGCTGATTACAATCCTTCATTGAAAGCAATGTCGCAATTGGCTACA
This sequence comes from Succinivibrionaceae bacterium, assembly GCA_016284235.1. Lineage (GTDB taxonomy): Bacteria > Pseudomonadota > Gammaproteobacteria > Enterobacterales > Succinivibrionaceae > UBA2804. The sequence continues at coordinate 4,729 of JAEEOK010000101.1, forward strand.
GCGATGCACATTCCTTTAGCTCATTTGCTTGTTGATGAGAAGCAAAATATGCTACCAGCACCTCATGGCTATAAAAGAGTTCAAGCAATCTTACCTGATTTTCAGGCTTTTAAAGTTCAACAATGGAATGATGAAGCACTCTTAAAACTCAAAAAAATCAAATGAATTTTTGCTAGCAAAAATACGATTCTTTTAAATCACTCTATTATTGAGAGTTTTTATCTTTAGCAACTCTAATAAAACTTCAAAACATCGTCTTTATAAACAATTATTTTTGCTGGCAAAAATCGCTCTTATTCATTTCTTTATCTAAATTATTATTTGTGCATACCTAACTATTCAATTTGTATAAATACACATCTTTTTTGAAAATTTTAGTTATTTTCTGATGTTAGTATATCATTTATTCTTTGTAAAAAGAACTACACGATCTATAAATAATGGTATATAATGTTTTTATAAACAAATATATAATGAGTTAAAAATGGAATTATTAGATACTCAAGAGAGCAGGACGCTCGAACAAATTAGACGCTGTGCAGGGCAGTTGGTTATATCAACTTTGAATGATCCAAAAACAGTTGAAATCATGCTGAATCCTGATGGAAGTCTCTGGGTTGAAAAACTCGGAATGCCATGCCACAGAATTGGCAATTTAAATTCATCAATGGCACTTGCATTAATGCAGTGCATCGCTGGTTTTTATTCCAAAGAGCTGACTGCTGAAAATCCTTTGCTCGAATGTGAGTTTCCGATCGACGGCAGTCGTTTTGCTGGACAGATCCCACCTATTGTTTCAAAACCGACATTCACCATACGAAAGAGAGCAATCTCAGTCTATACGCTGGAACAGTATGTAGAATCAGGAATAATGAACAGTTCTCAATATGATGTCATCTGTAAATCAGTGGCCGAACACAAAAACATTCTAGTCATTGGTGGTACAGGTTCAGGTAAGACTACATTAATTAATGCCATTATTCAGAAAATGGTAGATCTTAATCCTACCGAACGTCCTGTTATTATAGAGGATACCGGAGAAATTCAATGCACAGCTAAAAATGCTGTAAATTTTCATACATCCTTGAATGTAAATATGACACAGCTTCTAAAAACAACATTGAGAATGCGACCTGATCGCATTCTGGTTGGTGAAGTTCGCGGAGAGGAAGCTCTCGATTTACTGATGGCATGGAACACGGGTCATCCTGGCGGTGCGGCCACACTTCACGCAAACGATGCAAAAGCAGGGTTGGATCGCCTGGCTATGCTTATCACAATGTCTGATCACTCTCCTGACCATATAGAAAAACTAATTTCGGAAGTCGTTGATTTAGTAGTGTGCATTTCACGCACAGATCAAGGACGCACGATTAAAGAGATCATATCTGTAACAGGTTTTAATCCTGTGACGCAGAAATATGAAATTGAAACACTGTAATTATTTTATTTTTTAAGAGGGAAAATATGAAATTTATTCAATATTTGAAACAAAATTCTTTGAAAATCGTAACTTTATTGGCAATTGCTGTTGTGGCACTTATACCGGATGTTGCATTGGCAACTTCAACCATGCCATATGATTCAGCCTTAACCAATTTGAAAAATTCGCTGACAGGTCCGGTAGCGCAGGCTATAGCAGTTATCGGTATCGTTGCTTCTGGTGCAACGCTGATATTCGGTGGTGAAATCTCTGGCTTCCTGAAATCTGTAATTTACTTAATCCTGGTATGTTCTCTCCTGATTGCTGGAACTAAATTCATTGACGTTTTCGGTAGCAGTTCATCAAGTACAGGTGCGGAAGTTGCTCATGTTTATGTTATTGACAGCACTCACCAATATGTAATTTCTTAATAACTTTATCTTGTCAAAAAGGTGGGACACATGAGAACTGTACCAATTCACAGATCTTTACATCGCGTAAATACTTTTATGGGAGGGGATCGTGAAGTTGTCATGTGTTCTGCTCTCATAGCTTTTATTTCTGTATTTTTCGGTCAAAGCTTTTCAAGTTTTGTTCTTGGCATTGCTTTCTGGCTTGTAGTGCTGACCTTTGCACGAATAATCAATAAGTCAGATCCGCTAATGCGTAAAGTCTTCATGTCTAATCTGCGTTTCCGTCAGGGTTACTTTCCGGCTCACAGTCACATTCTGCACAAAGAATCAATGATGACTTACCGCCAGAATTTCAAGACTGGATTTAAATCTTCGGGATTTGGATATAAATAGGTTTATATAAATGTACATTGTAAATATTGTTGTTGTAGCTGTTGTTCTTATCGGATTGGTAGCCATTCTGCTATACATAGATGTAATCAATCAGTTGCTTTCAACAAAAAAGTTTTTCAATCAGGTGAAGAACCGATCAGGCTTCACTGATATTCTCAATTATGCTGCTGTTATCGAGGACGGGATAATCATAAATAAGGACGGCAGCTTTTTAGCTGCATTCGAGTACAGCACTCAGGACACAGCATCATCTTCTGACCAAGAGCAAGAGCTTCTTTCTAATTTTATCAATCGAGCAATTAAAGAGCTTGGCGCAGGTTGGGTAATCAATGTAGATCATGTACGTAAAGAGACTGACGCTTATTCAAGTGCAAAAGATTCTCATTTCCCAGATGTGATTTCGTCGTTAATAGATCAGGAACGTCGCAGCTTTTTTGAGGCGCACGGAAGTGTGTATCAGGGCAAATCAGTCATAACTGTTATCTGGAATCCTCCGTTGCTGGCACAGCAGAAAATTCAGAATATGATGTTTATCGATACTTCTGAAAAGAAACAGTCAACGCATGAAGAAATGACAAATGCGCTGATTTCCAAATTTAAGGAAGGATTATTTAAGCTCGAACAGAGTTTATCTGTGGCGGTAAATTTAGAACGTCTTGGCGTTAGAACTGAAAGAGATCCTGAATCAAATAAACCTATTCAATATGATGCACTTCTGGAACATTTAAATCTGTGCATCACCGGTAACGATCATCCGGTAAGAGTACCTTCTCAATGCATGTACATAGATCAGCTTATCGGTTCACATGATTTTTTTTCTGCTGTAACTCCAAAGCTCGATGATACGTTTATCGGTGTTATCAACATTGAAGGTTTCCCGGCAGATTCCTATCCAGGAATTTTGAACGCACTGACACAGTTAAGCTGCGAATATCGTTGGTCTACTAGATTCGTTTTTATGGATGAATTCCAATCCATTGCAGTAATGACCAAGTATTTTAAGAAGTGGAGACAGAAAATTCGCGGTTTCTGGGATCAACTTTTTAATACGAATTCAGGCAGATATGACGCTGATGCTCTAGCAATGATGGAAGATGCAGAGGTTGCCATCAATGATGTTAAATCGCAGCTGGTTGCGGCAGGACTTTATACCAGTGTGGTGGTGTTGTACGACAAAGATCGCGACAATCTGCATGAACAGCTTCACTATGTTCAACGTGAAATTATGCGCCTGGGTTTTGGTGCAAGAATCGAAACAATTAATGCTACTGCTGCATATATAGACAGTTTGCCTGGCCATTACTACAACTTACGCCAGCCAATCATGCACACATTGAATTTTGCTGATTTAATACCAACTAACACTATTTGGACTGGTGCAGAAAAATGTCCTAACCCTTTTTATCCACAGAATTCACCTGCACTGATGTATTGCGTAACTAACGGTTCAACTCCGTTCAGATTGAATCTGTCAGTTAGAGATTTAGGTCATACTCTAATTTTCGGACCTACCGGTTCCGGTAAATCAACTCTACTGGCAACTCTGGCAGCTCAGTTCCGCCGGTATGAAGGGATGCACATCTATGCATTTGACAAAGGTATGTCAATGTATCCATTAACTAAAGCGGTAGGAGGACAGCATTTTGCTCTTGGTGGTTCAGAAGAAACTCAATTGAATTTCTGTCCGCTGCAGTATCTTGAAACAGCATCAGATCAGGCATGGGCCGCTGGATGGATTGAAGATATCCTAACTCTAAATGGTATGAAAGTTTCACCGATGCAGCGCAATGCTATAGCTGATGCAATTAAGACTACTAGTGAATCAGTTGAGTCAAAGAGTTTAACTGAATTTCTAAATAATGTTCAGGACAATGAAATCAGAGACACACTCAAACCTTATACAATTGCAGGATTGCTCGGAAATCTTTTAGATGCAACTTCTGATGGTCTTGATTTTTCTAATTTCTGTACTTTTGAAATTGAAGATTTGATGAATTTAAACATCAAATATTCCTTGCCAGTGTTGTTGTATCTGTTTAGAAGAATTGAAAAGAATTTAAAAGGTCAACCGTCAGTGATTTTCCTCGACGAAGCGTGGCTTATGCTTGGTAATGACGTGTTCAAAGAAAAAATACGTGAATGGCTGAAAGTGCTGCGTAAAGCTAACTGTTCTGTTGTTATGGCAACACAATCATTATCTGATGCATCTAATTCGGGAATACTAGATGTTATTACTGAATCTACCGCTTCAAAAATTTTCCTGGCAAATGTTTACGCAAAAGACGATTTGAACAGCAAGCTCTACCGGTCAATGGGGCTTAATGATCGTCAAATTCAGATTGTTTCAACAATGGTTCCTAAACGTCAGTATTTTTACGTATCAGAAGAAGGACGCAGACTGTTTGAGTTGGCGCTGGGTAAACTTTCGCTAGCTTTCGTTGGTGCATCTGATAAAGATTCAATAGCAAAAATTAAAGAGTTGGAAGCAACCTGGGGCGAACAGTGGGTTTATAAGTGGATGGAAGAAAATTACATAGATTACAGAAAATACGGAGAAATTAAATGACAGAAGAAAATAAGTTGCCGGAAATTTCAAACAGTTCAGCAACATCACAACAGAATAAGATTCAGAATGATCCGTTTCTTTCAACTAAACGCCAGTGGAATGACTATCTGGCATCATCGGTTGCGGCGCAGAAAATGTGGATTTCAATATCAGCCGTGTCATTACTGCTTGCTTTGATTTGCGCTTTCGGCATGGTTTACAACTCGGTTCAGTCAAAATACATCCCGTATGTTATTGAAGTGGATAAATTAGGTCATGTTGCTCCTACATCCGGTCCGGTTGACGTTTCAACATTCCGCAATGAACGAGTAGTTCGAGCTGTTTTGGCTTCATTCATTGAAGATTCGAGAAGTGTTACGCCTGATTTAACAGTTCAGGCAACAATGGTTCGCCGTTTGTATAGCAAACTTAATACATCAGATCCGGCGATTATTGCGATGAATCAATATCTGAATTCTGAATCTCCAAACAATCCGTTTAAACGTTCAGAAAAAGAAATGGTAAGCATTGAAATTCGGTCAATTCTGCAACAGTCAGAGACGACATATTACGTTGAATGGGATGAGCATGTTCGTGAACGTTCAGGCAAGGAAAAAGCCTTAAAACACATGAAAGCGCTTATAACGATTTATATCGTTGAACCAACTGATTTTACAGAGCAGATGATCAGGGACAATCCTGCAGGTATTTATATCCAGAATTTCAGTTGGCAAGAAATTAATTAAGAATAAGGTTAAGGAAATATATGAAACTCTCAAAAAAATTTTTAAGTCTGGTAATACTGGCAGCTTGCCAGCAGGTTGCATCCGCATCAGAACAAACACTGATGGTTGCAAGTGATGTAGATTCTTCATCTGTACCTATGCCTACTCAAAATCAGAAAAAGTTTGATGCAACATCTTCCAAATATGAAGAAAAATATTTTTCCGGTCATGAGTATGTGCTTTCTCCGCAGGAGCAGAAAGCTCTGCAAATCGCAGAAGAATTCAGAAGAAACTCCAATCAGAACGCTAAACCGATTGCAGGTAAAGCAGGAGAAATTATTTATGTTTATGGAGCGCAGTCTATCGATGTTGTTTGTGCTGTTCTGCAAGTATGTGATATAGCTCTGCAGCCAGGAGAGCAGATAAACACTCTGCACCTGGGAGACAATACCCGTTGGATGTTAGATCCGGCAGTTACCGGCGTAGGCGAGGAAGAAGTTCAGCATATTATCGTTAAGCCGCTTGATGTTGGTCTGAAAACAAATTTAATTGTTACAACGAACAGAAGAACATATCACATTAATTTAGGTAGTCATCGTACTAAATTTATGCCGCTGGTGTCTTTTGCATATCCTGATGAAATCAATAATCGTTTTTCAACTCTCAGAAGATATTCTGCTGATAAAACAGCAAAGGCGAAAGTTGAAACAGGAGAGAGCATAGACAATCTTTACTTTGACTATGACATTGCCAGCAACGGTCAATCATGGACTCCGGTACGTGTCTACAACAACGGCAGGCAGACTGTTATTGAGCTTCCAAAAAATGTTTCATCAAGTGAAATTCCAACTTTTACCGTCCGGGATTCTGCAACGCAAGAAGATGTACTAGTCAACTACAGATATATCGGCAACAAATTCATTGTTGACGCTGTCTTCCAGCAGGCTGTTTTGATTGTCGGTGTCGGTTCAAATCAGCAGAAAATTACTATTACAAAAAGATAAGGAGATTTGATATGACTATGTTCTCTAAATTTGTCCATAGAGTTATCCACAGAAGCTGTGGATTATTGCTGTTACCCGTTATCCTCCTTACAGGATGTGCAGTTAATTCATCAAATTCCGGCCTTTATCTTTCCAAAAATATTGATGATTCATCAAAAGTTGAACTGATTGAAAAAATCAGCAGTGATGCAACTGAATTTCTTTCATGGAAATATGCACCAGCTAAAACTCAATTTGATTTTGAAGCTCATACAAATGATGAATTCGTCAGCTCTTTAAAAGCAAAACTTAGAAAAAAAGGTTTTTCCATTTCTGAAAAATTATCCGGTGGCAAGATCCTCACATATCTGCTGGATGACAACAATACCATTGTTCGTTTGATCTTGACAGTTGACACTACAACCTATGGGAAAGTTTACGATGTGAATGGGAAAAATGATTATAAATGGTCGGTAATGAGGAAGGGCGAGTAGTGAGTACGGAAATTGAGAAAAACCCGGCACAGGGTTCAAATCTGAAAGTTCCTAATACCAAAGTGATCCTGTTCTGTGTAGCAGCGTTTCTGCTAATTGTTGCTTACATTTTAATGAGCGCAATGTTTCAAGGTCAGAAACAGCGAAATGCGGAGGATTCATCAGTTAAGAAGGGTACGAACTTTTCAACGAACGATGCTGAAAGCATTATCGGTGGTCGTGATTTTGGTCTGACTCAGCCGTTACAGATCCCTTCTGTTAATGGCGTTTCTGGTGAAAAGGAACAGCCAGCAGCGCCTGTGACTGATGAATCAAACCATGATCAAAAACTAGAACTGCATCAACCGATAGAGCCGAAATTCACTCTGCAGGCTCCTCCTGCTGTAGATGATGTAAATGATCAGATGGAACAGCAAGAAGCTATGCAAATCAGACAGCTTAAAATTGAAAAATTCAGAACCGCAGTTGATGCGCGGACACGTGCAGAATTCAACGCCAGAGAGTTCAGCAGAACATCTTCTGAAGAACCGCACACTTATCTACAACAGCAGAAAGAAGAACTAGCAAGATTACGCAACGGAGGTGCTGATGCACTGTTTAATCAGAGAATGGCTCAAATTCAGGGTGCAAGTCCTTCTTTTAATCCTGCAGGTGAAAGTCTGTCATCCGGTTCTAATGGTAATAACAGAACTATGACTGATTTTGAGTCAAGAACCCCAGATCCGTCTCGCTGGTTCCTGCAGTCCCAGGTTATCAAACCTGCTCAGTATTCAATCCTGACAGGAACAGTAATTCCGGCAACTTTAGTTACGGGGATCAATTCAGATATTCCTGGTCAGGTAACCGCGCAGGTTAGTCAGAATGTATATGACACAGCACGCGGCAAGTATCTGCTTATTCCGCAAGGTTCAAGGCTGATAGGTGGTTACAGTGCCAA
>JAEEOK010000102.1 GCA_016284235.1 Succinivibrionaceae bacterium
CCGAGAGATTCCCCGCCCAATCTCTGAAGTTCTGGAATATCCCACCACCGAGTTTAACTACTGGGCGGTGGTTTTTCAGGAGGAATACTATGAGACTCATCCGAAAGAGAGATACAGAGCCGGAATGACGGAGAGCGATTGTGCCAGAGAGGTTGAGAAGTTTAAACGAATGATGAGTAAACGGTAGCATTTTGATGAACGACTTATTCACAGATTAAGCTTAAGGTAACAGTTGAATTATTTACTGATACTAGTCAAATTACTGACATATGAACAGTTCGAATAATTGTTCACAGGAAGTTCCGTCCTTTATCACGGATAAAAATTCGGTGCTGTGATAAAATGACAGCCGATGATGTTGAGTTCGGGGGAGGTTAAAGTCATGGGAAGTATTCTGAATCCTGACAAGGAGAACAGTTTTACAAGACTTGCAAATCGAGAAAATAAGTATTTGTTTGTTGATAAAACTGATTTTATAGAAAAAACCAATAAGCGATTGAATGAAGATAACCGCTTCTTTGCCGTAACCGACTTAGGCAACAACGGACTTACCAACTCAAACGAACAGCTTAAAACCTACGCCGTCATAGCACACGGTACCGGAAGAGACATCAACACCTTAACTGATGCGGTTATTGCTTTCTCGCAGGGCTCAACCAAAGCACTCAGGCAGTTCGGCATTACGGCAAAGGACAACGGTGACACCATATCTCTTACCTATAAAGGCTCAACCACCGAAATTGAAAAGAACAGCAAGGCCCTGGATTCCTATCTCTCTGATTTGGCAAAGAACAACTTTGACGGAGTGCTGGAAGCCAAGCTCAACACTGTATCTGCGCCGCACCGGAAGACTGGATAATGCCTGGGGTACTTTCTGCACCAGACTCATGCAGTCAAACGGCGGTTTCGGTGAACTCATCATTATGGGTAATGACTTTCTGGCCAATACTTTGAACGGCATTTCCGAGTGGTTGGACGACCCTGCGGTGATTGAGTGATTCCACAATCTTGCAAAAACGGTACGTGAGACTTTCGAGGAAATACGCACCGCATGGGATAGCGTGAAGGACTTTTTCAGCGACACCCTTGAGCTTATCGGTGTTGAGATGAAGGACGGCACCGGCTCATGGAAACTTTTCTTTTCAAACTTTTTTCAGTTTGCTCAGATTGGCCTGCTGCAGCTCAGTCTGAAAGTCGGAGAGCTGTGGGATAACACCATCGGCTACCTCAATGCCATTGGTGAAGGTATCGGAACTTCTCTTTCCTGAGGAACCTTCTCGGAAGGCTTTGATTTTGCTCGGGAGCGAACCAAACGAGAAGCAGAGGAAATCGCAAAAATCTATAAGGCCACCATTGCCGGAATCGAAAAGGACATCACCGAGTCTCAGAACCGCATTGCCGCTGAACTGCAGAGAATTGCGGAAAAGTACCGGAAAAAGCCTGTGGGTGAAGGAACTCAGTCTGATGACGGCTTGAGGATTGGTGCAAATAAAGACTCAGGCAAAGGAAAAAGTGGCGGCGGTGCTCTCTCCAAATCGGCAGAAGCCAGTGATACCTGGACTCCGTACTACGAGCAGATTTTGGAACTTGACCTCCGCTCTAAGAGTGATTTGGAACTGTTCGAATGGGAACATGCCAAGAAAATCAGTGAGTTTAATGCCGTTATAGCAGAGAACACAATAATCTCCGAAACCGAGAAAAACAATGCTCTGCTCATTCTTGAGCAGGACTATCAGAAACAGAAAGCTGAAATTGAAAAGTCGGCCATGGATTTTCTGAATTCTCTCAATCCTGAGGATGAGGAAATTGGCAGATTGCAGGAAAGCTACGGCAGAAAGCCTGATGGTGCTGTCGTTCATTTTGATCTCCTTAAATATGGATTAGATTAGAAAATCTGAATTGCTAAACATATAACAAAATAATGATTTTGTAATGACAACATGTTGCAAATAAACGAATTTTAACTATAATTTTAAGTAGTAACGAAGGAGGCTATTATGAGTGCCACAAATTTGAATATCAGAACCGATAAGGATGTAAAAGAACAGGCTGAAAAGCTCTTTGCTGAACTCGGCTTAAACATGACAACCGCAGTGAATTTATTCTTGCGGACAGCCATCAGAAAGCATGGTATACCTTTTGACTTATTCCTTGATGTACCTAATGAAACTACAATTGCCGCTGTCGAGGAAGGAAAAAGACTGCTTAACGATCCTGATTCTCCTAAATATTCCAATATGAAAGATCTCAAGGCGGCGTTGGACTCATGAAATACGATGTGAAGTTCACCTCTCAGTTCAAGAAAGATTTGAAGTTAGCCAAAAAGCAAAACAAGAATATTGATAAACTTTATACAGTTATCGAGACTCTGGCTGAAGGTGAAACGCTGGATCCCAAATTCAAAGATCACGAATTAACCGGAAACTACAAAGGAACGAGAGAATGCCACATAGAGCCAGATTGGTTGCTGATTTATGAAATTCAGAACGACATTCTGGTTCTGAGTCATTAAAAATAGAAGAGTGTGACGGGAGGCGCTTCTCCATCATCCTCTCTCTTTCGCTCTTGTTCTCGTTCCTAAACTTCCCAAAACGTAGGGAAACTAACGAGATTTTGCTTCATGAAAACTTTAAATGGAGGAAAATGTTTAAATGTGTTCCCTCAATATGTCAGTAAATCTGACATCAATTAACAGGTCTCGGTATGACTTGAAGTGTCAAGCCACTTGTATAGGTTTACTAAACAGGTGATGTCACTATTTTCAAATTGGAGTATCTGAGTTCAGAGTATTTCTGCAAATACCCCGGATTCATTTCTGATCAGGAAAGAATTCTATAATTTCGTCATCTTCTGCTACCGATTCGTTACCTGAAGTTATGGAGCGAATAGCTTCAAGAGTGCTTTCAAGTCGCGCAATCAACCTGGAATGAGTATTCTCAACTGTTACTCTGTCACTTTTGTCGGATGCACTTTCCAGAGCAGCTGCTGTGTCTGACAGCTCATTGGCACCTATCATTTTTGATGAACTTTTTATGGAATGAACTAGCACTGCATATTCGCTCCAGTTCCTGTCCTTAAGGAATCTATCAAGATTGTGCAGTTTCTCTTGAGAACCTCGTATATATTCTTCCAGCATCATTTTGTATAAAGATATGTCGTTCTGGCAGTATTTGATGCCAGTTTCAAAATCTATTCCTGCGTTTTTGAGAATTGCGAATTCGTCCTGCTGAACGACTATGCCGGAGGAAGCACTATTTTCGGATTTTTCCTTATGGATCATAAGCACCTTTTCTGGCGGCAGATATTTAATCAAAGTTTCTTCAAGAGCCGCACATTCGATAGGTTTGGTTAGATAGTCGGTGAATCCTTCGGATATGTATTTGTCGCGAGCTCCGATGACAGCATCTGCGGTGAGGCAGATTATTGGAGTATTCCAGTTCGGACTCTCTTTTTGTGCACGGATTCTGTGTAGTGTTTCGGTTCCGTCCATTTTAGGCATTCTCTGATCCATGAGTATCAGATCATAAAAATTATCCTTTGTTAGAGCTAGGGCTTCATCTCCACTGGAAGCGGTGTCTATCTGCAACAGAGTGTTTTCAAGAAGTCCTACGACTACGGCAATGTTCATATTGGTATCATCTACAATCAGAATTTTGGCATCTGGTGCCAGGAATGTTTCATGCCACACTTCTGTTTCCTGAAAGGTTTTTTGAAACTGTACATGGAAATCTCCGATCGGTTCCAGACTGACCACTTTTTGCGGAAGTGTTACTGTGAATTCAGTCCCCTTTCCGTATTCACTTTTTACTTCAATACTGCCGTGCATTAAGGCAATCAGGCTGTTTGTAATTGCAAGTCCCAAACCGGTACCTTCTACAGTGCTGTTTCGTTGTAGATCAAATCGCTGGAATTTATTAAATAGACTTTTCTGATCTTCCTTGCTGATACCGACACCGGAATCCTGCACGGATATTTTCATAGTAAGACAGTCTCCGATGCTTGTTTTATTGACCTTTGCATCCCGAATAACCAGTCGTACAAAACCATGTTCTGTGTATTTAACAGCATTGTTCAGCAGGTTTGTCAGTATCTGCCGGATTCTGACTTCATCGCCGTAAAGAGTGTTTGGCAGCGTCTCATCTACATTAATGCTGAAATCAAGTTTTTTATCTTGTGCCTTGAAATGGATCATATTACTGAGATCATTCAGAACACTGCTTAGGTGGTAGGTTCCTTCAACAATGTCCATTTTCCCGGCTTCGATTTTTGAAAAGTCCAGAATGTTGTTTATTATTGCCAGGAGGTTGCTGCCTGCGCTTTCAACATTTCTTGCATATCCTGCAATGTTTCTGAATGCCGCTTTAAGCATATCCTTGCTTGCATTGCAGGAATCTCTGGATCTTACACTTTCTCTGAGAATCATTTCGTTCATACCCAGTACGGCATTGATTGGAGTCCTGATTTCATGAGACATATCTGCTAGAAAACAGCTTTTTGCCTGATTAGCTCTGTCTGCTGATTCCTTTTCCAGTTTCAGTACCTGCGCTTCATATTCTTTCTGTTGCTCCTGTGCCCGCATTTCTTCTATGCGACGTGAATAGTTCTGTTCATTTTTGTAACCTAGAGTATAGAACAGAATGATAAGTATGAAGATTACGGTACATATCAGGCTGTTTACCAGCAGTTGCGACCAGACTTCCGCATAAAGTTCGCTGTTGCTGACGGTAATAACGATGTACCATTGATCAACCAGTTCCTGTATAAATACTGTATTCGTTCCTTTGGATGTTTCTATTTCGAAATTGCCGTATTTGATGTCCTTGGCTTTTGACAGGATTAATTCATTGATTTGATTTCCTTCCAGATACTTGCCTCTGAGGCTAATATCCGGATGTGCGATTATCATACCGCTTGAATCTACAATATATCCGTATCCCTTGCCTTTAATGTGTAGCTCTTTGATGAAGTTCTGAATGTAGTTCAAGGTTACGTCCATGGAAAGTACATTCCTCTCTTCGTTCAGACTGCGGGCTATGGAAATAATTACCGCACCGGTTTGCGCATCTACATAAGGAGGCACAATAGCCGCCTTGCCTTTGGCTGCGATGCCGAATTTGTACCAGTCTCGAGTTGTCGGTTCAAAATTCTCCGGTGGAATCCATTCTACACCGTCTAGGTATTCACCACGGACATATCCATAAATTCCGGTGTAGTTCTCGTCAAAGTGCTCCTTCTGACTTTGTGACTCCTCAATTAGATATTTAAGTATGCTGTCAGTTGATGCACCTTCCTTAAGAAGATGATCCACGGTATCTGCGGTCATCCATAGAGTATTTTTTGTTATTTCAAGGTAGTTATCCAGAGTTGCGGCAACGCTTGAGATCCTATCTTTTCCTACTTCATGGATGTTGGCTACTGCTACACTCCGGATTATATGCGACGTGTAGCACACCATTATGATCATAAGCAGAAATATGGTGACTATCGGTCCGAGAAGGTTTAAAGATCTGCTTTTCCTTTCATAATCGGCGTCATTGCGACTGCCGTTATCCTTTTCACTGTTCCAGTGATATTTGATAGGGTCGTTTTCTGCACTAACGTTATTTTTCATGAAGACTGTACTCCGTGTCTTCATCTATGATTTGCAGCATAATGTTTGCAAACACAGGATCAAATTGTGTTCCTCTGCCTTTTTCTATTTCACGTTGTACCACTTCCTGCGGAAGAATGCCTCGGTAGCTGCGGTTGCTGGTCATGGCGTCATATGCGTCTGCAACAGCAATAATCCTTGCCTCCTCCAGAATTTCATTACCTGCAAGTCCGTCCGGGTATCCCGTACCGTCGTAGCGTTCATGATGCCAGCGGGCACCTACTGAAAGTTTAGGCATTTCCGTAATTCGCTTAAGGATCCTGTGTCCCAGATCAGGATGCTTTTTGATCAGTTCAAATTCCTCATCGGTTAACTTCCCCGTTTTGTTTATTACAGCATCTGGGACACCGATTTTACCTACGTCATGGAGCAGACCCATCATATATATTTCATTCTGACCTTTTTGAGAATATCCGTAACGTTTGGCTATTTCACGTGAGTATTCAGCTACCCGGCCGGAATGACCGTTTGTGTATGTGTCCTTTGCATCAATTGCTTCGGCCAGAGTTTGCACAACATGCAGCGAAAGACTTTCATTTTCCTGTGATTTGCGATCCACCTCAGCTGAAAGATTCTTTTGTAACCGGACCAGGTCAATTATGTGGCGCACACGAAGAACGAGAACTTCCGGGACAAACGGCTTTCGTATGAAATCCATGGCACCTAGTTTAAGTCCCTTTGTTTCAGATTCCTGATTATCGTCAGCGGTAAGAAAGATTACAGGAATAGGATCCTGATTTCCCATTTGCTCTTTCATGATCTCCATGGTTGTAAATCCGTCCAGCCCCGGCATTTTGATGTCAAGAAGTATAATATCAGGACGGTTATCCCGCAGATAATCCAGTAGTCCGGCTCCGGATTTTATGGCTGTAACACGCATATTGTTCTTGCTTAAGATTCTGCCGGCAATCTTAAGATTCATAAGATCATCATCTACTACAACTATCCAATCCATAACAACCTAAACTCCGTTTCCGGTGGACTGAGCCTTGTGAACATATGAAAAAACAATGTAAAAGCATATATATCGCGGAATACTGTAACATAAAGTTTTATATTTCTACAGAACCGCTTCATATCAAGTATTTTAACAGACATTCTTATGATTCTTTTTCTAGCCGGATCAAAGAGTTTTGACAAGTCGTAAAAAAATGTCAATGGTTACAATGAGAGCTGTCTGGTGTATATGTGTTTGGTTGATTTATGGAGTTTAAATTATATGTTTGGGGGCAGAGCAGAGTAAATTATTTGGTGCTAAACAGATCACTGCTTATTTTAAAACAAAAAAACCTGGGACTACCCAGGTTTCTTGTTTCAAGCAGAAGGCGCTCTTAACTGACCAGTTTGAATCGGTCAGTGGTAACAACTTCACTTACTGGTTCAATTCTGAACTGGGGATCAAGTTCGTCTCCCCGCTCAGTATCCACTACCAGAATTTCGGTTTTGTTAATGAAATTAAATTCTGTAGCTGTTGAGATAGTGTACGCACCCATCATTTTGCCTACAATAATGTCGTCTACATGAAGTTCAGGAAGCATTATGTTTTCTGCTATGATATCAATACTGTCGCAGGTCGGACCTGCAAGAACAGACTCTTGAGGTTCACCAACGGCATAAGGTGCAAACTTTGGATACATAACATGATCGAAAATTTGACCGCTGTAGCTGCAGTACACACCGTCGTCAAGGTAGTACCATGGCTTGCCAAAGCGTCTGGCCTTGCCGACAACAGTACAGATATTTATCATTGATGGTGCTGAAATAAATCTTCCCGGCTCAGCCAGTACTCTGATTCCTTCAGGCAGTATAGCCAGGGCATCACGAATCGGTGCACAGAAAGAGAAGATATCCTTTTCTTCGGCCTTTTCGTAGTCGACTGGGAACCCTCCGCCTATATCAAGGATTTCAAGATCGAATCCCTCTTCATTTGCCTGTCTGATTATATCATTGCACTGTTCAATAGCTTCGCAGTGACGACGGGCATTAGGAACTTGCGAACCGACATGGAATGACAGACCTACAACGTTAAGTCCGAGAGTTTTTGCAAAGCGAAGCAACTCCATGCAGTCCTGAGGCAGTACACCGAACTTTTTAGACAGGTCAACCGGTGTTTCAGGGTTAGGAAAGCTGACTCTTACCAGAAGTCTTGCCTGATCTCTAAAGGAAACAAACTTCTTTGCTTCTTCTATGTTGTCAATTACAAAAGTGTTGCATCCGAAGTCGAGAGCATATCTTATTTCATCATCCTTCTTAATAGGATGTGTATGGATACAGGTGCGGGGATCAACTCCTGCGTTTCTGACCAGATCAATTTCACCTTTGGTGGCAAGATCAAAACTTGAGCCTTCCTCAAGCAATGCTGAAACAACATCCGGGTGAGGAAGCGGTTTCAAGGCATAGTGAAGTGTAACAGAAGGAAGAGCTCTTTTAAGAGAACGATACTGATGCCTTACAGTTGCCTGATCCAGAATCAGTAGTGGTGAGCCGTATTTGTTGACGAGACTGCGGTAGTCTAAATTAGCGGTGTATAAATTTTTCATTAGCTTATGTAGCACCTCTCAAATGGGTTTTCACCCCTGCCCTAGAAAATTGTCCAACATCATATGAGTTTGACGCATTATCAAGAAAAAACACCCTCATTGCAACAATTTTTTTATTATTTTTTTATATTAAAAAGCTTGGGAAATCATTGATTTGGCATGATTTGTGAATCAATCAAGATATAGTGCCGGCTGTTTATTTTAAAGGCAGATCATGCGTTTTGGATGAAATGCATAAACTTCACTGAATGCAGAGTTCTTCCGCTATGTATGGAAATTTCCCGTGATTCCTGTCTGAATGGCAACGGTCGACCGGATAATTGAGAACATCAGTTTTTTTTACGATTCTTTGTGAGTTTGAACATAGAGATTATGATATCTGTAGCAGTATGTAAGCTGACTGAACATTTTTGAGCGTGCAAGACTGTTTCTTGCAACTGTATGCCTGAGTTTTTCATCATTCATCAGTTTTTGCAGAGTATGCTTAAGCGCGGTTACAGACATATCCTCTAAAATAAATCCGCTTTGCTCATGTTCGATTATGTCGGAATATGACTCGCTGGTATTGAATACAACCGGAATCAGTGCATACTGCATCGCTTCTAGCAGTGACATGCTCCAGGCATCATCTGTTATGGATAGATTGACATATATGGAGGCTGTTCGGTAGTACGATTCCGGATCCTGTCTTCCTTCAATTTTTATAGAGGGTGCGGACGCGGCTGATTTTTTATATCTTGCGGCTGAGGGCCCGTCTCCAAGGATCCGAAGGGTCCAGTCCGGAAATGATTTGCTGAGTTCACTCCACATATTTATCAGAATGGAGATTCGTCTGGATGTATCATCAAGCCTTCCTACGACCAGTATTTCTTTTTGTTTTAGTCTTGGAATGTGGATTTCAGGGAAATAATTGCTGAAGCTGACGCAGTTTGGAATTATTGAAAAGATGCAGTCCGTGTCACTTGAAGACATATCCTTCTGCAACAGACTGGCATATCCGGGAATATAGTTCTGGGACAGAATTACAATCCTGTGACACAGCGAGATTGTGTTCAGCGTTTTCATGTAAATTTGATCTAGACGTTTGCGTCTGATGATGCTTGATAAGAACAGCTTTTTCAGAATTCCTATTTTTTTAGAAAAGCGCGAGTTGTAAAGTTCTCTAATTATGTAACTTCTTTCGAAGGTGAAAAGATCCTCGAACGGCTTTTTATGCATTGTTGCGATTACCACGGCGCCAACCCGCTCCGCAGCCTCGCGGTAGAGCAAAAAGTCTCTTGTTTCGGCCTGCTGTATGTGAATTACGTTGATATTGTTCCTTGTAAGAAAACCGGCCAGTTCGTCACATGACAGCCTGTCTGTAATCTTGATGCGCTCGCTTTCAAGAAAATAATGCTCATCCAGCTCATCATCCTTTGAATTGTCGTCAGTTGTTCGGAATGCATTGAAAAAACGACATCCCTTTTTTCTAAGGGTTGATATCAGGATGAGCGACAGTCTTTCAACACCGCCTATCTGGGATGAACCTAGTCGAAGATAAAAGTTGGTGCAGATAAGAGCGTTGATTCTGTTTCTTTGATCATCAAAACTCATGGATCACCAAATTTTTTTGAAATCCTCATTTGCAAGTACCTTCGGATCGCGCTGGTATTCCAGAAGTTTTGCATATTTAAGGTAACTGTTGATGCCTGAACTTAGACTTACGGTTATTCCGTCTATGCCGTCAAGAAATCCGTATCTGAGAATGTAGTGGCGCAGAAACGCAGTGGTGCCGTGAATGACAGGACTGCAGGCATTTGCTTTTTTACCTTTTTCGTACATAATTTTGGCACCGCGGGTTGAGAAGTTTCTGCCCGGTTTGGCAAATAGCTCTCCGATATTGCGGAAAGAGTAGTGAATTATGTCTGCTTTAAGCCGTTTGTAGTTAGCCGTTTCAACGTAGGAGTGTTGTTTTACTTCCTTGAACTTGGTCTTTCTTCGATCAAAAAGCCTTATGCATACGTCTGGATACCAGCCACCGTGCTTTATCCAGCGGCTGCCTATGTAGTTGCGGCGCGGAAACGCGTATGCATCATACTCAGAATTATCAAGATCCAGCTCGTTGATGACTTTTACCATTTCATCGGTAAGGCGCTCATCTGCATCAAGACTCAGTATCCATTCGTTTCCGGCTCTGGGTATTCCTACATTCTTTTGAAAACCGTCGCCAAGGTAGGGTTGAACAACAGTAACGGCTCCAAGCTCCTCCGCTATGGTCAGAGTATGATCAGTTGAACAGGAATCAACAACGATTATCTCATTGCATACCTGCTTCATGTTTCTTATGCAGTCAGATATGTTCTGTTCCTCATTAAGTGTAATAATAATCCCTGTTATGCTGTTCATTTTTTTACTCTCTTTCCTGCAGTATGGATTGATACATATCAAGATATTTGGCAGCCATTGATTCAGGCAAAAACATGCTCAGCCGTTTTTTTGCATTTTTCGCAAGTTTGTCAGCAAGAGCAGTGTCTTTCAGAAGTTCCTTTATTTTTTCTGCTAGTTGAAACTGATTTCCGCTTTCTATAAGCAGACCTGTTTCATAATTTTTTACAATATCCGGTATTCCGTCAATGTCACTTGCTATGACAGGTACATCGTAATCCATGACGTCAAGAAGCGTTGAACCCAGTCCTTCATTGCGGGAGGGAAAAACAAAAAGATCGAATGCCTTGAGATAGCTTCCTACGTCTTTTTGAAATCCCAGCCATTTCACTGATTTTAAATCTCTGCTTTCATTTTTGAGCACTTCCTCGTCACATCCGGCTCCCAGGCAGAGAAATACAAGATCATCACGTTCTTTTTCAAGAAGCCTTGCAGCTTCGATTATAACTCTCTGACCTTTGTGACGATCAACATAGGCTCCGATGTGACCTATTATGATTTTACCGCGATACTCTTCAAGAATCTGTTCTGTTTTGGCACTTTTGCAGTCAAGGTGAGCAAGCGCGCTGTTGATGGTAACGACAGGTCGGGTGCTTATCTCCTTTAGATATCCCGTTATAGGTGAGGAAATGCCAACCAGTCTTGAAGCTCTGCTGTAGCACAGTCCGGAGATAAAACCTTTTTGAATTTTTTGTGGCACTCTTCTCGTTATGACGAAGGGAGTACCTCTTAGAAAATTCTCCAGAAGCACCCAGTGTGCAGCTTTTGCCTCGTGTGCATTAATTACGTCAGCCCTGATATGACTGAAATGTCCTCCTAATCTGCCTGAAACCTCGACTACGGTAAGATTTTTTACATCACTGAGATGCTCAATAAGGGGAGATTTTTTGCGGCATACAAGATATTGCCCTGCAACAGAATCTGACAGATACCTTATCAGCAGTTCAGTCTGGCGTTCACCTCCCCGAAATCCCCTGGCGAGGTTGACGTGGCATATAGTAATGTTGTTCATATGAGGCAATGTGATCCCAAAACTGTTCGAAATGTTAGTGAATTCAATTGTACCATGCCGTGCAGTGTTCTTGGGCAGGATTGTTTTCACGGTATTTGCAACTTTTCATAATATCAGATTTTATCAGTGGTATGATAGTTACTGATTTACTGCTTCCGAGTAAAATTCTTGAGCACCTCCCTAGATCTCTCTGAACCGTTTCGGAAATTGCAAAACGGAAATACAATATTTTGCTTGCTAATTTACAGTTAAAGATATATCATGCACCCGCTGTTTTAGCAGTTTTGTGTATTATTTAACCATACGTGTGGTGTTCGACTTCGGGTTGGATGGCGACACGGCCTGATAGAGGTTTTCTAATGAAAAAAGATATTCATCCAGAGTACAAGACCATTAAGGTAAAGTGCTCATGCGGTAATGAGTTTGAAACTCGTTCAACACTTTGTCATGACATTTCAATTGATGTTTGCTCAGTATGTCATCCATTCTTCACCGGTAAGCAGAAGATTGTTGATACTGGCGGACGTGTAGAGCGTTTTAACAAGCGCTTCAGTATGTTTTCTAAGAAATAATATACTGTCATCCAGTTTGTATGGGAACCTGCAGAACTTCTGCAGGTTTTTTTACTTTTACGGTAAAAGTTCGGCTTTTCTGGTATATATGAGAAAGCCAGAAGAGCCTTAAAAATTAGGATTTACCTAATATTACAAAAGAAATAACGATTAAAAATATCGTAACCCTTTCCCGTTTTTCCTCTTTAGTCCTAAAGTTTGCAGCATACTCTTCTAAATATGCGGAATACTTATTCAGAAGATACCTGTCATATTCTTCAAAAGTTAATTGGCGTGATTTCCGCCAACAATGCGGAAGAAATGAGTTCCTTTCACAAGCTCCCTTATCTGGAATATCGCAATTGCAATCTTTTTTTCTATATATCATACTGTCTACCATACGCTCTAGGTCGCTTGGTTCAATAGAGGTATAAGTTTTTATCCCGCAATACGTACAGGTCCATTCTTGTTTTACTTTGTGTTCTATCATTTTTATCCGTCATTGGACAGTAAAATTTCTTAATTATTTCTCCTCTGTGAAAACTCAGCATTTGTACGTTTTTTAAGCATTATCTTTATTATAGTAAGTATTGTAGAATGCTTCATAGGTTAAAG
>JAEEOK010000103.1 GCA_016284235.1 Succinivibrionaceae bacterium
GTTGTTCTAATTTCATATTTTATAAGGATAAACTACCTCTTTAAATATCCTCACAGTTCTTAATTTAGGAGCTGTCTAAGATTTAACCATCCAACTAAAATTTATAGAGAACCATAATAAATTCTGGACAGAAACTTCAGAAGGCGTATGTAAATAATGTTAAAGTGATTTTCCGGTGCTTCATCATCATA
Organism: Succinivibrionaceae bacterium; assembly: GCA_016284235.1. Lineage (GTDB taxonomy): Bacteria > Pseudomonadota > Gammaproteobacteria > Enterobacterales > Succinivibrionaceae > UBA2804. The sequence goes on from JAEEOK010000103.1 coordinate 192, forward strand.
AGGCTCCGGGACAACAGATTCAACCGGTGTAATCACGGATAAAAAGGAAAACAAAATGGGAACATATTCGAACATTGAGCTGAAACTGCACGACGGCAGCACAAAAATGTACTCACTCAAAGGTTGCATGCCTGCAGCGGCACTGAATATTGTATCCGCTCCGTTCTGGAAGAAAAATTCCCTGGGGATTGTAGAAGCGCCAGATGAAAGAAAAGTTTTTGAATATCTGGAAGAGGAACTGACCGCACATGAAAGCGAGTATGAAAGCAGCTGTTCCTACGACTTTCATCTGGATCTTTCAAATTATGCAAAATCTACCTTCGGTCCTACACATCATGAAGGAGAAAAAAAAGAGGAATACCCGTTGCTTGCTTCTTGCGCCTTTGACGGTTTCAGCATAAACAGAGACATTCTGTCCATGGTCAGCGACATTGTTGACCGACTAAACCGGCAGACTCAACAAGAAAAAAACGCAGATACGGTTAGGAAGGAAATTAACTCACATACAGACGAAAGTAAAAACAGCAATCCATTTCCATCTGACAGAGAAAACGGATACAGCACTAACGTCAAATGGGCTGTCAGGTACTTTGAAATAGCGGAACTCGTCAGTACATGGTCCAAGGATCCGTCAACCAAAGTTGGAGCAATAATTGTTGGAGACAAAGGACAGATCATAGCGCAGGGATACAACGGTTTTCCTCGCGGAGTAGAAGATCGCATGGAGCGGTACAACCACAGAGAAACTAAATACAAATTCGTGGTGCATGCAGAAATGAATGCCATTCTCAATGCCCTGTACAACGGATCCTCTGTCGCCGGAGCTTCAATATACATTCACAATCTTCCGGTATGTCAGGAATGTGCCAAAGCAATAATACAATCGGGGATCGCAAAAGTATTCATCGATACGGAAATTGAAGGAAAATGGCTTGACGCCTGGCAGATTTCAAAGGTTATGTTTAAAGAGGCTGGAGTAAAGGTCTATCTTCTCAGTGAAGATAAAACCAAACTTATTCAGATCGAACAACAGTAACAGTCGAAAAACACTAATGTAGATAGTAACTTTGGGCAGGATTAAAAAAGAAAAATAGAAGGGGAAGGTTAAACGAACTTGCACACAATGAACTTTCCGGCGTTTCAGTGCAAACTACAGTGATCACGAACAAAACTGGGAACCTGCGGGATAGCTTTTTTCTTTCTTATGAAGATATCAATTTTGCTATGTCCAGACAGGATGATGAGCCATCTGCCGATTGCTCTGTAATACTTTCTGAATCAATAAATCTGATCACGTCTAAACTGCAGATCCGATGGAATTTATAAATTTGTCACGAAATTTTTAGAGTGACTCAGTTTTTCTGAGATAAAACTTGATATCAAATCATACCTTGATCTCTATGAATTTATCATGTTCCCTATCAGCGATGCGTAAAAACAAAAAAGTACAATTCAACACATAAACAATTAGATTCCGCAGTAATCAAATTTAGTTTTCTCTGCACCCGGCAAACCCCTGCTGACGCCATGCTTCATAAAGCAGAATCGAAACAGCATTCGCCAAATTATAGCAACGACTTCCAGAAACCATCGGGATCCTGATTTTCTGTTCTTCCGGCAAAGAATCGGTAAAATCATCAGGAAGTCCTGACGTTTCCCGTCCGAAAATTAAAACATCATCCTTGGAAAATTGCACGCTGTCGGGGAATGTATGACCTTTGGAAGTTGCTGCAAACACCCTCGCTGAAGGCAACATAATAGTATTCAGACATTCCTCTATAGAGTTATAGCTCTTAATATTGACGAATTCATGGTAATCAAGCCCCGCCCGAAGAAGTCTGCGATCATCAAGAATGAATCCAAGAGGACGGATAAGAGAAAGCTCTGAACCGGTATTTGCACAAAGACGGATGATGTTACCCGTATTGGCGGGAATTTCCGGACGATACAAAACTACATTCATAAAAAACTTATCCTAAAGTGTCTCCAAAAAATAAGTAAAAACTTTTTCAACCATAAAGAAGATTGTATATCTAAAGGAGGAAAAATTCCAAGGATTGCAATTTTACAAGTCAAGACCAAACTATCCTTTAATACAGTAACAAACTGAATGATATGCTGAATTAGTGTCAAGACTGAACTCTCACTTGTAAAAAGGCCCTAGTGATGTGGCGATGGCTTTGATATATCAATTGAGCCGGTAAAAATACCGGACTCTCACGAAAGACTTCACTGATTGTTGAAACTGCCGCACGACTGTTTCAATTGAGCCGGTAAAAATACCGGACTCTCACCAGCTGATCTGCGCGGGGTGGAACTGACAGAAGAGCAGTTTCAATTGAGCCGGTAAAAATACCGGACTCTCACCGCTATCAATGATCTGCTTTGGAAAGCCGAGTTTAAGTTTCAATTGAGCCGGTAAAAATACCGGACTCTCACCTGATACTGAGATGGAAAAACTGGAACAGGAATTTAATTCGTTTCAATTGAGCCGGTAAAAATACCGGACTCTCACTCAGAGTGGGACTGGGTTCCACGTGAGGGATGCAGCAAGTTTCAATTGAGCCGGTAAAAATACCGGACTCTCACTCAGGCATGTGACCGTGCGAGAGCAGAAAAATATGATTTCGAGTTTCAATTGAGCCGGTAAAAATACCGGACTCTCACTTGCGATTAACACGCAACTGCCACCATACGTATTTGAGTTTCAATTGAGCCGGTAAAATACCGGATTCTCACAGGATACCTTTTCCGCCTAGGAATATCAAGGCTTCAGATACCATTTTGCGAGCGAGAACACAATTTTTTATTTTTGTTCCTTTCGCTCATTTTCATCGATTTTTATGATTTAGAAACACCTGTAAAAACAACAGGTTATACTCTTGCGAGCGAGAATAGCGATCTAAATCACATTTTTAAAACAATTTGATCTGCTTCACAATTTAATTGTTCATTTTTTAATCAATAGGTTTCATTTGAAACTATTAACTTTATATAGGTCGTAAATCTGTTACTCAAAGCTGCTGTTTTTTCAATATATATCTTTTTTTAAAAGGTCGTAACTCATTGAAATCACTTGTATTTATTGCATTTTATATTGATTTTATTTGAGTAAATATATCATATAATATATACTTAAAACAAGGAGGGCGACAAATGCCGGCAAAACACTCAGGAGAAATCAAAACAAAAATCATTCACCAGTCTCAGAAGAATGGTGATATATACGTTCTTGAAAGAAAAACTGTATATGATCCGGACAAGCAATATAACAAAGTACTGAGCTCCAGACTGATAGGGAAAATTCCAAAAGGAGAAAAGGATCCTGTTCCTACCCGTCCTAAAAGAAACAAGACTGTTAAATCAGAAAAAGAAAGCGAAATCGTATTAACCAAACGTGTGCCAGTCGGCATGATGGACATAATAGACCGCATAGGTAAAGTATCCGGAATTGATGACGCTGTCTATTTATCTGCTGACACCGGTACTGCACAGAAGATTATATCACTGGCCAGATACCTTCTGGCTGCAAACGGACAGTCGCTTTCCGGAATACAGACCTGGCAGTATAATCATCGGCTGCCCTATGAAGACGGCATCTTTGAAGATGTATATCAAAATCTGTTTATTCAAGTTGGAAGGGATGAAAATCTTCAGCGAAACTTCTTTCAAAAACGCCGTGGATCATTATCCGGTAAGGATGTACTTGCCTATGACACATCTGCAGTCTCCGTTTACGCAGAAAATCAAAATGATTCAAAGAGCTGTTTTAACAAATCCCGTGACAGTCTGAAGACGATAAAGATGCTGATCCTTTATTCCGGTGACACCAGACAGCCCGCTGCATTTGCCAGACAGTCTGCCTGCCTTGAGGATGTAACATCTGCAGTCAGTGCAATAAAGCAACTGTCAGATTTAAACGTAAATACTGCAGAAACAGTAACAGACAGCGGTTATTATCCCGAACAGAATATTTCAGAGCTGCTTCAGACAGGTTTTGATTTCATCACCCGGGCAGACATCAGTCTTGCATGGATCCGCCGAGAGATTGACAGTTACAGGGAGGAACTTGATGACTTCCGCACTTTATGTCCTTTTGACCATAACACTCATGGCGTAACAGTGACTCTTATGCACGATTTCAAGAAAATCAGCAAATATTCAAGGAATAAAAGGGGAAGTGAAAAAAGTTCCAAAGAGGAATGCTCATATAAATGCAAGATATACCTGCATATATATTTCAGTCATTCCAGGCACGATGATGATAAAACATCTCTTCAAAGTGATTTGAATGAACTGAAGACTCTGCTTGAAAGCGGTATCTCTGCGAGTGAACTGACTCCTTCAGCGCAGGAAAAGCTCAGCAGGTATTTCACGCTCGGGAAGCAGGGCTGCAAAATAACCGCGGCAGCTAATAGCAGGGCCATAAAGAACACCGCCAGGTATCACGGATATTTTGCTCTTGTTTCCAGCAGAGAAAAGGATACGTTTGAGTGCCTGCGAAAGTACCGTAAAAAAGAGAGCATTGAATCATTCTTTGAATCAGGAAGGGATACAGGAGCAGGAATGCGGGACACAGATTATCTGACGGGCCGCATGTTTGTACAGTTTGTCTCGCTGTGCTACTTCGAGTATTTCAGTGAGGAAATCCTCAGGATCAGAAAGGTTCTCGACAGTGAGATCAGCAGCGGTAAATTAAAGGGTAAAGAACTCAAAACCGCCAAGCAGCTTAGGACATGGATCGGCAAAACACCTTTACATCAGCAACTGCAGTGGTTTGACGCAAACGGGCAGACCGAAATATCAGATAAACTTCGCAGTCGCAGATGGAATACTGAAACAGCCTTATGTGATGCACTTTATCTGGAAAAAATCGGACTGCATCATAATTGATGATTTTAGAACAGATTAAGCTGCTACATGATTGCAAGAGATACGTAAAAAATATGCCACCTTACACGAACAGGGTGACACAAAAGACTGTCATGTTGAATACTCAGGGAATGTACTCAAAGCTGCCTCAGGCTGATTTCTTCGTCAGAAACAGTAAGCTTTTCAAACGGCAGAGATTCATAACCCGGCATTGCAACCTGAGACCATTTGAGACCTATTGAGTAATTTTGCTCGCGCGTGTTATTAATTCCTCGGCATTTAATACACAGAATATCTGCAACTGCGTCAGGACAGCTGGATTTTATAGCATTATTAACGGCATCCTGGATTTTTTTCCAATTATCAATGTGGGCATTTTTAAATGAATCCTCATTACAGATGTAATCAAGCTGATTACGCTTTTTCGGCGTTTTCTGATCATATTCATCATCCCAGTCAGGACATGCCTGCCCCATCCCGTTATAACTGAGTCCTTCTCTCCTGTCAGCGTAATCTTTCCATTTCTCTGTTACGACATCATAAACATACCAGAACCCTGTTTTTGGAGATTTCTTTTCTCTTTCCGAATCCGCAAGGCATTTTCTGCTGCATACATCTCCTATAATTTTGTTGATCTCAGAAACAAAAGAATCGGTTCCGGACCATTCACGATCTACAGGCGTATACGAATAGAGTTTAAGCCAGTATCTGAATAAGGATGGAATGGAGCTTTCCTTTGAAGGTTTAACGACACTGGCAGGCTTACGCAGATTATCCAGAAGCATTCGGTAAAAAGCCATCTGCAGAGCCTCCAGCTTAATAACAAACGGTTTATCTGTTCTTGTATTGTTTACGATAAGTTTCAAATTTCTGTAATCCACCATCAGCATGAGATCTTCAGATTTTACGCCAAGCTCGTAATTGATGGCTTCAACAGCATCCGAATATGCTGTTGTACTGTTGCCGCTAAACAGTTTTGAACCTTTTTTTGAATCCTTGAGAAGATGACCGAGTTTGATAAACGGTATGAAAGATAAATCAACCTTTGCATCCATCGCATCAATATTTTCCTGATCCGCATTTACCAAAGGCATGGATTTTACTGTAGGATAGTAAAATTTAGGCGACGATCTGTCCAGACGTTCAAATTTAGGATCAACAAGAACATGTGTAAGTTCATCATCCTCACGTCCGAGAATAGACATTGTAGATCCCATCAGATAACTCATGGTCTTTCTTCCGCCGGCTATGGATGCCACGATAGGATAGTATTCACTTTCATCTTCACCGTACCGTCTGTCCATCAGTCCTTTGTAGTTTTGAAAATGAAGTCAGCAGCACATCGTTCATCGCAGTCAGTTCTGATATCATCAAGAAAGCCGCCGTCCTGATCGAAAAAAACATGAATGTTTCTATCTTCAACTGTCAGCGGCTCCCATCCGTACTCGCTGCACATCTTCAGAAAGATATTCTTCTCGGGATCATCAGACAGAAGCTGAATAAGGTTGGACTTTCCACGAACTGTTGTAATGACATGAATTTCATGAATGTCATAACCAGTGGACTTAAGTTTGAAAAAGGTTTCGGTTATGATCTGGGGAGTCTCACCGGATACTGCAAGAAGTATGTACTTTTTATTCGGATTCATAAACTTATATCCTCGCTTCAAGGACCTCAGGGGAAAACATTATTTTTCAGTAAAACTGCAGCCGGCATTATTCAATGCAAAAAATTGACAAGACAGTTCACACATAACACAAATATTCTCACATATGACTTTCTTTTTAAGTTATTAGCTACACATTTACAGTTTTTTATCAAAAATCAAACAAAACCGTTTCAGCAGATTTTTAGGCAGTGCAGAACAATGTTTCAGAAAGTCCTGCGACAAATAACTCTGTTTCATCTGTTTATCCCTATTATCACCGATTAAGCAGCCTGATACTGTTTTCAGCCGCGGCCAAAACTACATTTTCTGTTAATTAATCGCAGATGTCCTCACGTCTGAAGATTTTGTTAAAAGGGTACTGCCCTGGCAAGACGGCTGAGATATTACCGAAACGGAAATTCACTTCATCAGTCAAGCACGGCTGTTTAGGGTTCTAAAAACGATTTTTCCTAAAATCTCTCAGAGACTGTTTATCGAAACGACGGGACAATTTCGTGACATTCATAATTCTGGTGAATTTAATGACCGGCTTCAGCTTTGAAAAATTCCGTTATCAAATCATCAGCCATAAAGAAACAGGATCCGGATCAGCGCGTGAACAAAACCTGGTCCAGACACCTATCTGCGAAGAACAAAGACATAAGGTGAGTCAGATGTGACACTGACAAGAGTGTACCCCAGATGTGTGCAGAGATTCGGAACATCCCTCAAAGTCGCAGGATCGTCAGCAATAATCTCAAGAATGTCGCCCTCGGAAAGTTCACGCATTTTTTTACGTATCAGCATCAGCGGCTCCGGACAGCGCAGTCCGAGAACATCGATTTTTTCTTTTTTAGCGTTCTCCATCAGAGCCCCGTTCCAAATCAGAATCACTGAATTCAGATGTTTCTTCAGTCTGAGCATTATCCTTTTCATCAAGATCATGCACAAGCATCTCAATCCTGCCTATAATCATGTCAAGAGTGATATTGAACATAGCCTTAGGATCACGAACCCTGGTGCGCCACGGCAGTTCCGCAGGATCCCTGCCGTATTCACGGCGAACCAAATCCTCATAAACACTGACGCAGTATCTGCGATCATTATAGGGTCCGACCCTCTGCGGATCATGAGTTGCATAAAGTCCTATAACCGGGGTTCCCATCGCATTTGCCATATGAACAGCTGCTGTATCTGCAGAAATTACAAAATCAGCAAGTCTGATACACGCCATGCACTGAGGCAGTGTGGTACGTCCGATAAGAGTCATCGTCTGCGGAACGGCATTCATCAGAGACTGTTCAAACTTAAGTTCCTCGGGAGAACTGCCTCCGATCAGAACAGGACACATGTTCTTCGATACCAGATAAGCTGCAGTTTTAATGCAGCTTTCAATCGGCCAGTCTTTATATCTTTTGCTGGTACACGGAGAAATAATACATATTCTGCGATAATTTGACGCTTTCCCCAGAAGTTCAGAGGAACGTTCCATAAGATCGGGACTAAAGAAAAATTCCCATTTCGGTGCTGACGGCCTGAAATCCATGGCGGAGACAAAACCCATGAAACCGTCCACCACATGTCTTCCCCCGCCCGGAGCAATATGACGGTTTACAAACAGACTCTGAAATTCTCTTGCCCTTTCAGAATCGAAACCTACTCTTTCCCTTGCACTGATCATGATCGATGCAAGCGACGCACTCATTGCATACTGCATCAGCAGAAGATAATCAAAGGTGCGCCCCTTCATCAGATGTCTGAGTTCCTTAAAACCCCTGATACCGTCCTTGCGGTAGACAACAAACTCCACTTCAGGCATCAAGTCCTTAAGCAATGCATATGCGGCAGGACCGATAATCCATGTAATTTTCGCCTTCGGATTCTGCTTCTGAACGGCAAACACCGCCGATGCCGCATTTATACAGTCACCTATAGCGGACAGCCTCAGAATACAGATACGCATGAAGTCATCTCCTTCCTGTCAAAACTGATTACTGGAAAATAAAGTTGGTAAAAAGAACCTCACGGATCAATCTTCTCCCCTCTCTTTCCTGGAAGAACGCATCCATCCGGCTTTTGCACTCGGCAATTATGTTCTCCTGCCCGTTAGGGGATGCGATTGTATTGATATCCTTACTGTAAACAGTAGTTATAACAATATCCCTAAGTACAGGAGAATTATACTGGATCAGTTCCACATCCGCAGGATTATCCACCATAATCTGAACCTTGAGTCTCACATAGCATATACGGTTGCCTGGAGATGCACAGTTAGTAACGATTTCGGGGGCCAGTTCGTAATAACTGATATTACTTACAGGAGGCTGATCACTCTCCTCCTTACCGTGACCGCTGGCGGCGGCGGAGCCGCAAAGGGACGCAAGCAGAAGAAAAACAGCAAAATTTTTCAGCATAATAACTCCGGAGTCTGCAAAAAGACGATCAGATTATACATCATAGACACATATCCATCACTGTCAGGGTTCAGCTCAGTGAGTCATCAACATCAAAATACTGAGTCGGAATTTTAGTACGGATGTCAGCCGAACATATGGCGATAATCAGTTCACTGATAGGTGTCATTTTTTCAATATCAAAACACAGGGATCCCTCAAGATCCAGCTGCCTAAGCATACCCTTCTCCTCCATGCAGGAAATAAGCCACTTAAGAGTTTCTGCATTACTGAATTCCGGTGCAAGGACCATATGAGAATCAAAACAGATCCTGGAAAGAGATTTTTTCCAGACATCCTCGAGATCATCATACTTTATAATCCGGTTTGCATTGGCTATGGAGAAAAACACTCCGTAGCGAAGCAGAGTCTCGTTGGCAAAGGCCGACAGGATCTTTACCTCACTCTCCGCTCCCTTCTGGATTTCATAGCAGCCGTTGATACTGGATATAAGCTGCAGATGGGTAAAAGCGCGAAGAAGTTTCACTATATACTCATCAAGTTCATCCTTTCTCACCGGCAGGTACATTTCGCTATCAAGAAGATCAAAGATTGTATGAACATAGCGCAGTAGCTCGTCATAGGCCAGGCGGGATGAAAGTTTGATAAGTTTCAGCACAAAGGACTGCAGAATGTAAAGATGCAGAATATTGTTGCGGTAGTATGTAAGCTGAAGATACTGTCTGTGAAGCAGAGTTATGGTTCCGACTCCGCGGTACGTCACAACACCAAACTTATTAAGAGCCAGAGCCTGGCGGAGAAGTTCCTCCGGAGAGGAAAACGGAACCTGGGTGTAGCGATTGGCCGGAGCCAGTTTCATGCTGTCCATGATCAATCCAATCACATTGCACAGCATTCCTGTTTCAATTGTGTAATTTTTACAAGAAAGAAGAACCAGAGCACAAAGATTGACGCCGTTAAGAGCAGCTGCATCATTCATGTTGTACATGATTTTTCGTGCCATAACAGTCACGCAGTCGTAAAGCCACGACGGTTTGAATGCACCCGTTGGATCCGCACTGATGCGCCAGTCAGGATTATAGGCATCAAGAAACCTTGTCATTGTAACAGGCTCGCCAAAACCGACATATCCCTGGCCGTAGTTGCGAAGCTTTCTGAAAATTGAAAGAATCTGCCAGACATTCTCGGCCTGTTTTTTAACACCTCTCATCTCCCTGGTGTAGGAGCCGACCTCCATTACATGCTCATAAGACAGATAAATCGGGACTACAGTAATCGGACGGGACGGATTGCGAAGCTGAGTCTGAACAAGCATGGAAAGAAGTCCGGTTTTAGGATGAAGCATGCGTCCGGATCTGGAACGTGTTCCCTCAATAAAAAACTCGATAGAGTAGCCGTGGGAGCAAAGATATGATACATACTCCCTGAAAACCGTAGTATAAACTCTGTCGCCGTTGAACTTCCGTCTCAGAAAGAAGGCTCCGCACCGGCGGATCAGAGATCCGAAAGGGAAAAAATTAAGATTAATGCCTGAGGCAACATGAGGCGGCATCAACCCGGAATTGAAAATCACATACTGAAGCAGAAGATAATCCATGTGACTGCGGTGACAGGGAATATAGATAATTTCATGACCGCTGTTTGCAATCTGACGGACAGCCTCATCTCCGACCTTGTTGATTCCTTTATAAAGATGATCCCAGATAATCTTCATTAGACCGTTTACCATGGTCAGAAGTCCGTAGGAAATATCAGCGGCAATCTCATTGATGATATTTCTGACCTCGCGGGTTGTTGCCTGAGGATCATCTGATGACTCTATAAGTCTTCGGATGTTTATATTTCCCAGCAGTTCTTCGATCATATCCTCGCGATGCGGAAGACGGGGTCCGTGCGATGAATTAACAGTACGGTAAAAATGCATCCGGGCAAGTCTTTCAAGGATCCTTGTAGCCCGATCAGTATCGGCAAAATCAATGCGCGATGCGAGATCAGAGAGCATTACCGGTTTTGATATAAAAAGAGTATGATAGCGTCCTCTTGTAATCACATTCTTAAAACGGTTCCAGGCGCTTGTCAGTTTAAGACTTCCCTCCTCCAGTCTTGAACTTCCGTCTCCTCCGCGGATACCCGGACTGCGGTTCCATACCGACGGTACACTTAAGACCTGAATGGCAAGCTGAGGATGTTCAGACTGCACGCTGAGCCATTTCATAAAAATTTTGAAGCAGATGCTGCGTCTTACCGCCCTGCGGTTGAACAGCCACGGAGTCTTATAAAGAAAAAGATAGCGGGGGACCCGTTTGCCATTAAGCACAAGAGGTCTGAATGGTGACGGAAGAGATACCGCACGGCTGTGAAAATGCAGAGCAAGAAGATCGCTGATGGAATTTGTTTTAAGGATATACACTATGGGCTTACCCGTATCGATATTCAAATCAGACACGGGATCTCCCGGTATCGTGGTTGACTTAACCAGCAGTTTGATCGGCAGATAAAAGATTATTTTAAACAACCATGTAAACAAAATGCTCAGCCTCGCTATAACCGTTTGATTACAAGACAATCCGGATAAACGGAAGACAATAATCCGTCCAAAATATAAAGCGGAATCCGTCACCTTAATTCTTTCACAGGCATACTGAAAAAACAAAGAAGTAATCTACAAATTCTGAAAAATCTTTATTTCTGCGCACCTGGTTCGGAATATCCGGAATATGCCGACCTGTTCACATTCTGCCGTAAGCAGAGAACAGTTTTTGCAGATCCTAACAGTTTGCAAAACTGTTTTTCTGTAGAATAACCGCAGCTGTTTCTCTTCCTGTACCTCGATAAATGCAGGATCAGAACAGTTAATCCGGAATTAATGTAATTTCACATTTTGCAGGTATAATAACCGCTGATATCATGTGCACCTCCGGGAAGAAGAAGAGGTAATATACTAATGGAAACAAAGGAAATCGTGCTGCCCAAGCACCGCTTTTTAATCAATGCAGATATCTGTCCGGATTTTGCTCCGCAGATGATTGATCCGTACTACTGGATCAACCAGAAAAAAATATTCAGTTCATCGCGGGGAAGGGGCACTGCATATTTTATTGATGCCGGTCAGGATCGGAAATGGGTGCTGAGGCACTATTTAAGAGGCGGATTCATAGCCCGCTTCATGAAGGACGGGTACTTCTATCCCGGAAGAAACAGATGCCGCCCGTATATGGAATTCAGACTTCTGTCGGATCTTCACGAAAAGGGTCTGCCGGTGCCGGAGCCTGTGGTTGCTCACGTTAATCTCAATTTCTATCCGGTCGCCCACTACGACATTATTATGAAATACATTGAAAACAGCAGGGATCTGGTGTCAGTGCTGAAGGAAAGATCTCTGACTGAAGGAGAGCTTGAAGGCATCGGCGAGATTCTTGTGAAGCTCAGAGAACACAATGTCTACCACCATGATCTGAATATCCACAACATTATGCTCGATGACAAGGGTAAACTGTGGGTTATAGATTTCGACAAGGGGGAAATAGCTCCGGGGCATTTTGATGAAATGCTCGACAGACTGCACAGATCCTTCACCAAGGAGAAATCCATCTTCAAAGATGAGCTGAACTGGGACGAGAGCAGTTTTGACAGGATCATCAGGAGCTGCGGCAAATAATCTCCGATATATGATCAAGGGTGCGTTCAGTAGCACCCTGCCCCCTGATCATCACACCCAAAGCCGCCTCACCCATAATCCGCCGTTTTTTAGGATCTGCAAGAAGGCTCCTTAATGCAGAGAGGAGTTCCTCTTCGTTCTGTGTTACCAGGAGTCCGCCGGCATCCCGCATTTTCAAAGTGAACTCTTTGAAATTATAAAAATACGGCCCCATAAGCACAGCTTTTCCCAGGGATGCAGGCTCGAGCGGGTTATGACCTCCCACATCAGTAAAACTGCCTCCCATAACGGCAAGATCAGAAGCCTCAAAGAGTTTAATCATCTGCCCCATGGCATCACAGATCAGAACCTCGGTATCAGCTGTGAAGGATGACATATCGGACAGCCGGGAAGTTCTAAACCCTTCTGCAGCCGCCAGACGGCATACCTGCTCAAACCTTTCGGGATGACGGGCGGCAAGCATCAGCAGCGCCCCCGGATAATCCTTCAAAAGCCGTCTGTGAACATTAAGGTACACCTCATCCTCTCCCTCATGAGTGGATGCGGCAATCCACACCTTGCTCCGGTCAAGCTGAGATCTCAGCTGCACACCCTCTTTTATTCTGGCCGGATCCGGCACAATATCACATTTAAGAGATCCTGTTATTCTGACGTCCTTGACTCCCAGAGATGAAAAACGCCCCCCGTCCTCGCTGTTCTGACACAGCACCATGGAAAGATGTCTTCCGATATAACGCTCAAACAGACCGCCGATGCGGCCGTACCTCCGGCATGAACGTTCCGACATTCTGGCATTCATCAGCACCACGGGAATTCCTGCAGACGAGCAGGCTGCCAGCCAGTTGGGCCAGAGCTCCGTTTCCATGATAATCAAAGCTTCTGGTCTGATACGATTGATAAACATCGAAACAGCATGGGGATAATCAAGCGGAGCAAACAGATGCTCAACAAAATCACCGATTTTCACAGCTTCAGCCGCACCTGTAGTGGTGGTTGTGGTAACAAGGATCCTCAAATCAGGATATTTTTCATGAAACTGCCGGATAAGACGGGCGGCAGCGACAGTCTCACCCACACTTACCGTATGAAACCAGACAACAGATCTGCCGTCATCCGGAAACTTCGCTAGAGGAAAGAAAAGTTCTGTAATCCGTCTGCCGTATCCCTTCTTTCCCTTTTTCGGAATGCAAAGAAGAAGAAAAACGACAGGAAGAAGCAGATAACCAAGAACAGAATAAATGAAACGCAGCACCTCTACTCTCCGCAGTTTGACAAAAGAAGATCCAGTTCTTTAATCACCATTTCAGGGGTTATCTCCTTAAGACACCTTGTATGCTCCAGAGGACATGTGCGCTTGAAGCACGGACGGCACTTCAGATCTGTAAGAAAGAGGGCCTTGGCGCGCTTTGACAGCGGTGGCGTATATCCCGTGGTGGAGGAGCCGTAAACGGCAACCAGGGGAACACCTGCCGCTGCAGAAACATGCATAAGTCCAGAATCGTTAGTTATTACACCGCGGCAGCCGGATAACAGATCCGCAACCTCCGGAAGTGTTGTTTTACCGGAGAGAATGTGGCAGAAATTCTGCTGCCTTGTATCAAGATATCCTCTGATTTCTTCAGAGAGAGGCACATCCTTCGGTCCGCCGAAAATATGTACCGAACCGCCTCTTTTAATCCATTCTGATGCGGCACCTGCAAAATATTCCGCCGGCCAGCGCTTGGCGGGACCGTACTCTGCTCCGGGACACAGTCCCAGCACATTATCCGAATACGGCACATGAAACTTCTCAAGAATGGAAGGAATGTTCTCCCTGTGCACCTCAAGAGACGGATACGGGTACCCTCTGACCGAATCAGGAGAAAAACCCTTCGGTGAAAATGCCAGGGCGTTATACTGCTCCACGAGAAGCGGAAGAGCTCCTTTATCGCGGTAAATCTGATTAAGCAAAAAATATCTCTGTTCTCCGATCCATCCCCGCCGTACAGGTATGCGGGCAAAAAACGGGATCAGAGCGGATTTTATGGAATGAGGCAGAACAAGTGCCAGATCAAATTTTCTCTGAGCGAGTTCTCTGGCGGTCTTCAGACGATCTGATATCCTCAGCTGCCCGTGACCAAACGGATTCGGAACAGTTTCATCTATCTGAGGCATGCGTTCAAGAAGTGCAAGACACCAGCCCGGAGCAAAAACAGTAATTCTGCAGCCGGGATACTGCTCCTTAAGACGCATCAGCAGACTCTGAGCCATTACCATATCACCAATCCAGGAGGGTGCCACAACAAGTATATTTGAATAATTCTGCTCCGCCATACCATATCCTGTCTGTTCAAACAGACGAAATCTAAAATTAATAAAAAAACCGGAATCATGGTATATTACCACAAGACAGGAGTATGAAATGATCCCTATAGTAAAAATCAACAATTATGAGATAGCAAAACTTTTCAAGGATCGCCTTGCACAGAAGCTGAAAAACAGCGTTGTAATGAAGGAGGGAACTGACGGCTACACCGTTTATATTGACGAAGAGGATCTGGAAATGGCCCAGTACGTCGTTATGCAGGTTACCGGAGAAATCCGGGAGGCTGAGCGTCAGACCCGGATCAGGAACCAGGAGGAATGGGCTGACAACGGTGATACCATCATAAGGCTGGACTCTGGAAACAGATCAAGGCTGCCAAGTCTGCGTTCCCAGCTCAGAGGTGCGATGGGACCTTTCACCCTTGCAATATCGGTGCTGATGACTTTAGTGTATATAATTCAGTTTGTCGCGCCTGAATATATGGAATTCTTAATGCTCGCGGCCGGTTTTGCACCGGATCAGCCGGGCACCTGGTACAGACTGCTCACTCCCGCGCTTATGCATTTCGGAATTATGCACTTTCTGTTTAATATTGTTTTGTGGATATGGGCCGGAGGCATGATCGAAAAGGGACTTGGCACATCTGTCATAATGATCCTGTTTCTCCTTGGATCCGTGATCCCGAATTTTGCACAGCTGCAGTTCTGCGGCCCGCTTTTCGGAGGTCTTTCAGGTGTGGTCTATACACTGATCAGTTTCTGCTGGATCACGGAATTTTTAAAGCCGGAGGAATACCGGAGCATTGCACTGCCGCCGGGTCTTATGGTGTTTTCCGTCGTTTTTGCATTCATCGGACTTCTGGATATACTGCCAGGCACAAGCATGGCCAATGCGGTTCATTTTTCTGGTATTGCAATAGGTCTGCTGTTCGGAGTGTATCATGCAAAATTTTTCAGCAGGTTAAAGAAAAAATAATCAGCACAGAAAAAGCATATTACATTGAGTTTTTTGCAATACTATTGCATAATCATGCAAATTATCAGGATTGACGAACAGCACAGCAATCTGAAATCCGCAAAAATACATAACTTAACAGGAGACCGATCCGTCTTTTGCAGCAGACCGATCCAGGAATCATATGACTCCAGCAGTTAGAGCTTTAAAAGCTAAAAAGATACCGCACAGCATATACACCTATGAATGCGGCGTCACTCAGGACTTCGGACACCACATGGCCCAGGTAATGGGAAGGGATGAAAACACAGTCTACAAGACTCTGATATTCCGCAGCGATAAAAATTTCGTCACGGCCGTCATTCCGGTAAACTGCACTCTTAATCTGAAGCAGGCCGCCAGACTTGCAGGACTTAAAAAGGCGGAAATGGCCAAACCCGAGGATGCCGAAAGAATCACAGGATACGTTGTCGGAGGCATCAGCCCCTTCGGTCAGAAGAAACGGCTGCCGGTCATCATCGATGAGGAAGCCCTGAAGCATGAGGAAATTCTGGTCAGCGGTGGAAAGCGAGGTCTTTCCGTCGGCATTGCTCCTCAGGATCTTATCAATTTTCTAACAGCCAAGGTTGGCAAAATTACTGATGCCGAATAGCAAATCCGGCAAGTTAAAGGAATCTACTTATGAGCGAATGCAAAGCCGTTTTTCCGGGATCCTTCGATCCCCTGACATTCGGACACATTGATATAATTAAAAGAGCCGCCTCAATGTTCGAGCAGATTGTTGTGGCTGTAGCGGCAAGTCCGAGCAAACACCCGATGCTCTCCCTTGAAGTTCGGACATCTCTTGCCGCCAAAGTACTCAAGGATATTAAAAATGTATCAGTTGTAAGCTTTGACAATCTCATGATTGATTTTCTCAGAGAAGAGGGGGCGCACGTACTGATAAGGGGTCTGAGATCAACAGCCGATTTTCAGTACGAGCTGAATCTTATACATATGTACAGGACCCAGCTGCCGAACATCGAGGTGGTATGCCTGCCGACCCGACTGGAATACTCCTTCATGTCATCAACCCTGGTAAGAGAAATCGCTATTCACCACGGTCCTCTGACACAGTACGTCCCTGCAGAGGTCGCAAAGGCTATTTCTGACACACTGAACAGTAAAAAGTAGATCGCTGTCCGAGAGTGACGGTCTGAACAGGACTGCCGCAGTTCGGACAGGCGCATCCGGGTTTTCCGTACACCCTGAGTCTGTCGGCAAATTCCCCCCTCGATCCGTCAACCTGGGAGTAGTTTCTGATCGTGGTTCCGCCGCTTTTTATCGATTCTTCAAGTTTGCATTTAATCACGGCTACGAGTTTTTCGCATTCATCCAGGGAAACATCCGAAGACGGGCGGCACGGATGGATGCCTGAAGCGAAAAGGACCTCGCTCGCATAAATATTGCCGACTCCCACAACAATACTGTTATTCATAAGCGAGAGTTTGACCGGACAGTGCCTCCTCTGCAGCCTGGAGTGCAGATATTCAGCAGTAAAATCACATGTCAGAGGCTCCGCGCCGAGTCCGGCAAGGGGAGAACAGGAAAACGGATCGCCTGAAATCCTCCAGAGCCCTCCGAAACGTCTTGGATCGTTATACCGCATCACTTTGCCGTTATCCAGAATGAAATCATAATGATCATGCTTTTTAAGCGGCTCGCTCTGATCCACCACACTGATATGCCCCGTCATACCCAGATGAATTACGGCCGTATCCCCTCCAATTGCAAGAAGAATATACTTTGCCCGGCGTGAAACCGATGAGATAACACCTCCGGCAAAACCGTCTATATCCTCCGGGACGGGAACTCTCAAAGAGCGGTTACGAACAGTGACTGCCTTTACGGTTCTTCCAGTCAGCAGCGGACGGAGTCCGCGGCAAGTAACCTCAACCTCAGGTAGCTCCGGCATACAGATTACCTCCAGAAACAAAATACAGGACAAAAAATACAAAAAAAAACAGCACCCGAACGGATGCTGCCTGTTATGAAGCAATGATTATTACTTAATCTTGCCTTCCTTGTAAATCACGTGCTTGCGAACAACCGGATCGTACTTCTTGATTTCCATCTTTTCGGTCATTGTACGCTTGTTCTTGGTCGTTGTATAGAAATGACCAGTACCGGCAGTAGAATTCAGACGGATTTTCTCACGATTACCCTTTGCCATTTTCTGCTCCTTGATTAGATCTTTTCACCGTTGGCACGTAAATCAGCGAGAACCGCATCAATACCAACCTTGTCAATAATACGCATTGCCTTCGCACTTACACGAAGTTTAACAAAGCGACCCTCACTTTCAACCCAGAAGCGATGAAAGTGTACATTAGGAAGAAAACGACGACGGGTCGCATTCTTCGCATGAGAACGATTGTTACCAACAGCTACACGCTTTCCGGTAACCTGACATAGTCTAGACATTATTATCTCCGTTAAAATTCCGGCATTCGCAGAAGGCCAACTCCGCGATAGCTGAAGCCGGACAAAAACAAAACGGCAGAGGGCCGGATAACCAACCGGAATCCACCGCAGTCCCAGCTAAGGACATAATACTCTACACAATGACAGCAGATGCTGCCTCAAACCGGACCTGATCCCATACAGATCCGAAAAACACTGTGAACAACCCGTCTCCGAAAGGATGCGGACTCTGTTTAAGACAGTCTGACATTCAAACTCCCAACAGAATATCAGCCGCGCATGCTTCCCGCATGGATCTCAGTCTGTGATCGCCTGATCCCGTCACCATGGATCAGCAGGTTTTACGTTCACAATTTATAAAACTTGGGCATTATACCACACAGATCACATTACAACAAACAAAGATCACAAACTCGGGAAAATTAACGCTTCAACCCGCCGGATGATCGTGATAATTTTAACAGGACTGCAATGTGATTTAAAACATGAAAAAACACCCGCATTCAGCGGGTGTTTCAAATAATCAAAACCTGTTACGGTTCAATTATCTTTCGTAAAAAACAGGAATTACAATTCCGTTGGACTGCAGTTCCTTCTTTGCAGCCTCAAGATACTGGGCAATAACAGCAAAGTAGTTGCTGTTATCAGTCCAGACCTTGATTGACATCTTAACTGCATGATTGGTCAGTGCCTCAACGGTAACTGAAGGTTCGTTATCCTTGCTGATGATATCAATCTTCTTTGCAACACCGACAAGAATCTCCTTTACCTTTTCAATATCTGAATCGTATGCAACATTTATGTTCATATCAACGCGGCGGGTAGGCATTCTTGAAACATTTACAATGTTGCCTGCCAGAATTGAACCGTTAGGAACAACCACGAACTTGTTATCAGGAGTCAGAAGAGTGGTATTGAAAATGCTGACTTCCTGAACAGCACCCTCTGCACCGCCAGCGATAATATATTCGCCAACCTTGATAGGACGGAAGAGAATAATAATGACACCGGAAGAGAAGTTGGAAAGAGAACCCTGAAGAGCCATACCGATGGCCAGACCGGCGGCACCGATAATTGCAACAAGTGATGTTGTCTGAATACCCAGATTGTCAAGAGCGGCAATGACAACAAAAGCCAGGATAATGAATTTGAAGACTTCTCCCACAAAGTGGCTGATGGTCGGATCAACCTTTCTGCTGTCAAGGATCTTAACCAGCACATATCTTATGAACTTTGCGGCAAAATAGCCGAGAATAAGAATAACAAGTGAAATTGCGGCATTGATTGCAAAATCAATGATCATTGTCTGATGGGCATCCCACCATTTTGCCACAAGTGACAGGGACTCTGTAGCCTTGTCCGTAATAGAAGCAGTGTCTGCCATATTTTTTCCTCTAAATTACCTAGTTCCGGTATGACCGAATCCGCCCTCACCCCGTTCAGTGGAAACAAATTCTGATACCAAATTAAAAGAGACCTGCAGAACCGGCAGGAATACAAGCTGTGCTATTCTGTCGCCAAGATTTACAGTAAACGACTCCTTGCCACGATTCCACAGAGATACCATCAACGGTCCCTGATAGTCAGAATCAATAAGTCCCACCAGATTTCCCAGCACAATGCCATGCTTATGACCAAGTCCGGATCGCGGTAGAATTGTAGCACAAATCTGCGGATCTTTAATGTATATTGCCATACCCGTAGGTATGAGAACAGTTTCTCCCGCAGCGACAACCAGTGAAGACTCACTGATCATGGCTCTCAGATCAACACCTGCGGCTCCTTCCGAGCCGTAGCTTGGAAGAGGGAAATCCCGCCCCAGCCGTTCATCCAGAATTTTAAAGTCTATGCTTTTTTTTTCCATTTTGCACCTTAAACACATCTAAGAAATTAACCCGCACAATCCTTATTTTCACAGTCTCCCGCCAGCTCGTCATTGATTGCCTCAATGATCCTTAATGCCAGATCCTCCTTGCTCATTTTAGGAAATGCCGTCTCTCTGCCGTCCCTGTAGATTATGGTGGCCTCGTTGTCGTCACTGTTGAATCCGGTCTGGGCGGAGGAGACATCATTGGCTACAATCATATCCAGCTTTTTGGTTTCAAGCTTATGGCGTGCATAGACAAGCAGATCATTGGTCTCGGCGGCGAAACCGACGGTGAAAAGTCCGTCCAGTGCGGCAACTGTTTTGATAATATCCGGATTCTGGGTCAGAGAGAGTTTGAAGCCGTCATTTGCGGTTTTTTTGATCTTGTTTTCAGATACGCTCAAAGGTTTAAAATCAGCAACCGCCGCACATCCGATAAAACATCTCGCCTCTTTAGCCTCCCTCCACGCACACTCAAGCATTTCACCGGCTGTTCTTACCCGGACAGTTTCAACGCCTACCGGTTCATCAATGGAAACAGGTCCGGAAATCAGCTTTACCTTCCATCCTCCCGCAGCCGCGGCCTGAGCCAGAGCATAACCCATTTTCCCGGAACTGCGGTTGGTCAGACAGCGGACCGGATCTATCGGCTCCTCGGTAGGTCCCGCAGTTATCACCATGCGGCGCGTCTGTCCGGCTGCAATAAGCATTGAAGCTGTCCGTCTGAAAATTTCGGACGGCTCACTCATACGTCCCCTGCCTGTATCTCCGCAGGCCTGATACCCTGCATCCGGTCCGATAAGAGTAATACCCCTGCTTTTCAAAATACTGATATTCTCCTGTGTCGCCGGATTTTCATACATAACACAGTTCATCGCCGGTGCCACGACTACAGGAGCTGATGATGCAAGCACTGTGCAGGTGAGAAGATTGTCTGCAATCCCCTTGGAGATTTTTGCGATGGTGTTTGCCGTTGCAGGAGCAATCACCACCAGATCCGCCCACCTGGCCGCCCGGATATGATCAATACTGACATTGGATGAAGAAAAAGTGTCAGTCAGCACCTCTCTTGCTGTAAGCGACGCCATGGTAAGCGGAGTGATAAAATTAGTCGCAGCCGGTGTCATAACCGTCATGACCTCCGCCCCGGCCTTCTGCCACAGTCTTACAAGTTCGCAGCACTTGTATGCCGCAATTCCCCCGGTAATTCCGAGAAGTATCTTTTTACCCTTTAAAATCTCCATGGAAACAGCCCCAGAACTCTACTTAAAAAAACAAAAACAAAACCCCGGATCATTCCCGGGGGATAAGCACTTCTGATTAAACAAATAAAAAACGGCCTGACTCACAGACTCAGCCGAGATCAACAAGATGCCGGGAAAGTGCGGGCACGGGAAGATATCTGTCCTTCAGGCGCTGATCATGAACATAGTCGTTGCAGATCTCGATATTCCAGTCACGATGAAGTTTCTTCTTAAGCAGACGAGCTATCTTTGCATAGCTGTAGCCGTCATCAACATTGCTGTCCACATGAAACAGTCCGTACCAGCGTTCACCCAGGCACTTCATAATAACCGAAGCCGTATCTTCGGTATAGCTGCACGCCGGGATCCACAGTTCAGAGCATGAGATATGACCGTTCTTCTTCTGCTCCTCGTCAAAGTGATGAACCATATTGTTGCCCAGACCGTTCTCATTAATCTGCCAGCCCAGTCTGAGAACACAGGATTTCATATTTGCGCCTCTTACCGCCTCCTCGCAGCGAATCTTGTACTGACCGTATGATTCATTGCTGTCAGTCACGTCATCAGTCATGTACGGCCCGTTGCGTCTGTTGCTGAACACCATGGCAGTGCTGGAAAACACCATGGGAATATCATTCTGTTTTGCAAAATGGGAAAGGAGCCGCGCCCAGTTCTCGGATCCGTATGCCAGATGAACTATGCCGCACAGATCCATTCGGGAAAGAAACAGGTTTGACTCATAGAAATCATCCGGAGGGACCACGTGTCTGGGCCACGGAATAACATCATATCCCTGTTTTTCGGCAAGATCGGCAACAGCCGGAGCAATAGTTCCGTGCAGTCCGGTAATCAGTAATCGTCTTGACATAGATTCTCCCTTCCTAAAATCCGATTCAACTCACTCCGTAACGGCTTCGATAGTTCTCCACCGCTGCAAGATGCTCACTCAGCTCCGAACTGTTCTTAAGATAGGAAATCAGATCAGACAGAGTAATAATCGATACGACCCTGGTGCCGTAGTCTCTTTCAATCTCCTGGATTGCTGAAAGTTCCCCCCTGCCCTTTTCCTGACGATCAAGAGAAATCAGCACACCGGCAAGAACAGCACCGGCCTTTTCAATCAGGGCCATGGACTCGCGGATTGCGGTTCCGGCTGTGATAACATCATCCACCAGCATGACACGACCTTTAAGTTCGCTGCCGATCAGATTTCCCCCCTCGCCGTGATCCTTTGCCTCCTTGCGGTTGCACACCCACGGAACATCACGGCCGTGCAGTTCAGCAAGCTGGATCACTGTTGCCGACGCTATAGGTATCCCTTTGTATGCAGGTCCGAACACAACGTCAAAATCAATGCCGCTGTCAGCAAGAGCCACGGCATAATATCTGCCCAGTTTTGCCAAATCCGATCCGGTGTTAAAAAGACCGGCATTAAAAAAATACGGACTCTGACGTCCTGATTTCAAAGTGAAGTTTCCAAATCTCAGCACGTTGCGGGAAAGTGCGAACTCTATAAATTCTTTTTTGTAATCTTTCATAGGCAAAAATAATTAAAAACATCTGATATGATGTATTATATCAAAAATAGATTCCTCATTCTGATATCCGCATAACAGGAGGTACAATGATCAGCAGCATGACCGGCTATGCCAGTGTCGAATACAAGACTAAAAGCGGCACTTTCATATGGGAAGTAAAATCAGTCAACCACAGATTTCTGGAATATAACATCAGGCTCCCCGAATCCTTTAAAAGCATTGAATCAAGAATAAGGGAGGCGTCAAGACTTAAACTTGAGCGTGGCAAGCTTGATATTTCTCTTCAGTTCAAACCGGTAATCGACCAGGACGGTATATCGATCAACGAGGATCTTGCCCGAAGCATCATAGGCTGCGCCTCGAAAATTATAAGCATGACTGAGGAAATCACAGGATTCTGTGATACTCATATCGATCCCATGGCAGTACTGCAGATGCCGGGCATCATGGACAGCTCCTCCGATATCAGCGAACTGTCGCAGGATGCCGTCAGCTCCTACGACACGGCCCTGGAGCAGCTGAAGACGTCCCGCATCAGAGAGGGGGAAAAGCTGGAAAAAGTGCTTCTTGACAAGCTTGAAGCAGTGAAGAGCGAAGTAAACAAAATCAGGGAGAACATGCCTGATGTACTTAAATGGCAGCGGGAAAAACTTGAAAAGGCCCTTGAAAATTTCAAAGGTTCGCTTGATCCGGATCGCATCGAGCAGGAATTCATCATTATCGCCCAGCGGCTTGACATAGCCGAGGAGATTGATCGCCTTTCAACCCATGTGGAGGAGGTGCACAGCATCATCCGCAAAGGCGGAGCCTGCGGACGAAAACTTGATTTCATGATGCAGGAATTCAACCGCGAATCAAACACCATAGCGTCAAAATCAATAAATACAGAAATAACGGCATCTGCCGTGGAACTGAAGGTTCTCATTGAACAGATGAGAGAACAGATACAGAACATAGAGTAGCAAGCAACATGAATTTTTCAGCAAACCTGTTTATTATCTCCTCGCCGAGCGGTGCCGGCAAATCAACTCTGGTAAACCGGCTCTTCAGGGATCTCGGCGCGGTGCATCCCATGAAGTTTTCAGTCTCTCATACAACCCGCGGCATGAGACCGGGTGAAACCGACGGTGTGGAATACCATTTCACGGATATACCGACATTCCAGAAGATGATTGAAGGGAATGAATTTCTTGAATGGGCGAAAGTGTTCGACAACTATTACGGTACATCCCGCAAAACCGTGGAGGACAGTCTCAGAGCAGGAACAGATGTCTTTCTTGATATCGACTGGCAGGGTGCCAGACAGATCAAAAAGCAGTTTCCTACGGTAAGGACGGTATTCATACTTCCGCCGAGCATTGCGGTACTGAAGGAAAGACTGGAAAAACGCGGCCAGGACAGTGCCGAAGTCATCAGGAGCAGAATGGAAAAGGCCCGCAGTGAAATCATTCACTATGATGAATACGACTACGTCATTGTCAACGACGTTCTTGACGAAGCATATGATCAGTTGCGCTCCGTTGTCATTGCAGAACAGAGCAGACTTGAACTCCAGAAGGTCAGATATGCATCTCTGCTTGCAGATCTGACATGAAAACACATGAAGGGGAAACAGGATAACTGGCAGTGCGCATCAGCTGTCCGGCGCCTGCAGTCCCCTGGTGTCATCAGCCGAGAGACTTCTGCTGCCGAGAAGGAGCTCGGTCCTTGAATCGTACGACTTGCGCTCCACAATTTCTGTCGGCCATCCGAAATCGCTCTGGGTTTTAACTTCATTTTCCAGTTCGGCACCTCTGAGATAATGACTGCTCAGCCAGCCCTCAGGAAGAGTCAGACGGAGCACGCTGTCGTGAACACTGAACCGGAACTTCGGGATCGTACCCTCGGTCCGGCGGATGCACATGATAATGGCAAAGCGAAGAATTCTGACAAGACAGCAGGCTGTATCAAACGGAACGGCGTGCTGGCGTCTGAGGGACTCGAGTTTGAATTCATCACGCTGATTGTAAAGCAGAGCCGAAAGGAGCAGCTTCTGAGCGAGAGTAAAGCCCGGCATATCAATATTTTCAACAATGTACGCCGCATGCTGGGGCGCCTTCTTGTACTCAATGCACAGTCCCAGTTCGTAAAGCACCGCGGCACGGCTTAAAATCATGCGTCCGTACTGATCATCCAGCTGCCACGGGATCTGAAGCTGCTCATAAATCTTCATGCATACAGCCTCAACTCTTCTGCCCTGCTCGGGATCAAGCTGATATCTTGAAATCATGCTGTTGACAGTTCTGAGCTGCGCATCTCCGAACACTCCGCCGGTCAGGTGATTGCTTGCAGCAATCATACTGTAGACAAGGCCCTCTCTCAGAGCCCCGCCGGCCATAACAAGCTCCTTGATTTTAAAGACCTCGAACAGGGCTATCAGAATAGCAAGTCCCGAAGGAAACACCGCAAGTCTGTCAATTTCCAGACCGGAAATTTTGAGATTGTCCAGGGAACCGCTTTCTATGGCCTTGGCGCGAAGCTCATACAGCTTTTCCAGAGTTACGGTTTCTGATTTACCCTGGGCGATAATAATCTCCTGCAGAGCCTGTACCGTGCCGGACGCACCGACGCAGATCCCCCAGCCTAATGAAATATACTCCTCGGCAATGGAGGAAAAAATTCTTGCAGCCTCCGCCGTGGCCTCGGAAAACGACTCTTCATCAAGGATCTCATCCTTGAAAAAACGATTAAGCCAGGTAACACATCCCAAAGGCATGCTGTTCATCACCTTGACATCCACGCCCTCGCCCAGGATCACCTCGGTGCTGGCGCCGCCGATGTCTATAACCAGTCTGTTTCCATAACCGGATGATGTCCAGGAGACTCCCTGGTAGATTGTCTGCGCCTCTTCAAGACCGGAGATAACCTCCACCTTGTGACCGAGTATCTCTTCGGCAATTCGCACAAAGGTCGATGAATTATTGGCGATCCTCAGTGTGGCTGTTCCTACAATTCTGATATTCTCCGATGGAATATCCTGAAGCTGCTCTGAAAAAAGACGCAGACAGTCCCATCCCCTCTCCATAGCCTCGCGGCTGAGATTGTTGCCGGCATCAAGACCGGAGGCAAGTCTTATCTTGCGTTTAACCTTTGATACGACACGTATGGCACCATGAACCTGGCGCACAACAAGCATATGAAAACTGTTGGATCCCAAATCTATTGATGCAAACAGCGGTGACTGATAGGAGCTATCTTCTGCCATGGCGGTACCTGCTGTGCTTTGGTGGAGATGAACGGCGGCCCTGGGCTTTATCCCGGGGAGTCTGATAATGAACTATCTCCTCAACCGCGGTAATATCTCTGAGTAAACTGACAGGATTATATTCAGAAACAGGAATTTTGTGACTGATGTACTCCTCTATTTTTTCCAGATTGCAGATATACCGCTCGCAGGCAAAGGATATTGCTTTTCCTGTATGTCCAGCTCTGCCTGTCCGGCCTATGCGATGAACATAATCTTCCGGATCCTCGGGCAGATCATAATTAAAAACATGGGAAACCTCCGGAAAATGAAGACCTCTCGATGCCACATCCGTAGCCACCAGAAAATCCAGCTCTCCGTCGATAAACATCTTTACGGTCCTGTTGCGCTTGCTCTGCGGCATTGATCCTATCAGCAGACCGGCTCTTAAATCATCCGCCTCAAGATATGCAAAAAGAACCTCTGCACCGTTCCTCGTGTTGACGAAGATGATGGCCTTGTCCGGCCACTCCTCCTCTATCAGCGACAGCAGGAGCGGGATTTTGTCTACAAGAGAAGGAAAGAAAATCTCCTCGCTGACAGTATCAGCCGTCACATGTTCAGGTACGGATGCATTGATGCTCACCGGCTCATTCATGAAATCATAGGCAAGTTCCTGAACGCGGTATGACATTGTTGCAGAAAACATCATGCTCAGACGACGATCAGGTCTCGGGAGATGTCTGAAAATGAAACGGATATCCCTGATAAAGCCCAAATCAAACATTCTGTCGGCTTCATCAAGAACAACATATCTGATTTTGCTGAAATGAACCACATGACTGCGGTAAAAATCAATAACCCTGCCGGGGGTTGCTATAAGAATGTCATTGCCACCGGAGAGACGCCTGGCCTGGATTTCCGGATCCTCTCCCCCGAAAACGATGCCGAGTTTGAAACCAAGATACCTGTTTATAGCTGCCGCGTCTGAATAGATCTGATTTGCCAGCTCCCTGGTAGGTGCTATGACAAGAGCCTTGGTATAATTCCACTGCCCCAGTCTGTCCTCCTCGCGATCTATAATGAGGTGATGAAATATACCGGACAGAAAAGCCAGCGTCTTCCCGGTCCCGGTCTGGGACTGTCCCTGCACATCGTGGTGAGAGACAAGATGAGGGATCACTTCCGACTGTATTTTAGAACATCGGGTAAAACCGAGACCTTCCAGAACCGATACCAGTTTTCCGTTCAGCCCGGTATCGGCAAAGGTACAGTTTGTCAGCAAATTTTCAGACATAAAAAAAACTCCAGTTAACAGTGATTATAATACAATTCATACAGTTCCATACATGAGATCAAAAGAAAAGTGAGAAGTCATAGAGGGATAGATGCGGCAATTCACAATACCTCGATTATCATGTAGAATGAAAACACCGCTGAGATCTTGCTTGCTGAAGGATCCCGCAGGTAATTGTTAACAAACATGAAAAGGAGCTAGAAATGGCAGAGATTATTGAGATAAGAGATGAAGACTTTGAAGAAAAGGTGGTTAAATCAAAGGTGCCTGTGCTTGTTGATTTATGGGCGCCGTGGTGCGGTCCATGCAGATCTCTTGGCGGAATAATCAAGGAAGCTGCGCCGGAAATAGAAGGGGTTGTTATCGGCAAGCTTAATGTCGATGAAAATTCTGAAATTCCGCAGAAACTTCATGTAACAAGCATCCCTCTTCTTGTTATATTCAAAAACGGTCAGGCCGTGGACAAGAGTGTAGGATTGATTTCCAAGAACGAACTTATCAAATTTATCGACAAAAACAGATAGACTGAACACGGCAGAAGTAAACGGGATCTGTCATTGATCCAGACAGGAAGGTTCAGCCCTCTCTGTCTGGATTGTTATCCCAAAAAAAACAGCACCCTTGTCCGGCTCGCCCCGTTCATTTATTTTTCAGCAGTTTTTCCGTAATGCAGTGTTTGCAGTTCTGATAAAAACAGCAGCCAGCATAAATAAAAAAGCGGGATCAGATCCCGCCGTGCAGAGTCAAAAAAGAAGTCATCATCACTAGGAAGCAGCGAAGTTGCCGTAAAACGTGCAATTCTGTTTAAGAAAACGGATATTAAACTTTACACCTGATCAGACCATCCTACTCTCAAGCCTCATCAGCCCCGTCTCTGCTATAACACAGTGTTATATTACATACCGGGCTTCTGCGCTAAGCCAGTTTATTGCCTGCTTCAGTCCGCCGCTAAAAGGAAGTGAGTTTTACGCACAGATCTATAAAAACTACTCTTCTTCTTCTTCCTCGTCGTCATCCTGATCAGACAGTTCATCACTCTTCTCTTTACCGCCGAAATCAAGATCGTCGTCATCTGCAATCTTCATTGAAAAATCCTTCAGGGACATTTCATTCAGGAAATCATTTCCCAGCGGATCGTTTTCACCTGAAGATGAAAGATTATCATCAAGTCCGGAAATAGGCTCCGACAAATCCTGAGTCTGCTGATCGAGTCTGTCCAGAGTTTCCTTTGAAATCAGATCCTCTTCAATTTCTCTAAGAGCTATAACCGTAGGTTTATCATTTTCCTCGTCAACAAGCGGTTTCTTGCCGCCGATAGCAATCTGTCTAGCACGACGGGCAGCAAGCAAAACAAGATCAAAACGATTACCAACCTTCTGTACAGCATCTTCAACTGTTATACGAGCCATTATCCACTCCAATCCCTTTGTTCAATCCCCGCTCAAAACGGGCTGAAAAAATAACCAAAGTATTATAGACGAAAGTAAGATCAAAAAACAGTTTTTTTTGATCTGCGTCGATTTTTGATTAGGCGCCATTTTTTATAGAAAATGCCGCCGTCCGTATCTTTTCAGTAAATTTCACATGAACAACTGATCATAAACCCGCAGGCAAAGGTTTGCGGGTTTTAAATCAGCCTATCACTGTGAAATCATCTGACAGCGGTAAAAGGGATCCTCTCCTCCTCTACCCTGTTCTCTGCAGGAATCTTCCTTATAAAGATTATGTAGAAAATCACAAGCAAATAGACAAAGGAAAAAGCTGTCCAGAACCCGAAACTGCCGGTTCCGGTAATAAGCAGACCGAGTCTGTACACAACCACCGCGGCACTGTAGCTGAATATAAGCTGATAGAGGATAGCACCCCAGAAGAGTCTGCCTCCGCCTATTTCCTTTCTGAGAACACCTACAGCGGCAACGCACGGAATAGTGAACAGATTAAACACCACAAAGGCCAGAGCGGCAATAACACCGGCGGTACCGCGCTTATCAATCATAAACATATTATTGCGGATAGCCTCGTAAAATGAATTGGTAGCGTTTTCAACATCCTCTTCCGATGCATCCTCATCCATATCATCAGGATTTTCAGACTTTGTAAACACCGCCATTGTGCTCACGATTGATTCCTTTGCAAGAAGTCCCGTAATGACAGCAACAGATGCCCGGTAGTCGTTAAACCCGGCAGGCTCGAATACAACAGAAACAGGTTTGACCGCTGAAGCCACCAGACTCAGCTCCGTCTCTTCATCCTCAAGCATTCTGAAACGATGCTCGTCCTGGATATATCCCACATGAGAAACAAGCCATAAAACTGTCACACAAGGGAAAATAATTGTACCAGCCTTAATCACATATCCTTTTGTACGGTGCCAGATGGAAAGCAGTACAACACGAAGTGAAGGAAGATGATAACCAGGCAATTCGAGCATCATAGGAGACGATGACGGTCTGAATGCCTGAAACTTTTTCAAGATCAGAGCAGAAATAACTATCATAAACACGCCTGCCAGATACATCAGAGGTGCAAAGAAAGGAATATCTGAAAACACTGCTCCGGCAAAAACCACAATAATTGGCAGTTTTGCACCGCAAGGGATCATGGTGGTGGTCATAAGGGTAACTCTTCTTTCACTTTCAGAACCCAGCGTTCTTGCCGTCATAAGAGCCGGCACGCCGCAGCCCGAACCAATAAGATAAGGAATAAAAGCTCTGCCGCTCAGACCAAGCATGTTAAAGAAGCGATCCAGAATAAAGGATGCTCTTGTCATATATCCGCACTCCTCGAGCACGGAAAGCAGAGCAAAGAGGATCACCATCTGAGGCACGAATCCCAGTACTGCTCCCACACCGCCGACAATACCGTCTGCAGCCAGAGCTGAAAGCCAGCCGGCCGCACCTATATCAAGCAGACCGTCGCGAACAAACGGAATAAGAGTGTCACCGAAAAGATTGTCATTCACCCAGTCTGTAGCCTCTCCTCCAAGCCATGTTACCGATATGTAATAAACCGCAAACATAATAAGGAGAAATACAGGAAACGCGGCGTAGCGGTTAAGAACAATGCTGTCCACTATATCAGTAAGGGATGAGCCGGAGTCACTGTGTTCAGATGTGCTCATGCAATCCCCAAGAAGACTGTCAATATACTCGTATCTGTCAGCTGCGATAACCTGATATATACTCTTTCCGTCAGCTGTCAGCTCCTTCCTGGCCTTATCCACCGCATCTGTCCACTCAGGCATCTCCCTTAGAGCCTCCGGATACCAGTCACCCTGCAAAGCGCTCTTTGCATGAAATACGGCATGAGACTGATAAACCTTCGGCGCAGTGCCTGCTATGCTCTCAAGCGCTCTGTAAATTCTGTCTGATCCTATATATCTTGGCTCAATCACACGCCAGTTGTGAGAAAGGATCCTGTTTTTAAGTTCATTCATGCCCTCTCCGGTAGCTGCGCTGACCGGTATAACATCAATCCCCAGTTTCTCAGACAGTTTCTTTATATCAATACTGATGTGTGATTTTTTAACTTCGTCCCACATATTTATCACCAGGATCATCGGAATACCCAGCATCAGCATTTCCAAGGTAAGATAAAGACTGCGCTCAAGTGCGGTACCGTCAACAATATTGATAATGAACTCGGCATCATTATCAAGAAGCTCCTCACTTGCAACCTGTTCGTCAGTCGTGGCGCTGCTCAGGGAATACGTTCCTGGAAGATCTATAATCTGGATATCGGAGGTCAGATCACCGACATGGCGTGTAACCGTAACACCGGGATAATTTCCGGTACGAACGTGCATATTGCATAAACGGTTAAAAATGGTGCTTTTACCACAGTTTGGATTGCCTGCAAGCATAACATGTCTGGCATCGGCACTCTTGTTGGCATGACGGGGTGCAAGACTTCCTTTTATCTTGTCCTCTGTATATTCTGACTTGCAACACTTCATCTTACATCCTCCACTTCAATAATCGAGGCATCATGGGCACCGATAATAACCTCATATCCTCTAATTTCAATAGATATAGGATATCCAAACGGAGCACGGTGCTTTATGACAAAAGGTGTTCCGGGAAGAAATCCCATTTCACACAGTCTGCGGCAGTAGGTGTCATCAGAAAGCAATCTGACAATTCTGCTCTGCTGTCCTATCTTGATTTCTTTAAGAAGCATTATTAAATTTCCCAAAAATTCCACTATCGGCAGATATATCTGCCGGGTTGTAATTACCGGATGAAAAAGAAGATCCGGCAAAATGCCTATTTGTCCTAATACAGTATCAAATCCACTCTGACAACAGCATAAACAAGCGATCCAGATCACTCTTTTTTTAAAGTTAGCATATGATAACACCTCAAGTTAGCAGTGTCTAACTTTTTTTATAAGAAACGCAGTATAAAAAAGAAAGTCCTAAAGCAACAGGGAGAACAGGATAATGCATCACTTCAAATTGAACTTCGCCGTCTGTGTGTGGTATTCCAACAAACCCTAAAGGACGAGGTTTTACGGCATGATAATACACGTCCTTCAGGTGATGAGAAGTTGACAGGGCTTTCTCTCTTCGGCAGTATAACACCGCCGCGGGAGCCTCCCGGTTTCTACCGGATGGAAGGACCGATTTTTTGCAAAGAACCGTCCGCAATTCCGCGATCAAACAGTATTCTCATGGCATTAAGCACCGCAATAATCATTATCCCCACATCTCCGAACACAGCGAACCACATACTCACAAGTCCCAGGGTACCTGTAATCATCAGCAGAAACTTAACTGAAAGAGCAAGAACAATATTCTGCACTGCCGTTGCACGTGTTCTCCTGGCTATTCTGATGCCTGTGACAAGTTTTGCCGGTTCATCGCTCATTATTACCGCATCCGCGGCCTCTATGGCGGCATCAGATCCCATGGCTCCCATTGATATTCCCACATCGGCAACAGCCAGAGCCGGGGCATCATTTATGCCGTCGCCGACAAAGGCCACTGCAGCGTGATGACCGCTGCTCGCCCTCAGTTTCTCTTCAATGACTGTCACCTTGCTATCCGGAAAAAGAGAGGCGTGACAGCCTGACATACCAAGTTTTCCGGCAACGTCATAAGCGACAGTATCATTATCACCCGTAAGCATAATACAACTGAGTCCCATGCTCTTGAGCTTTTTGATCGCACCAAAGCTGTCCGGTTTGATCTCATCCGACACCAGCAGACTTCCGCAGTATTTTCCGGATTCGGCGACATGGACAACCGTTCCTGTCTCTGATATCCGCGGAACATCGATACGTTCAACAGCAAACAGTCTGCTGTTACCCACAAGGATCTTTCTACCGTCAATCACCGCTCTTATGCCCATACCAGCCTCTTCGGCAAAATCATCTACCGGAAGAACTGCTATTCCCCTGTTTTCCGCCTCCTTCAGTATCGACTGTGCTACAGGATGCACCGAACTCTGCTCGGCAGAGCAGGCCAGCTGAAGAATATGCTCCTCGCTCATACGCCCGTTACAAATAATTCTGCTTAATTTAAAGGCACCCTGGGTAAGAGTTCCTGTTTTGTCAAAAAACACGGTGCCCAGTCTGGCCATAACATCAAGATAGCAGCTCCCCTTAACCATGATGCCGTGCCTTGATGCCAGTCCTATACCGCTGAAATAAGTTAAAGGAACAGAAATAACCAGAGCACATGGACATGAAACCACCAAAAATATTAGTGATCTTTCAATCCATACAGACCAGTCACACGCAAAAAAAAGCGGCGGAATCAATGCAGTTACGGCGGCAAGGGCAACTACTGCAGGAGTATAATATCTGGCAAACACGGAAATGAAATTCTCGGTTTTTGATTTTTTTTCCCACGCGGTTTCAACCATTCTGACAATATCCGCAGCTGCCGAATCAGATGCGGTCTTTCTCACCTCTATCGTAATGATACCGCTCTTAGAAATGTATCCTGAATAAACCTCATCACCCACAGATGCAAAACGAGGAACTGATTCGCCAGTGAGATTAGATGTATCAAGATCAGAATAACCTGCCGTCACTATGCCGTCGCAGGGGATTTTCTCCCCCGGTCTTACTACAACCCTGTCACCAACATTGATTAGCGAAGCCCGAACCTTTTTTATACCATCCTCTGTTTCAAGATTGGCTGTATCCGGACAGATATCAAGCAGTGTCTTGATGGATGCTCTTGAACGATTTACAGCTTTTCTCTGAAAATATTCGCCTATCTGGTAGAAAATCATTATCGCCGCAGCCTCCGGGCATTCATCAAGAGCCCAGGCGCCAAGGGAAGCGATAGTCATAAGCATCTGCTCGCTGAAAAAACTTACACGGATTTTTCTGAAGGCATCCCTTAAAACATCAAAACCTGAAAGAAGGTATGCCGCCAGAAGCAGAACACGGGAGATAATTTGTGATATTTCACTCCCAGGGAAAGCATAAAAAAAAAGCAAACCGGAGGCAAACAGGATCACTGAAGCCGCTAGTCTTCCTTTTAAATCTGAACCGTGAGCCGCTTTACCGTCCAAAGTCCCGGAACTGATACTTTCATGATCACTGATCACAGGCTCCACCAGCACGTCTGGCTCGTGTTTTTTAACGACCTTTGTGACCGTTCTCAGCAGATCCTCCGGCATGATACAACCGGTTCTCGACTTAAGTGTCAAAGTTCTGGTTAGAATGTTATAGGAAACATCCTCAATATACTCAAGTCCGCGCAGATCGGAGGCAATAAGTTCTGAACAATGAGGACAGTCAAGTTCCCGCAGCAGAAACAGCATCTGACGACTTTCGCTTTTACCTTCTCCGGACAGAGAATTTTCAGTCTGACGCCGGGAATACGTACTGTCCCGTAAAAGTTGAGTTCCCTTTAAAGTCCTGCCCGCTGCGTACCCGGCATGATTTCCGCCTGTTCTCCCAACTATTCTTACAATACCTATTCTGTCCTTTCCATTCTTAACAGATCTACTCATCATGTCAGCCTCTAACATTTATCATGCCTGCCAGTTGCAAACTGTAATTCAGTGCCTCCGACAGACATATCTATCAGTTAGCATATGATAACATCACTGATTAGCAATATCTAACTCAATACAAAAAAAAGAGAATACTAAGAGCAAACCGCCTGCAGAAAAACAGGCATACAAAATTCCAGCTGTTTTCAAATGAATATCAGATCAGTTCAAAATCCGATACAGAGCAGCATCACTTCTTTCCGGTCCGCTCCCTGCGGCCCATACCGGGACAGCAAAAAAAGAACAGATCCATACAGAAGAATTGCATTAAATCAGGATTCAAATACAGGAAAAAGACATATTCCTCCCGCACAGCGCCGGGCGCGGAAGGAAAAATACATTACGGAAGTTCAGCAGGGACGCCGGCATCATCACCGGTCGAGCGCAGGGCGTTAAGATAGCCTTTATAAAATCCCTTTCTTGTCTCTTCGTTTATAGTATCAAAGGATTCCTTCGGAGCAAAGGCTATGCGCTCCTCGGTAAGAGCGTCGCGTCCTAAAACCGCAACCCAGCGCGGATCATAACTGCGCACAGCTATGGTGTCGTACTCCATAACCTTTGACATGGCCAATTTAAGTTCAGGAATATGGGTTGCTGCATATTTTCCAATGGTATGACCATAGAAGCTGTTCATAGTGGTAAGACCGGCTCTAACAGTAGGATCAAGAGACTTGTTTGCATCAGAGCGTGCTCTGAGCTGTGCCGTATAGTACCAGAACATAGCCGCCACCGGCTCATTCATATTCATAATCTGATCCGCCAGGGCAAAAAGCACGGGAGGAGTAAAATCATTCGGATGCTTGAGAACCGTATTTATGGTCTCACTGTCACCTGACTTTATGGATGCAACAATTATTTCAGTCTGAGCACTGCCAAGAGTTGCAAACTCCCCGCGATATTCCCCGCGGGATTCAGAAACTGATGATCCTGGATCCGCGGTAGGAGCACCGAACCTTTCAGATCGCTGCTCAACCACACATCCTGAAAGCAGCATCGACATTACCGCTGCAAGTATTGTTATTCTATTAATCCGGAACATTGTACTTCAAGCTCAGTTCTATTCCGCCGTCTACCACAGTGGCTTTCTGTATTGAAACCAGATAAACAGCTGAACGATCATCAACAGTGTACTTACCAAGGGCGGAATTTTTCAGCATGTCTGCAAAATCGATAGTCAAAACATCAGATCCGTAAATCAGCTTAAGACCGTTTCGCAGAGTCTGATTAAGAGTTTTGCTCAGGAAGGTGTTGAACACCGGCATAATTGCAGATACCAGAAGCTTCTGCACCAGACCCTCGCTGCTCATAACCTTTTTATCACTGATACTGAATACAATATTTGATCTCTTCGGATCATGAACGCACTCTACAAGTTCGGCATGAACAAGAAATCGTCCCACCGAATGAGAGATCAGGCAGTCAATGGTACCGCTTCCGTAGCAGTTGATATCCACGGATTTAACGGACTCATTGCCGGCTATCTGGGTTCCGATAAATGAATTAATAAAAGCCTCGGACAGGAAGATTCTGCCGTTGACTATCTCCGGCAGTGCATTTGTCGCCCACAGATTATGAAGAGGGTCAACCAATTTCTTGAAAGCAGGATTGATTACTTCAGGATTATTTTTATTTTCCAGAAGAAAATCGGCTACATCATTGGCAAAGTGCATTGCCTCATCCGGCTTCTGCTCGTAAAAATGCCGGCTTATCTCCAGTATATCCTTTAATTTCATGAAATCTCCGATACCAGTAATTCCAAGGTCAAGATATCAAAAAGATTTTTAAAAATCAAAATATCAGAGCCTTGAATGCTGAAAAACTTAATGCAGTACAATATTTTGCACAAATGAGTGATTAGAGTTCATCAATCACTCTGCGATATCATTTCTGCTTTTCGCCAAGTGCAAGCATTATGCGATCCTTAAGAAAATCACGCATGTTTTCGCCGTGGTTTTCCAGCATCTTAGGGAACATTGAAATCGGTGTCATGCCCGGGAACGTATTGATTTCATTCAGAAGGATCCTGCCGTCACTCGTAAGGAAGAAATCAATGCGGGACAGATCCTTGAGTTTAAGATGAGAAAAGGCCTTAAGGGCATAATTTTTAATCTGCTCTCTCTGCTCCGCAGTCAGGTTTGAGGCCTCAACTACAGTAGATGACTTGCTTGACGCGCTGTACTTCTCCTCAAAGGAGTAGAAACTCTCCGTATTTGTAAGAATTTCACCAGGATTGGTGGCTATAAGTTTACCGTCATACTCATAGACGGCAACCTCCAGTTCTCTAGGCTGCTCCGCCTTTTCCACCAGCACCTGCTGCGAATAATTGAAAGCGTCATTGATTGCTTCAGACAGTTTGCTGAGCTCCTCTACCTTGTAGCAGCCAACGGATGATCCCTGGCTTGCCGCCTTTACAAACACCTTTTCCCATTTGCGCATAGCCTGAAAAGCCTGGGCGTGGGCAGCCTGAGTGTTCTCGGAAAGGAAAACATAAGGAGTGTTTGGGATATCAAGACTTGAAAGCCAGAGCTTGGTGGAAACCTTGTTGAAACAGAGTTTGGATCCCTCTGAAGGGCAGCCCAGATAAGGAAGTCCGATAAGCTCCAGATAGGACTGAATATCACCGGTCTCGCCAGGGAAACCGTGAATGCATGGAACAACGTAATCAATATCAGCGATTTTATTCTGACCAGATACCAGTTCACGGAGATTGTTAAGGAAGCATCTGCCGCCGTCAGCCGTCTCCCAGTAATCCTTGTGGAGGGTAATGCGGATAACATTAAATTCAGCGGTTTCCCTGAGCTTCTTTTCTATAAAATCGGCACTTGTAAGCGAAATATCGTGCTCGGATCCGTCACCGCCGCACATTAGCAAAATCTGATACATAAAAATTCCAATAAAAAAAACATACTGCAGCAATTATACTACTTTTGCATAACCGCCCATACTTCAGAAGGAGATTAATGAAAAAAGACACAGATCTCAAATACAGGATCTGTGTCTGCGAAACATTCGAAAGATGTTTTATTTAGATGCTCCGCCCTTTCCCTGACTGGAGGTGCCGCCCTTCATAAGATCAAAAAACTCTTCATTGGTCTTGGTCTTGGCGATATTTCCAATCACCATCTCCGTAGCCTCTATTTCATCCATGTCATGAATATACTTGCGAAGGATCCAGATATTGCGCAGTTCGTCAGGACGAAGAAGCATCTCGTCATGTCGAGTGCCGGACTTGGTGATGTCAATGGCTGGGAACACTCTCTTTTCCGCCACACGGCGTGACATTCTGACTTCCATGTTGCCTGTACCCTTGAATTCTTCAAAGATAACCTCATCCATCTTGGAACCGGTATCAATCAGGGCTGTTGCAATAATTGTCAGTGAACCGCCGTTTTCTATATTGCGCGCAGCTCCGAAGAATTTCTTCGGCTTATGCAGAGCATTCGCATCCACACCGCCGGAAAGGACCTTACCGGAAGGCGGGGTGACGGTATTGTAGGCTCTTGCCAGTCGTGTTATGGAGTCAAGAAGGATTACCACATCCTTGTTGTGCTCAACCAGACGCTTGGCCTTCTCTATTACCATTTCCGCCACCTGGACATGGCGGCTTGCCGGTTCGTCGAATGTTGAAGCAACCACCTCGCCCTGAACCAGGCGTGACATTTCCGTAACTTCCTCCGGACGTTCGTCTATCAGAAGAACAATAAGAACACACTCCGGATTATTGGCCGAAATACTCTGCGCTATATTCTGAAGCAGAACTGTCTTGCCTGCTTTTGGAGGAGCCACAATCAAACCGCGCTGTCCCTTGCCTATTGGCGAGGCCAGGTCGAGAAGGCGTGCAGTAATATCTTCACGGGAGCCGTTGCCGCGCTCAAGTCTGAGCATTTGATCAGGATGGATAGGAGTAAGATTTTCAAACAGAACTTTGCGATTTTGATTTTCGGGTTCACCGTTAATGGTATCAACTTTAAGAAGGGCGAAATATTTTTCACTGTCCGACTTAGGATTGCGGATTTTACCCTCTATGGTATCACCTGTCCTCAAATGAAGCTTTCGGATCTGATTCGGCGAAACATAGATATCATCAGGTCCCGACAGATACGACGTATCAGCACTTCTGAGAAATCCGTAGCCGTCCTGCATGGTTTCCAGGACACCGCTGCCGTATATGTCCTCGCCCTGATCCGCATGTGCCTTTAAAATGGCAAAAATAAGATCTTTCTTGTAAGCTCTTGTAACTTCAAGCCCCATTTCAGCGGCCATTGTCTGAAGTTCATCAACGCTTTTATTTTTTAAATCTGATAAATGCATCATGACAAAATCAACGTGTATTATTTAGTAGTAATCTGTAAATCTTATAGTATGATTTATTTTTTCAAAAGACAAAATTTCAAGCAGACACACCGGTGCGGCAACTTTAAACAGCTGAAAGCATCATGCGCCGAAGAATTGAAATATTGATCAAAAAGAATTGAACTTTGATGTCATGTATTATAGGTTGGAGATACTGTTAAATCAAGCACATTAAGAAAATAAAGTTTGATAACAGATCCTTTCACCCGTCATGCAGGCATTCAGGATTTTCGGCAGACTCCCGCTGCAGAAGGCGGCGCCGGATCACAGAATATCCGGTTTTACAGATACCGTCCCGTACTGATCATATGAGCGCCGCCCGCCACTCAGATCATGCCGCTTTTATTCATAACCTACCTGCAGTCATTGCCGGTTACCACCCATGTAATGAAGGATTTTTCACCGTTTCTTAACACCAGACTGATATGGTCGGTGCTGTCAATAACATTCTTTAAATGAGCATTTGTACAATAGCTTCTGACTATCTGCCCGCGTTTTCCTTCCATTGCGGCGACACTGCCGTCATCCACATCGAATATGTATCTTACTGAGTGTTCATCCTCAGCTTCAACAGCTGCAAGGCGTCCGAAGCTTGTTTTTATAGGAAGATTTTTTGAAAGCATAGATATATGCTTTTGCACAACGGGATCTGAACTGGCATTCACGTTTTTTACATCATTATTCCCGTGATCAGCTCCTTCGGTATTTTCCGTAACGGAGCTGTTATCAGCAGGCACATCGGGATCTATACTGTTTTCAGGTTCCCCGGACTCCCCGGCCCCCTCTCCCGATGCGCATAAAGCCTGAGAAAGCTCCATGCCGAAAAGAAACTGATCCTTCTGATAAAAAGATATAGTAATCTTTTCCAGTTTCCCTAGCATGTCCACAACTTCACTGTTCGCGCACTGAACAGAAGCCATATGATTTACAACATACTGACGGTGACTCAGATAAAATTCTACTTTTTCATCGTCAATTCTGTGGTAGTAATTAATCTGTCCCTTTGGCGGATTACCGTCCTCATAGTTGTAGGTAACTCCGACTACCGTGGTGTCTTCAGTCTTGATAGGGATCAGTCTCTTAATCTGCTGAACCAGAGAGATAATCCCCCTCTGATTAAGTCTGCCGTCCTTATAATATCCGTAAACATCAGACTCAATTGTTATACCGGACGTAAACATTCGGATAAGTATGTACAGTACAGCACATATCAGTATCCATACCACACTTCTGCCCATAAAAACAAATCCCCCGCGGATTGAGGATCAGCAATCCGCATCATGATTTAATCACCAAGCTTACCGGTAGCGCCAGACAGCTTCCTATAAATCCAGCCGGCTCGAAACAAAACGATCTTAAGCATCCGGCAGCTTTTTAAGACCGGCAAACTTAAGACTCAGCTGCTTTGTGCTTCCATTAATGAATTCCACTGTAACTTTCGTATATGATTCATTCGAGATATTCAGAATCTTTCCCTCGCCGAACTTCTGATGGAGCACCCTGTCTCCGACGGAAAATTCAAGTTCATTGCTGTCAACCAGACCGTCACCCAGAGTAACCACCTTCATTTTTGAGACCGAAGGACTTCCTCCCGGATTCTGATTTTCACTGTTTGCCGGATAATCCGGTTTCTGCTGGGCTGCTCTGCTTCTGAACACCTTCATCAGACTTCCGTCATTTCTTATGGATACAAGATCAGATTTATCTATGTAGTCTATAAACTGACTTCTGACATTATTGAAGGGCTGTCCGTACATTATGCGGCTTTTTGCAAACGAGATATAGCACCGTACCTTGGCTCTGGTGACAGCCACATAAGCAAGCCTGAGCTCCTCTTCAACAGCGTGACCCTGCTGATTATTGTCACCCGAGACAGCCCTGAATGAAGGCAGGATCCCGTCTTCCGCGGCAACCAGAAAAACAGTGTCAAACTCCAGTCCCTTTGCAGTATGAATTGTGAGAAGATTAACCTTGTCTCCCGAGATGCTGTTCTGATCATCTGTTTCAGTCTCCCGATCCGTCTGCAGAGTAAACTCCTGCATAAAAACCGACAGAGCATCAATTCCGCTGTGAGTCATTCCGTCATCAAACGGATATTCGACGCAGGTGCTGACGAGTTCCTCCAGATTGGCGGTCCTGCTTTTTCCCTCATCCTTCTCTTTTCTTTCCTTTTCCTGGTAATACTGTATAAGTCCAGAATCCTTCAGAATGCACTCCACGCACTCACTGAGACGTTTACCGTCAGCTGCAACTCTCAGTTCATCAAGAATGTTCAGAAAATTTTTAAGCTCGTTAAGAGCCCTGCCTCTGACAAGCTTTTCATTTACAGCTCTCAGTGCAGATTCACTTAGACTGATACCTCCGCTTTCTGCAATATCAACCAGCTGGGACATTGTTTTGTCACCGATTCCCCGGGGCGGAACATTCACTATCCTGGCAAAGGCGCTGTCATCGGCAGGATTTACCACGAGACGGATATACGCCATGGCATCCTTGATTTCCGCGCGATCATAGAAACGGTGACCGGCAACTATCCTGTATGGAATGTTTGCAGACAGAAGTGCATTTTCAATATTGAGAGAAAGAGAGTTATTGCGGTACAGGACTGCAAACTCGCTGTACGGAATTTTATACAGCAAATGAAGAGAAACAATCCTGTTCACCACGAATCCGGCTTCATCAAAGGCATCAACAGCGGCGTAAAGTCCCACCTTTTCCCCGCCTTCGCGGTCGGTCCACAGGTTCTTTCTGATTTTCTGACAGTGAGAAATAAGACTGTTGGCAACATTGAGAATATGGGTTGTAGATCGGTAGTTCTGCTCAAGCTTCACAATCTTGACCATAGGAAGCTTCATGGCAAAATTGAGCAGATTGTTGGGATTTGCCCCGCGCCACGAGTAAATGGACTGGTCGTCATCACCGACTACAGTGATATGGCAGTTTTCCGATTTCAGATCATTGATAAGACGCATCTGAATATCATTGGAATCCTGAAACTCGTCCACCAGAATCTCGCTGATCTGGCTGTGGAATCTGTTCCGGACAAACACATTGCCTTCAATCATTTCGCAGACTCTCAGGAGCATTTCCCCGAAATCGACAAGACCGGCATTGGTACAGAACTCCTCATATGCCATGTAGATCTTTTTTTTCTGAATACAGTCATATGATGTTCTGTGCCGGGGATCCACATTGTCAAGGCAGAAATCAGCCCGCAGCCCCTTTTCCTTGCAGTTGTTGATAAATAACTGCATCATCTTCGGAAAATCCTTATCATTGAATTCAATGCCGTCGCGCTTGATAATCTGCTTGATCAGCGCAAGCTGATCTGTATCATCAAGTACGGAAAAAACAGCCGGCAGGCCTGCATCCCTGTAGTAGCGTCTGAGAAAGCCGATGCATATACTGTGAAAGGTGCCGATTGTAAGAGCTCTTAAATCGAATCTGTCGCCCACCTCGTCCGCAATGCGTGTTTTCATTTCCCTTGCGGCCTTGTTGGTAAAGGTGGCCGCAATAATGCCTGAGGGAGGAATGCCCTCAACGGTCATAAGATAAACAATGCGGGACACCAGAACCTTTGTTTTTCCGGATCCGGCACCTGCATAAATCATCATATTTGTACGCTCGGCAGTTACAGCTTCCAGCTGCTGCGGATTGTACCCAGCACTTTCTATCTTTTCTTCTTCACTCATAAAAGAATCGGTATCAGCTCCTCAAGGCGGGATATTTCTAAATCTGGCAATAACTTCATTTTATCATGAAATACGCCTGTTCCTAGCATACAGGTTCTCAGACCGGCACTTCCCGCCCCGTAAATATCGGTAACAGGATCATCTCCTATGTGCATAATATATTCCGGAGGAGTGTCCAGAAGTTTTGAAGCCTCGAGAAAAAGAGAGGGATCAGGCTTTGCCTGCAGACGTCTGTCGGCCCTCAGACAATATGAAAAACAGGATCTAAGTCCGATACGTTCCACATCAACATTGCCATTTGTAAGTGCAGCCATGGGATACCGCTGCCGGAGCTGA
The DNA here is from genome assembly GCA_016284235.1 of Succinivibrionaceae bacterium. GTDB lineage: Bacteria > Pseudomonadota > Gammaproteobacteria > Enterobacterales > Succinivibrionaceae > UBA2804. The sequence goes on from JAEEOK010000103.1 coordinate 43,069, forward strand.
CGAAGGATCCTGAAGCTTTTTTTAGGAACCATAAAGGATGATCTTACATGAATAAAACGGCAAACCTGCAGTTCGGCCTCAGACTGAGCCTGCTCTGAAGAGACTCCAAGCCTCATAAAAAGGCGGCGGAGCACCTCCGTACGAAAGAGAGTAACATCACTTTCCAGAGCGGGATCCTCATGTTTGATTTCACTGCGTATTGAGGGGATCATTTCACCTGCCGCGACGCCCCTTAAATACGGATGATAACGGAGCATTGAAGAATACCAGCTGTCAGCGGCCTCAATAACCGGATGATTATCATAAAGAGTATCATCAAGATCAAAGGTCAGAGCCCTGATTTCTCCCGGGGTGCAGTAAAGTCTCATGAGGAACGGTCCGCTGAAGAGACTGACGGTTTTTCCATTTTATCCCTTGGGTGCGCACTGCGGTATATTCTGCTCAAAGACGCGATATCAGCATGGGCATATATCTGGGTGGTGGAGAGTTTTTCATGTCCCAGCATTTCCTGCACCGCCCTTACATCCTTTGAATTGCTGACCATTACCGTTGCAAAGCTGTGACGAAGTTTATGAGGATGGATATGTGCACTGAAACCATGGGTTGCAGCGTAATTTTTAATTCTGAGAGCTACATTCCTTGCTGTTGTTCTTCCGCCTCTTACATTGATAAAAAGTGCCTGCTCGTCAGATCCGGCATATATCTTTCTGACCTCAAGGTATTCCTCGATTGCCTCGGCGGCCCTTTCACCAAGAGGGACTACTCTCTCCTTGCGCCCCTTTCCAAGAACACGCACAGTCAAATCATCAAGAAACACTCTGTCAAGATCAAGTCCCACAAGTTCACTGACACGAAGACCTGATGAATAAAGAAGTTCAAGTATGGCCTTGTCCCGCCTTGATACAAAAAGATCCTCCTGGGGCGTCAAGGCGGTACCCTCGGTGGTAGTCTGATCAAGAATGAATGACATCTGATCATCTCTGAAATAGGACGGAAGACGGGAAGGAACCTTAAGTCCGTTTACAGCGACAGTGGGATCATCCCTTACAATTTCCTTCAGGATAAGAAAACGGTAGAGCCCCCTTACAGCCGACAGCCAGGTGTTTACGCTGGCCGGAGCCTTTTTAAGTCTGTTCATTTCCATAACAAAAGACCGTATGTGAACAGGGGAAATTTTCTCTATTTCAGTTATGTTGAGATGTTCCGAAAGAAAGCCTCCGAAAACAGACAGGCTCTCTCTGTAGGTATTAACGGTATTTGGACTCAGATGACGTTCGCTGAGCAAATAGGTGAAATATCTTTCAGATGCCTCGGATAAAGATGTCATTCACATACCTACCGGCAGAAGCGAATGAAACGGGGCAGCAGCAGAGCAATATAATCCGCCAGCTGCTCTATGAAAAAGGTATCAAGATTTTCATGATAATGATTGGAATCGGCATGGCCGAACGCCAGGATCCCCAGATCACCGAACTCTCCCATGCGCACAAGCGCTCTGGAGAAAACAAAATCATCATCGGAAAAGATAATTTTTCTTTCATGCTCGGTAAGTTTGCCCAGACTGACCTTCTCCCGTTTCATAATATCATTGCACACGGCGGAAAACTCCCTGATATCCATAAACAGCTCGGCATCAAGCGGATTTTGAAAATCAGCCACACGATCCTCATTGATCCAAAGATGCGTGCACGGGATAAAAAGATATGCTCTGCAGGTGTCATTAAGCAGATCTACAATCTCTCTTACAGATTTGCACTGATACAAATCATTATAAAGTCCGAAAAATGTACGGAAAATATTGGCATTATGACAGGCGATGTTATTGACATCATGCATTCTTGTGGTGAGAAGATGGATCTGCTCCTTAAGTCTCTTCTGCTGAGCCTCCACCAGGGATATGGAACCCTTCATCGGATGAGGAATTTCAACAGTATCAAGAACCTCGGGATGACGAATAAAAAAAGCGGGGTTGGAAATCAGATACTGAGCAATATCACTCTCATGCACCGGTCTCAAATTCAGTCTTTTCTGAGTTTTTGTTTCTTCCATGAACATCCCCGTCAGGATTTGATCCGCAAACTTCCTAGTATGCTCAATATACTTGACATCCTCCTCTGCCTAAAGGCAGGGGTCTCACAGCAGGCTGCTCTCGGTGGATTCCTGCTACTGACCGGCAATACGGCCGACTTCACAAGCTCTGCGTCTATGTTCCTGCCTGATTTGCCGTCATTGAGAAAGCCGAAGTCTGTCTCAGTTAGCAAGAAAGATTATACCTAATTTTATGCCTTATATCCACGCCATAAAGGACATGGTTTTACGGCACGATCAGATAAAGTCACTACTGCTGAAAAGTATCGATCCCTAAAAAAGACGGTATATTTCACAACTTAAAAAAAGCCGCCATCAGATATCCTTGCCGCCGCCGGTTCCGTGAATCATCCAAAAGTGTCACCGGAATTAAGACAGTCTCTGCACTCTTAATGTACAAAAAACCGCCCCTGAAGACTGCACCTGCTGTCAGTGACTGATTATCTTTCCCGTTCCGTCTTTATCATCTGCCCTACCGGCCATGGAGGGCTTTGCATATCAAAACAGCCGGCTTTCATGTTTTTCATAATTCATCTCCCGGAATCATTCTTTGCATCTAATCAGTAAACAGCAATCCGCAGGTTTTCCGGCCGCAGTATTTTCAGCAGGGGTTTTATACAGGACTGTTTATCCAGAATTTTCAGCTGAATTAGATACATAACATTTCTGACGGGAAGGTATTCATTCGACTCCGGACGGTACAGAAATTCATAAAAACATGATTTATATCAAATTTTTCTTGCATAATTCACGGCTATCCCATAATATACTATTTACCTACTCGGTTGATAGGTTATTAACCCGGATTCTTCTCTTCAGTTCAATCCACAGAACCGGAGTTTGAAGGTAAGGAATACATGTAATAATCCCGTAATTTGGAGACAGGAAAATGGCGACTGATGTTTATGTATCGGCTACGTTAAGAATGTTTACCGGCAGAGAGCCGGTGATACAGGCTGACGGTACTTCGGTTTGCGAAATTCTCAGGAGCGTGGCGGCCGGACATGATGACATTAAGAGGATCCTGTTTGCAGAAGAGGGAAATCTGCGGGATTTTGTCAGAATTTTTGTCAACAATACGGAAATCCGCGGTCTTCAGGGACTGGATACTCCGGTTAAGCCCGGCGATACCGTCTACCTGATTCCTGCCGTGGCAGGCGGTGCTCCTAAAAAGAACACCTCTGTCATTCCGGCCGAAAGAAGCAGTGAAGTTTCCTTCAGTGATAAGGATCTGGAGCGCTATGCGGGACACTTTCTCCTGAAGGAGACGGGAGTCAAGGGACAGAAGCGAATCAGGGCTGCCAGGGTGCTTATTGCCGGTCTGGGACCGATTGGAGTTGAGACAGCATCCATACTGGCCTCCGCAGGTGTTGGCACCATAGGACTTTGGGATCACAGAAAAACAGAACTTCCGGATATCAAGAACCTTATTGCTTTCACGGAAAGGGATCTGAAACGACCAAGAACCGCTGTGGTAAAGGATCGCATCAGGAATATCTGCAGGGAAACCGAAGTCAGCGTCTTTGACTACGAGATCACTTCTGATAACGCCGAGGAGACAGTCAGCGGCTACGATCTGGTAGTTGACTGCACGGACAGCTTTAAAAGCCGCTATCTGATCAACGATGCGTGCTTCTTTGCCGCCGTGCCCTGTGTATTTGCATCGCTTTACCATACAGAGGGACGGCTGACGGTGTTCAAAAACGACCGGTCGACGCAGAGTCCGTGCCTGAGGTGTCTTTTCCCGGCGCCGCCCGAGAGAAATCTTGTACCGACATGTTCTCAAACCGGCATATTCAGCGGAGTTCCGTCAATAATCGGAGGCTATGCCGCCTGCGAGGTTCTCAAGCTGATCACCGGCTCGGGCTCAACTCTGGAAGGAAAACTTCTTTCCATAGATCCCCTGAATCTGACAACACATGTATTCAATGTGGACAGAAACTGCAGCTGTGCTCTCTGCGGGGAATCACCGTCTGTCAGAAGTGTTCAGGCGGTGGACTACTACGACTTCTGCAATCTCAGGGAGCCTGATGACACCCCTCCGGTTGAAAGCATCACCGTTGAGGAGCTGGTGCGCCGTATTGAAAACCATGAACCGCTTACCCTGGTCGATGTCAGAGAGCCGCATGAAAGAGCCGTGCACCGCTTCAAGCAGGCTGTTGCGATCCCTATCGGACAGCTTGTACGCAGAAAGAAGGAGCTTAATCCGGACGTGGATACCATATTCCTCTGCAAGGAGGGAAAACGTAGCATTCTTGCAATAAACACTCTCCGTGAGGCTTCCTACACAGGTCCGATGTACAACCTGAAGGGAGGTCTGGATGCGGCAAAGGATCTCGTATTCTCCGATGAGGCCGGCTGGCTGTAGTTTTTTTAAGATTTAGCGTCCGTACCGGCAATCCGTGCACCGGTGCCGTACAGGACTCCCTTTCGATTGACCGCTGACACGGCTTTCGTTTTTTTTCAAATCTATTTGTATTGAGGTATTGTTTTATGTCAGAAAATATCAGTGTAAATGCTTTAGGTAAAAAGGCAGCCTATAATCTTGCCGATGTTGCCAAAACCCGCCCGCAGTTCGGCTCTCTTACTCCTAAGTGGACCACCAGATTTCTTGAATTCAAGGGTCTGTCCTCAGGTATCTACAGAGTCAACCGTGTAGCCGAAGGAGATACTCCGCTTGATGTTCTCTGCTCCCAGACCAAGAAGTCTCCGATAATTCCTCAGGGTTTCGTCAAATACGAGGAGGAGCCGAGAGAGTATCAGCTCAGTTCAATCTCCACCATCATCAATGTAGACACCGCCGTACAGGATGTCTACAGCTCCCCTTACGATCAGACAAAGGAGCAGCTGGCTCTTGCGGTTGAGAGTCTCAGAGAGCGTCAGGAAAGCCAGCTCATCAACAACGATGACTACGGTCTTCTGAAGAATATCGCTCCGAAACAGCGCATTCAGACAAGAAACGGAGCACCGACACCTGATGATCTGGACGAGCTTATCTCCAAGGTATGGAAGGAGCCTTCCTTCTTCCTGGCACATCCGAGAGCCATTGCAGCCTTTGAGAGAGAATGCACCAAACGCGGTGTTCCTCCGGTAACAGCAAACATCAACGGCGGAACCTTCATTCTGTGGCGCGGTATTCCTATTGTTCCAACCAACAAGCTTCTGGTTGACGGTCTCAAGGAGCCGGAGAGCCAGTCAGGCAAGACCAATATTCTGCTTCTGCGCACCGGCGAGGCAAAACGCGGTGTTATCGGTCTCTACCAGCAGGGACTCCAGAACGAGGCATCCCGCGGTCTTTCAATACGGTTCCGCGGCATTGACGACAAGGGTCTGGCATCATATCTGCTCTCTCTTTACTGCTCCGCTGCAATCCTTGCCGATGACGCAATTGCGGTACTGGAAGATGTAGAGGTTGGAGAGTACTATGACTATCAGTAATTCTGTAGCACCCGAAGCTCTGGGGCTGCCATCCGTTCATGAGCTGGAAGCCCTGGCGGGACAGTATCTGCAGGATTTTGACGGCAGCATTCTGGAGCCGGATGTCTGTGCAGAACAGACTGAAGCTCTGGTAACCCGCGGGGATACCGCAGTGTTCGGCACAGCGGCCTCCAAAGCGGCAGCTGTTTCGGGCTTTGATGATTTTCAGAAAATCGCAGACGAGGCTGTAAGAAACGATGATGCCGCCTATGCCGGCATTGTACCGAATTCCTCCGCGGTTTCAGAATACACCATCCCGGGCTTTTCAGAAGCCGATGCACTGGTAAGGCAGAGCGCCGGCTTTAATGCTCCCGCAACGGCATCCTCCTGGGAAGTCAGATCCTATGCACCGGTGGTTGTGTCCAAGACGGAAGGTTTGAATCAGACTTCTGCAGCTGCGCAGGAAAAGGAAGTCCGCGAACTGGAATCCACAGTCGGCGGACAGACCGGAAACCGCAGTATTGTGGTGGGTTCAAAAACTCTCGAGCAAATCAGACAGGATTTTCCGATTTTGCGCGAAACCGTAAATAATCATCCTCTTGTCTGGCTTGACAACGGCGCCACCACCCAGAGACCGCAGTCTGTCATCGACCGTCTGAGCTATTACTACACTCATGAGAACTCAAATGTTCACAGAGGCGCTCACACCATGGCGGCCAGATCCACGGATGCATATGAAGATGCGAGAAAGACGGTGGCAAATTTTATCGGTGCTCCGTCAAGCGACAATATTGTCTTTGTCAGAGGCACCACCGAGGCAATCAATCTTGTTGCTCACGCCTACGTGAAGCCGATGCTCAGACCCGGCGATGAAATCATAGTGTCACTGCTGGAGCATCACGCCAATATCGTTCCGTGGCAGCTTGTAGCCGGTGAGACCGGTGCGGTAATCAAGGTTATTCCTGTGGATGCCGACGGACAGCTCAACATTGGAGCATACGAGAAACTTTTCACACCGAAGACAAAATTTGTTTCCGTAACCCATGTATCAAATGTGCTCGGCACCGTCACTCCTGTGGAGGAGCTGGTTGCCATAGCACATGCCCACGGCGTCAGGATCCTTATCGACGGAGCCCAGTCCATTGCACACATTCCTGTGAATGTTTCCGCACTTGATACAGACTTCTTCGTGTTCTCCGGCCACAAGGTGTATGCACCTACAGGCATCGGAGCTCTTTACGGCAAGTCGGATGTTCTTGATCAGGCAAGACCTTATCACGGCGGCGGCAATATGATTGCGGACGTAACCTTTGAAAGAACGATCTACAATCCCGCCCCGAACAAGTTCGAAGCAGGCACCGGAAGCATCGGTGATGCGGTAGGACTCGGCGCGGCTCTTAATTATCTGAGCAGTATCGGCATTCACGAAATCGCCAGATACGAACACGAACTGGTGGCCTACGGTATGCAGGAGCTGGGCAGGATCAAGGGTCTGCACCTTATCGGAACTGCGAAAAACAAATCCAGTGCGCTATCGTTTGTAATGGACGGCAGGGACATTCATGAAATCGGAAAATATCTTGACGGCTACGGTATTGCCGTAAGAACGGGTCATCACTGCGCCCAGCCGATTCTCAGACATTACGGACTGGAGGGAGTGGTGAGACCGACCCTGGCAATTTACAACACCTTTGAAGATATTGACTATCTGGCAAAAGCTCTGAGAAATCTGAGCTGATAACCGTAAAAATATCATTCCCGTGTGCAAGGAGTCCGGACAGACCGGCTCCTTTCATCCGGAAACAAAGGAAACATACATAAAAGACATGATATAATACTAATACCTAGTAGGTAAGTAGATAAATTTACAGTTTTTTCACCATCCATTTACGCACACTGCGGAAATGGATCCGGAACTGATTTAAGGGGTGTCAGGAATGAGATTCAACACAGCGCTGCTGCATGATGGCGTGGATTTAAAAGAAACCTACGGCTCAACGCTGCCGCCGGTATACCAGACCAGTGCATTTCATCACGGCAGTGCTGAAGAGATGGCGGCAATTTTCGAACACAGAGCTCCAGGATACAACTACACAAGAGTAGGAAATCCTACGCTGACCGCCTTTGAAAACCGCATCACCAGACTGGAGAACGGCGCGGCGTCCGTGGCCTTCGCCTCCGGAATGGCAGCAATTTCCAATGCTGTGCTGACAATTGTTTCATCAGGTGATGAAATTGTGGCAAGCCGCGGTCTGTACGGCGGTACCTACTACCTTTTCAAGGACCTCAGGACTCTCGGGATTTCAACCAGTTTTGTCGACATTACCGACCGCAGGTCGGTGGAGGAGGCAATTACCGACAGGACAAAGCTGATATTTGCCGAGACCATCGGAAATCCAAGCCTGGAGGTCACAGATATCAGAATGCTTTCAGAGGTGGCAAAGGCACACGGCATTCCGCTGATTATCGACAACACGGCAGCAACCGCCTGGCTGGTCAGACCTCTCGATCTGGGAGCAGACATCGTAATTAACTCAACATCCAAGTATGTAAACGGTTCCGGCAGCGCCATAAGCGGAGTTCTGACCGACGGAGGAAAATTCAACTGGAAGTCACCGAAATTCCCGGAATTCGCAGCGTTTGCAAAATTCGGCAGATTTACATTCACTGCCAAACTTCGCAGCGGCTTTGCCCGTGATCTGGGAGGCTGTCTGTCACCTATGAACGCATTCCTGAACATCATCGGTCTTGAAACCCTGGGGCTTAGAATGAAAAAGGCCTGTGACAACGCTCTGCTCCTGGCACAGTGGCTTAACAGCAATCATCCCGAGCTTCAGGTGAATTATCCAGGACTGCCCGGAACGAGAACCCATGACACAGCGTTAAAAACTCTAAGCAACGGATTCGGAGCCATTCTGACTCTCAGAGCAGGCAGCAGGGAAAAGGCTTTTACAATTATGAACAGACTGAAGCTTGTCTACCGTATTTCGAATATAGGTGATGCTCGCACTCTTATTATTCATCCGGGTTCGACGCTGGCCCGCGACAACACGCCTGAGGAAAGAGAAAGCTCCGGCGTATACGATGATCTTTTAAGGATCAGTCTGGGAATCGAGGATGCTGAGGATATCATTGATGATCTCAGGCAGGCTATTGAAACAGATTGAAATATTTTAGTGTAACCCGACGATCTTTCCGGACGGGATTGTTTTGAACATAATTTAAACAGGAGGTTTGCTGTGGCAGAAGAAATCAAGGCTGACGAGAAGATTGACATTACCAATCTGGTATGCCCGAATACCTTTGTCAAGACCAAGGTGGTGCTGGATGAACTGGACGAGGGTCAGATTCTTGAAGTTCGTCTTAACGGCGGAGAGCCGGTACAGAATGTCCCGCGTTCTCTGAAGGAGGAGGGGCACAAGGTTCTGAGTCTTAATGAAAATGATGACGGCACCTTTACCCTCTTCGTTGAAAAGGTCGGAGATTGATTCCGGCGGAACAGATAATCAGTAAGGAAATATAAATGTTTATTACAGTATCAGGCGAAAAAAAGGAAGTTAAGGACGGACTCCGTCTCGAAGAGCTTATCGAGCAGGAAAACGTTCAGACTCCGCAATACGTAACCGTTTCTCTTAATGACGAATTTATAGAAACGCAGGATCGGGATAAAATTGTTCTCAAAGACGGCGACACAGTAGAGTTTCTATACTTCATGGGAGGCGGAGCATGGCTCTAAACGATGAGCAGATAGAGAGATATTCCCGGCACATTCTTCTCAAGGAAATCGGAGCAAAAGGACAGAAGAAGCTGCTGAATGCAAAGGTTCTCATTATCGGTGCCGGAGGTCTGGGCTGCCCGGTGGGGCTTTATCTGGCGGCGGCCGGTGTCGGCACCATAGGTGTTGCAGATGCCGATACAGTGGATCTGTCAAATCTGCAGAGGCAGATCGCTCACAGCACCGCCGACATCGGCAAACCGAAGGTCCAGTCTCTGAAAGAGTCCATGGAGGCCATCAATTCTGATGTAACTGTAAATACCTATGAGAAGTTCATCGATTCCTCCAATATCAGAGCTCTTATCCGTGATTACGACTTCATCGTGGACGGAACGGACAACTTTGCCACAAAGTTCCTCATCAATGATGCCTGTGTCATGGAGAAGAAGCCTTTCAGCCATGCCGGCATATTAAGATTCCAGGGACAGCTTATGACATATATTCCCGGTCAGGGTCCGTGCTACCGCTGTGTATTCAAGGATATGCCGCCGAAGGATGCCATACCTACCTGCCGTCAGGCCGGTGTAATCGGAGCCATGGCCGGCGTAATCGGAAGTCTTCAGGCGATGGAGACAGTGAAGTTTATCACAGGAACAGGAAAACTCCTTGTGGGAGAGCTGCTGACCTATGACGGTATCAACCAGTCATTCAGAAAGATTAAGCTTCCGCCGTGCGACGGAAAGTGTGCCATATGCGGCGAGCATCCTTCAATCACGGAGCTGAAGGATTACGAGCAGCCTGCCTGCGAGCTTAAACTGTAAATTCAGGAAATATGCATGATTACTCTTAAAAAGTCAGATTATGAAAAGATGCTTGCCCATGCCAGAGCCGGACTACCGGCCGAGGCCTGCGGTCTTCTCGCCGGTACCATCGAAAACGGCGACAGGATAGTAAGGAAGGTTTATCTGCTGACAAACACTGATCATTCCAACGAGCATTTTACGATTGATCCCAAAGAACACCTGACCGCCATCAAGGATATGAGGGCATCCGGTCTTGTGCCTCTCGGGAACTGGCATTCACATCCCGAATCTCCATCCCGGCCATCGGAGGAGGACAAGAGACTGGCCTACGATCCCCATGCATCGTATATGATCCTTTCTCTCATGGATGCAGAGCCGGTGCTTAACTCATTCCATATTGAGGACGGAACCAGCACCAAGGAGGATCTGCATATCACTGACTGATACCGGCGGAATATACTCAACTGACGTTATCCGGAGACAGAGAACCTGTCTCTTTTTTTTGAAGAACAGCCGCCGCACCGTATCCCGAAAAAAGGCAGAAAAAACTGCGTTAACAGATGCTGACTGTTCCGAAATACTGTAATTTCCGATGTTCAACAACTCTAATTCTCAGCTCTTCGCATAACAGCACATCAGACCGATATCTGACATATGACGTTACGCACAGGTTACTGTCAGACTCCAGGTATCAGCATCTTAAGCTCTATCCAGGCAAGTGCTTGAATCTTTACTGCACGGTCAAAATCCGGAACTGCCACAAACGGCACCCGTATTCACCCTCCTTTAGAGCCTGTTCAGTCTCTGATGTACTCATTTAGAAACCATATCCCGGATGCCTTGTTCAGCATTCTCCCTCTTTTAATATAGAGAGAAGGAAGATCAGTTTCTCCCGGTCAGACCGGACGACGATTTGTACGAAAAGTCGGCAGAAACAGAAAATGGCAGCCAGTAAACTACCGGCAGGACTGTCAGAAGGTTAATTTAAGCCATGGCTAAAAAATATCCAGTGTACAAATCTGTCGATAATAAGGGTAGAAGAAATTTAACAACTGCCGACAAAACTTTGCCAGACTTAGTGAGATTAATGATATGTATAACAAGTATGCAGAAAAATACGCCGGGGAAAAAGGGGAGCTCCTTGAGAAATACAAGATTGGAAGCTTCGATCCCGAAAAGCACAAAAAAATCGGTGAATTCAGCATCCAGAATTTTTTCAACGGGAACTGCGGCGTTCTTCATTCATCTCAATTCCGCGCAAACACATCACCGGTGGTTGCTTTCGGAGCTGTTCCTGTATCCTACAAAGGTTCGATAATTATGGTAGGCAAAGGTATAAGCCAGTTCGAAAAGATAAACTGGTTCAGAAAAATGGTCGCAATTCAAATTACCGGCAGGGCTATGAAAACCACGGCCGGTATAACCGCCAGCAAAATATTTAACGCTATTGCCCAAAAACTTATAGCCAAGGCAGGCAGCACAATTTTAGGAGGAACCATAGGCTCGACCATTCCTGTAGCAGGTACATTCATAGGTGCAGCAGCGGCTTGGATTGCAACTGATTATGTTATGAAGTGTGCGGATGAATACGTAACCGCGGTGAATTTAAGAGGGAGATTATTAAATCCATCGACAAATCGCTCAAATAGAAAGGAGACAAGCAGGAGTCATATTTCCCCTGCAGCAGATCAGAGAAGATCTCCGTAAAGCTAAATGACCACGTGAAAAGTCAGGTGCTGACCGTAAAATCACTGATACTGGTATGCCGCAGTAATGCATATATCAGCCGGAGTGATCAAAATAAGGTAACAAAACGCTGTGTAGCGGATAGCATATCTGCAGAATATCATAACCGGTCCGGACTGATTTTTTCCGCAAAATTTTGCTCTTATCGACTAAATTTGAAGATCGTTTTATTAAAACAGATGAAAAATACAAGCTGAAAATGTTTTACAAGAATAAACAGGATCAGATAACTCTGATTTTTTTGAATAACTTTTAACAACTGATTGGATGTTTTCACATGAATACTACTGAAATGCTAGAAAAATTAAAGAAAGACAGAAAAGAAAAAGCGGCAGTCTTAAATTCAGACACTTTATGCGGTACCAAGGACATAGTTACAGGTCTATACGATGAAAACGCACATTTCATCTATGAATTAATTCAGAATTCTGATGATGCCGGAGCCAGGAATATGACTTTCATTCTTTCCGATGAAAGCGTAATCATGATGCATGACGGCACCAGAAATTTTTCTGTTTCTGATCCTGATACAGAAGGTGAGGACAAAAAAAACGGAACTCTGGGCGATTTAAACTCAATCCTTTCCATAGGAAGCTCCAGCAAGAAGTTTGACGGCAACAAGATTGGAAAATTCGGATGCGGCTTTAAATCTGTGTTTCAATATACGGATACACCGATTATTCTGAATGGGGATCTTAGGATCCGAATTGTCGATTATATCGGACTGGAGGATTTCTCTGCTGATGATGAGATGAAGTACAGGGAACAAATTAAAAGTTCTCTTGCTTCCGCTGCAGGATACCTGGCGTCTGATGCTGAATGGACTACAACAATAATTCTGCCGTTTAAGGATCTGGACAGAGCAAAATGCATCAGAGAAATAAAGGATAAATTCTCCACCCTGGAAAAACCGGTTCTTTTTCTCGAGAATCTGAACAGCATTCAGGTCTGTCTGGATGATTCTGTGAAGGTATACAGCAAAACCGTTACCTTCTGCTCAGAACATGACGATACTGTTGTTCAGAAGGTTGATTACAGTTCTCCTGCGGAAGACAAGCACTACTGGAAGGTATCACGATCTTCTGAGGAATTTAAGACCTATTCTCTTATGTTTGAGGCCAGTGAAAACTATGATCATCTTGTTCCGGTAAAATCATCCAACCTTTTCTGTTATTTCGCCACGAGAACTCAGTGTAAAGCCAATTTCCTGATCCACGGTGCATTTGAGATGAATCCTTCCCGCACAAATCTTAAAGAGGTTGAAAGAAACATCTGTCTTAAGAAAAAAATACTGGAACTGGCAGTTGACGCCGTAGGTGTTTTAGCACAAAACCATGCCTACGGGGATGAAATCCTGGATTTTCTTCCTCACATTATGAAATCTTCTGTATCAGACAGATTTATCACTCTTGCAAGAAAACAAAGAATACTGCCGTGCGGTGATCATTATACGGATCTTAATCATGCAATGTTTGTTGAGAAGGAATTCCGTGAATTCTTTTCCGTGGGTGAAATCCGTGAACTTTCGGGCATGGATAATGCTGAATTCATTTTTTCAGAGGTATCTCAGACAAAATACATAAGTGTGTTTAAAAACCTGAGTGATTTTATGACCGTCGTCATTGACGGGAAAAAACTGGTCGAAGGTATTACAGATTCCTTCATGCAGAGACATTACGAAGCTGATATAGGATGGCTGGAAGCTTTTTATGAAAAAATATGCGACGGCTCACCGTTTGATGTTTTTCTGAAGGCTGGCATTTTCCTTACGGAGAATGGCAGATGGGTTGCCGGAAACGGCGGTACTGAAAAGCAGAACATTTTTCTTAACGGTACTAAAACATCCAGGTATGAAAGTATCAGCAGCAGGATCTGGGAACACAGTGACCGGATGAGGAAACTCCTGAGGTCATGGTTCAGAGAGTACAGCTGGAAGGATGAGTTAAATGAAATCATAGCTGATTTTGGAAAGAAGAAGATAGATGAGCAGGAATTTTTCCATCACCTGATGCGGTTTATCAGAAATACCTCTGCTTCTGATGATATGGAGCATATAAAATCCTCAGTTAAGGATCTGAATTTTGTAAAAATGAGGGACGGTTCGTTTAAAGCTCCTTCAGAGGTAGTGCTCTGTATTGCCCCGGACACGAATGATCCATCCAAGTCATATTCCTTCTGGGAGGATATTTACCCCGGATCCTGGATTATTGACATTGACTATTATAAATCCATGGTTGATACATTTCAGATTGACTCCGAGAACCTTCTGACAGCCGATCTGCTTAACTGTTTTATCAGATCATTAGTGGGTGAACATGTATATGTAACTTCGGTGGAAAACTTGGCATTCGGTGGAATTAATGGCGTAAACTGCGTACATCTTTATAGGCAGATCAATCCACGTTCCATCAGATATGGAATTTTCCCTGGTTACGAATCGTTTAAGGATTATACAATTCTGGGAATTTATAAACTTCTGAATGCCTTTTATGCAAAAGATTCTGATCCGGAACATAAAAAGGAGTGTTCTCTTAAGATTTTTAAGATCCTTACCTATTTTCTCCGGTATGAGCCGACCCGTCTTGGCGACAGATTCTATTCAACCACGGCATGGGGCAGTTACCCAGGACAATATGATCTCAAGGCTCAGTCATTTCTTACAATGCTGGAAATTTTCTATGATCATGACGGGAATCTTATGAATTTTGTCACAGAAAGGCATTCTCTCTCCGATTTTAACGATATGTACAAAATTGATGAACTTAACAGTGACCAAACAAATGAACTTTCCGAATTTTTTGACATCATGGATGATCACCGCATGATTAAGGTTGATGAACAGACACTTGGTTATCTCAAGGAGCAGGGAGTAACCCAGGACACTCTCAGCTATATTTCAAACCGTTTCCTTGATGCTTTAAGTCAAAACAATGACTGGATGAATATGATAAAAAACTGTACAGGCCCCGACATGAACGAGAAACTGGAAAAAGCTTTAACCAGACTGCTTGGTAACGGCAAACCGTTTGACATGGAAATGATTGAAGCATCAGGCTATGATGATTCAGTCAGCACTGAATCAGACTGCAATACTGCACTTTATGATATGGATGAATCTGCTTCCGTAACAGCTGAAGGATATGAATCAGGTTTTACTGACGATCCGGGACTGGCCGCGGAAGACAGAAAAGCATGGAATGAAAATTTTATTAAGACCCGCGGCATACCGTACCTGACAAGCCATGGCTATGATCTTGAAAATGCAACTCGGAACATGAATATTTTCAAAGGCGTCAGAAACATTGAAACGGGAAAGTTTTTTGATATTTGTGTAAAAACATCCGTGCCTTCAAAAATTAAATTTTCATCTCATGAAATTGAGGCAATGAAGAAAAAGGATTCCTTTCTTCTGCTGCTGTTTCACAATCACAAATTTCAGTTTTTTACTTTCGATCAATTGTGGAAAAAACACGAGACATTCTGGATTTCATGCAAAACAAAGGATTACAACAATACTGATATGGATAAATTCATAAATGCAATGCAGTTTGTTAAGGGGACAGGTCTGTGCTTCAATGTAGATGATATTGCCGATGACAGCATAGATGATGAAGAATTATGCAACCTTTTGCATAATAACAATGACAGCTACATAAATACCGTCCGGGATGACGAAAGAGATTTTTGATATGAATACAGCAGACCTGTCGTTAAAATTCCTTGATGATGAGTACATTATTCAAAACAATGATTTCAAAAAACTGCTCAGAACAGACTGCCGTCATCTGATGAATCACCAGAAGCTTTTCAGAGCCATGTTTCTTGGAATCAGCGACAGCGGTCATCTGCTGGTAAAATTCAGTGCCAAAAATCCTGTACCAAGAGTGAACGGAACATCTCAGTTTATACTGTTTTTCAGTCCGGAATACCGGGGGAAAGGCGCTGTTGACAGTAAAACCTATTATGAACTTCTCCAGATTAAGAATTCACTTGTCGAGGGATCTCTAACCTGGCTTCACCTGAAGGATGATTTCTTTGAGGGAGGTTACTCCTGTACAGTTGAAGGGGACCCGACAGGAGAAAAACTAAGTTCATACAGGGGAACTTTTGTCTACATCGGCGAAAGCAGACCTTTGCTGCAGATGCTCACGAATCTGCACAAGTATGTCAGGACAAATCCCGATAACCGGCTTCTGCGTTCCTGGTATGATCCGGGGCGCGGAGCCTGCAGCATACTGCCGCTAAAAGAAAATCAGACTTCCAGCGAATACCTGTTTTCTGTCAGTCAGAGCATGGATCCATCTCCTGTGATAATCCAGGGACCGCCAGGAACGGGCAAATCCTTCATTATCGCAAAACTGGCGGAAGATCTGGCTTTGAAGAACAGGTCTGTTCTTATCACCACACTGGCCAACAAGGCTCTGATAGAAATTGTAAAAAAGGAACCTCTTGCCGAACTGCTTCATTCAGGCCGCATTTATAAAAAAAGCATGACCGTGGATGAACAGAAAAATCAGCCTGAACTTCAGAGACTAAAGGATGTAGTTCCTGTAAGAGGAGATATCCACTTATGCAGCTTCTACAGTGCATCTCTATCCGATCTGCTGTTCAATTCCAGGCTTCTTAAATATGACTATGTGATTGTTGACGAGGCCAGTCAGGCCATTCTTCCTTTTCTGGCAGCAACACTGTCCCTGGGAGAACGACAGTTTTTTATCGGCGATATCATGCAGCTTTCTCCCGTAGTAAAATTGAACTCAGACCAAATAGCATTCCGGAATTATACAAGTATAGTCAGGGGGCTTGAGTCTGTTTCACAGGTTGTTCCGACTTATCAGCTTACTGCAACATACAGACTTAATCCTTATGCATCCAGCTGCACCGGAATGTTTTATTGTTATCCTCTTCTGTCCAAAAACTGCGTCAATTGTGAAATAAGGCTGATGATATCAGGCATGAATTTCACCTTTCCTCCCGGAAACTATCTTGTTACGCTCGATTCGCAAAGACCGGATTTCAACGAGGCTCTGCACGCAACCGTGACTGAAATTATGGAACAGCTCAATGAGTTCAGACCTGAAAATGACAGAAGAAAAAAATCAGAAATAGCAGTTATTTCGCACCGTGTGGCAGACTGTACCAATATGTACAGGATACTGAAACAGAGAGTCAAATTCGATGACCGGAGAGTTACCGTGGATACCATACACCGCTGTCAGGGAATTACGGTCCATTTTGCTATCTATGCGGTGACAAGAGAAAGCTCTTTTTCCTTCAAAGACTGTCCGTTCAATGTGGCAACCAGCAGAGCAAAAATAGCAACTTTCATAGTTGCTCCCGATCATATGGTGAATGAAGCAATATCAAGAAACGGCTGTACAGGGAAATTTCTCGAAAAGCTGAGGTGCAACGGAAAAGAAATCTGTTTGTAGCAAAAATATCCGGATCCTGTGTCTGATTGCTCAGCATGAGAATTCTGAAGCACCAGCTGAATTTACAGCAAAACACAGATCGCCGATAAACCGTTTTTGAAATTCCCCGTGCCTAAAGGCAGGGGATTCCTACCATTTCCCGCAGAAGGCCGCTCTGCTGCCGGCCTGCAGTACGGTTCACCTCACAAGATCTACGGCTATGTCCCAGCCTGATTTACCTTCATTGAGAAAGCCGAAGTATGTCAGCAGGAAAGACTATACCTGATTAGAACTTTCCCAAATCGTAATACTATATATTCTTTTTTGGTCTGCCAGGAGATCTTTTAGTTGGTACTTCATCTTGTGGTAAAAGAGACAACTTTTGAAGTACCTTAACCTGAGACGG
>JAEEOK010000104.1 GCA_016284235.1 Succinivibrionaceae bacterium
ACATCTTACTTTTTGATAAGAATATAAGCATAAAGTATCTATCAATGACACGTCCAAAATATCAACACTTAACTTTTTACAAAAAATTTTTTCAAAAACGTCAGATTTTCCCCTCTGCCGTGGCTACATAGTGAAAACAACGTTTTTTGGCTTATCGCGGTTATGCGTGGCAGGAAGCGATTTGTTGTTCTCTCCAACTATTTGATGCAGATGGCATTTTGTCTGGATTAAGTAGTTGCTTTTATCTGGGACTTTGTCTCCATGCCGATGGTGTTCTCCTTTATAGGCGTGCTCATCGGAACATACTTCCTTAAGTCATATATCCGGGTTACCTCGGCTGTTTTTGCAGCTCTTCTTACCATCGGCATATCAGGTTTCATAAAGAATGCGGATACAGAAAGGGAAAATGAACTGCTGACCGCCCGCAATGCCGTCTGCCAGCCTGAAAAGAACTCCGGGGAAACCGGCGACATAGCATCGATGCTTGATGTGCCGAACAGCCGCAATCTTGAAAAGTACGTAACCGCTTTCTTTGACAGAGAGTCACAGCGCAGGACCGAAATGCCCGACAAGCTGGTTCAGGACTTTGTGCCGTTTGATATTATTCTTCTTAATATCTGCTCAGTGTCAAAGGATGATATCCGCTTTTCAAGACTTGAAAACCATCCGGTATTCAGCAAATTTGATATTACCTTTGAACATTTCAACGGTGCAACCTCCTACTCTGTTCCAGCCTCCCTCAGACTGCTGAGAGCATCATGCGGCCAGCAGACGGAAGGAGAAATGTACAAGGGAGGAAGACCAGAATGTGAAATTCTGAACAATCTGAGCAATTACGGCTTCTCCACCTCCGTATTTTTAGATCACAACGGCATTTACGGAGACTATCTGGCAAGTCTTAAATCACTGGCGGGACTTAATGCCGAGCCAAAGGCTCAGGAGCTTCTTAAGATCAATTTCCGCTCCTTTGACGGATCGCCGATATACAGCGATGCAGCACTGTTCGAACAGTACATGAATACCGTGGCCAAGCGTTCCTCCTACGGCAATGTCTCCTTTTTCAATCTGATTACGCTGCATGACGGCAATCATACAGAGCATGACAAAAGAACTGCCGCCTATGAGCCGAGACTTAATATGCTGCTCAACGATATAAATGTTTTTGCTGAAAAACTCGAGAACAGCAGACGCAATGTACTGTTTATCATGATCCCGGAGCACGGCGCCGCCATGCAGGGGGATAAAATGCAGATTGCAAAACTAAGAGAAATACCTACCGACAAGGTTACGGAGCTGCCGGTATATATAAGATTTTTCGGCAGACCTCAGTTTGAAAATCAGCTGAAGATCCAGGGCAGCCACAGCTATCTCGCGCTGTCCGAAATTATCATGCGCACAGTCACAGAAAATCTTTCTCTCCGGGGATAAGCAATATCGGCGACTACATGAAGAATCTGCCCCAGACCGCACCTGTATCCGAAAGCACCAATGCCTTCTTCATAAAATACAGGGACAAGGGATACTACAAGCTTAAAGGGGGAGAATGGGCTCCGTATGTATACTGACATTTGAGAAATATCGTCTGCAGTCTTAAGTCACTGCAGATTAATTCCAGGCTCTGTGCAGAAAAAACGCTGATCTGATATGCAGTGGAAACAATTCAATCAACTATCGTTAAACTGATATCAGATGCAGTCCGGATATCCGCCGCACCGGACTGTTCCGGCTGCGGCTTAATTTTCTTTTACAGTTTTGCTCCTCGCTGCCGTGCGATGGTACAGTCAGGCGGCAAAATTTCCTGCAGCAGGCTGCATGCGGAATCCAGACCCCCTTTTAAAAATTTTTTTTGCTGAAAATGTTTTGAAAATTGCCGCCGGAACAGCATTTCTCAAAATATAATGTTTCCATATTCATCATGCGGCAAATCACGGGCATACAGCACAAAATTCATTCCGTGCATGAAGAAAAAAATTTTTTGGCATTTCAGAAATAAAAAGCAGCATCTGATCGGATGCTGCTCATAATGAACGGAGAAACCTGCACTGAAGTTCTAAAGTCTGAACATTCTGACTTTATCATCCAGAGAGTCGGTAACCTTCCTTATCTCCTCGGAAATATCCAGGGCAGTTCTGGTCTCGGCCGCCGTGCCAGACGACGAGTCAGAAATGATCTGCATATTTGATGAAATTTCAAGACTTGTGGCAGTCTGCTCCTCAGTGGCGGATGCAATCTGGATCAGCTGTCCGTGAACTGTTTCCACCGAACTGTTGATAGTGTTGAGGCTTTCCTCCAGTGCCACGGTGTATTCAGCAATCCTGCTCATGTTGCTGACGTTTACTTTCATAGTGGATGTTGCGTTCTCCACCATTTTCTGAATATCTGCAATCATGGAGCTTATCTCCTTGGTAGAGCCTGATGTTCTTCCTGCCAGAGATCTTACTTCATCCGCAACCACGGCAAAGCCTCTTCCCTGCTCGCCGGCACGGGCGGCTTCGATAGCAGCATTAAGCGCCAGCAGATTGGTCTGATCGGCTATATCCTGAATTGTATCCACAATACCGCTGATCTTAAGGGTCTGGGAACCAAGCTCATCAATCATCTTTGCACTCGCATTTGTCTGCTCGGAATGTTCTCTGATCTTTTCCACAGTGGAACGGACCTTATCCGCCCCCTCCTTCACAATTTTCTGAACTTCCGATGAATATTCCGAGGCCTCGGAGCAGCTCTTTGCAATCTGACGCGAGGTATCTGCCATTTCCTCACTGGCGGAGGCTATGGTCATGGACTGTGAGAGAATTCTATCCGTACTTGTCGCCACATTGGTGTTGGACCGGGCAAGGTTCTCGGAATCGGCTCTGAGCCTGCAGGCATCATCTCCGAGACTGGAAACAACGCTGCGAAGACTGGAGAGCATTCCCTTCAGAGAATTTCCGATTTCATCATCGTGGTTGATAGCAATGGAAAGATCACCGCCGGCAATGGCACCGGTCTCCTGACTCAGACGCTTGATCGGAGCCATAATTGAATAAGAAATCATTCTTGTCAGAATAATGCACAGCAGTATGCCGAAAGCAGAAACAGCTATGAAAACTGCGATTCTAGTTTCATTCTCAACCGTCTTCTGTATTTCCCGGCTTCTGTTATCTGAAAGATTGATTAGAAAATCCACCCTGGAATCAATATTTGCACCGATAGGAACAAGATATTTCTGAATGGCAAGGTATGCCTCGCGATTCTGATTGAGCTCGGTCAGTCTCATGACTTCTCCGTATGCCGCCTTCTCATATTCATCAAGCTGGCTCTTCATATAGGATACGGAATCAAGACAGTCCTTCATTCCGCCGCACTGCTCGACAGTCCTTTCCAGCACTGAAATAAAATTTGCTTTATTTGCTGTAAAGGCGCGGCGCTGTCCGTCCCGCTCCTCCTTGGAAACTGTCATCGGATACTTGATTGCGCTGATCCTCAGCTCCTTGAAAATAGCTTCAAGAAGTCTGGAGCTGTCAACAAAACCGATGAGACCGGTTTTGCTGTTTGTCAGCTGATCAAGACAGCCTGACAGAACATGTATTTTGGATACAGCCATGGAGAAGTTGATAATCAAAACGACAGTGACCGCCAGAAGAAGGAAAAGAAGTTTATGAGAAATTTTAAAACGGGCAAATATATCCATAGTAAAACCTTGAAACTTAAAACAGAGCATAAAGCTATTATATTTCAACTACAACTTTCCCAATTGTATAGCTCATACGTCAAGCTATTCAACATTATTTTTCTTTGGACGGCCCCTTCTCTTTTTTGGGGCTTTTTGAATGTCGAGCAACCCCAGTTTTAT
>JAEEOK010000105.1 GCA_016284235.1 Succinivibrionaceae bacterium
ATCCTTGTCTTCAGCTGTCCGTTTTCTGACCGCATCAGAATACCTGAAGATAATGACCGCGATTATCATCTGCGCAGCATTTAAATTATCAAATATAGCTTTATAATAGCCCCCAAACATCTCTGACTTCTTATACCTGGCAAGATGCGGAGACTTTCTCCAAATGGACAAAACTGCCTCTGCGGCAACAGTTGCCGGAATTATGTTTGCCGAAGTACTATTATCTCTTTTCCTTTTATAGATATAACCCAAATCCTTTGCACTTTGTTCCAGCATTTTCTGCCCAGAGTCAATAGATTTCAGATCACGAAGATCAACCGAATTCTGATTGATAGCATAGGTTATTTCTTTTACTATATCGTCATCATCAGCGCTGACTTCATATATTCTTACCAGAACATACGCATCATCAACAGGCAGATTGGGATTTTCAGATAGAGTTTGAAGCAGTGTGCGACACGTTTGCCCGCCATTGATAATCTGAAGGCCCTTAAGTTTAACAATCCAGTCTTTCTCCTGCAGGGCATTGTAACTGAACTTATCACAAACCATGGTAATACCATTATTATAGAAAAAGAAGTTAGAACTCTGCCCGCTTTGAAGACAATTCGCTATGCTATCGTTAATTTCATTTTTTCCAAGATACTTCCTTATATTCTTTTTCAGTAATGAATCGCCATATTCTTTCATCAGCCTGACAATTTCAGTTATTTTTACCTTTCCAATTATTACTCTCTTAAAATTAAAGTTTTCCTGGACAGCAACCCCTGCCATATTTAGGCTAGTATCAATAGAGGGCTTCCTGTTTATGTATCCTAAAATATCCCTAGCTCCGAAATGCTCAAATCTCACCTGCTCTTGATCGCCAAAAGCATTGTCTATGCATAACTGCGCATCACCATTCCATTTATTG
This sequence comes from Succinivibrionaceae bacterium, assembly GCA_016284235.1. Classification (GTDB taxonomy): domain Bacteria; phylum Pseudomonadota; class Gammaproteobacteria; order Enterobacterales; family Succinivibrionaceae; genus UBA2804. The sequence goes on from JAEEOK010000105.1 coordinate 914, forward strand.
CCATTATTCAGCATAACAAAGGTAACATATGGGATAAAGCCATCAAGTATTAGAGACTGTATTTCATTTACGACACGTCTGCTGCTTTCATTTAAAAAAGTCTTGTTAGAGGGATCAAATATTGTCTTAACGGTATTTACCGCCTTTTCAACCGCATTCGATGGAAAGTTGGTATCTTTATTCAAATCTCTGGTATATATTGATTGAAAAAGAACCACATTTAACTGTCCATCTTGTGCTTCTTCAATAAATGCGGCGTCAAATCCGCCATCATTTCCGCCATCTGTTATCAAGGACACTGCCTCAGTAATATCTCTGTCGAGGTAAGCGGAAATACCTAACAGGAGAAAACATTTTGATCTTCTTCTCTCTTCATCATCACCGGAAAAATAGTCAGGATTATCATTCATAATCTTGCTTATTTTTTGATCAATAATCTGTTTTGATATATTAACCAACATAATTACAACCAACATTTAAATGAAGAAACGGCATTTATTTTCAACAGTTTAGGGAATTTTGCATAAAAATATAACCAATCTCTCAGAAATACATCAAATAAATTAATACTTTAATATTGCATATTGTCAAAGATAATAAATTATTATTTTATACTAAATTGTTAATCATTGCTTACAATTCATCTTCATATTTGAACCGATAATTACCTTTCCCATTTCCTGTTACAACAACTAGCACTCCCATTTCTTTAAGTTTGTTCACAAGATTTCGAGCAGTTCGTTCAGAACATTTTAATATTTTTACAATATAATTAGAATCAAATATTTGATTATCATCAACGTGTTGATATATTAATCTTAAACTTGAATTAATCTTTTCAGAATATGACCTATCATTTAGCAATTCATCAAAAGATGTGGCAGATAATTTTATCGTTTTTGCTATGTTTATATTTGATTTCATCCCACAATCGGCAGATTTTTCTTCGCCAATCGGCAATTCTGACTGCGAATCGGCAAGTTTTTCTCCACCAATCGGCAATTCTGACTGCGAATCGGCAAGTTTTTCTCCACCAATCGGCAATTCCGCCTGCGAATCGGCAAGTTTTTCTTCTCCAATCGGCAATTCTGACTGCGAATCGGCAAGATTTTCTTCTCCAATCGGCAATTCTGACTTCGAATCGGCAAAAATATTCTTTACACCAGACTTTGAAGGCCATGCCGATGCGCTCATTACCGTTGTTTTGAGTATGAAGGAACTGTTGTCATACGCAGGACAAGGAAGTCCGATGGCCTCAAGTTCGTTGCACATGCGATCAACGCCTTCACCGTACTCTTTCACATAGGCATAATCTTTCAAGAACGAAGCTATTTTGGGATTTCTGGAAAAGTGAGTGTAACGAATATTCTCTTTCTTGACCATTCCCGGAAAAACACCAGGACTATCAACTTCAAGCCTGTTATCAAACATTTTTATTTGAATATCAGTTCCTTTTATCCCGTAATCCCTATGCGCAACTGCATTTACAACAAGTTCCGTACGAACAAACTTGCTGTATTCTTCTTCGGTAATAAAAACTCCGTTATTGCCGAGATATGTTCTTTCTTTCATTTGATTTTGAATGAATGCTACAGCTCTTTCTACTTGTTCAAGAATTCGTCCTTCAAAGATTACATCTTTAACAACATTCATATCTTTTCCTACCAAAGGTTCAATCCCATCATAACGGATAAAGCGAATGAACGCCCTTGGGAAAAAGAGCTGAGGCTTCTTTCCAAAAAGCAGAACAGCAGCAACTGAAACCTGTTCTTTGCCATTCTTGATTGTTACGAATTTTTTATTTTCTCGGACGTATTGTTCAGGAGTTTTTCCATAACCTATTTTCGTACAATACTGGCCGATAAAATCCATGTCAAGATCTGCAATTGAAGCATCAGCAACCGGTTCATCCTCATAATAACGAACACCTTTAGCGTACATTAGCATCAAGCGATCATTAAAGTCTAATTTTTTACTTTTATCACCAACCCGAATATAGGCTTCATCTGCTTGATTTGCATGAAAAAGAGGACTTGCTTCAATATGCATTAGCAGAACATGATCTTTCTTTCCGTCAGAATTAATGCATTCAACAAATTCTACACTGACAGGAACAGAAGGAACGCAAAAATCAATTGGTGTTCTTAAAATTTCATTTAACTGCTCTGTTTGATAATCAATACCTTCAATGCGTTTATGTTTATCTGAAATTCCTATTGCGATCGTACCTCCGTCTGCGTTGGCAAAAGCACAGATAGTTGCGGATAAATCAGAAGGCTTAATTTGAATACTTTTACGATCAAAGATCTGTTTCTCATCCATAGCTAGGATTTGTTCTATAGTCATCATAGAAATCACCATTACCTTATATCGCCAACACTAGACTGCAAGATTTGCTGCTATTCCTGATATTCGTTATGAGATGAATCTGCTGTACTCCGTTATGTCCTCAAGTTTTGGTTCCTGCCACTATGAACAATGCTATGATAAATCAAACTTACTTGCCCTATGTATCTCCCGATTAAAATGTGTTTTCAGATACAGTCCCAAACCCCGTTCACTCTTATCACTTCAAAATTCTTAAACTCGTCAAAACATTGATTTACTGGGTTTAGGCATTCTAATTTCACATTGTCTAAAGCAGCAATTTAACTCATTTGAATGCAGATACTGCCTTATTTTCAATAAAGATAAATTTTGACTGACTTCAAAATGCGATACATAGATTGACCGCAGTTTTACAGGAAAATTGTCATATATACAGGAATATATAACACTCCGTCCTCAAAAATCAAATCCTTAGTATATACGATATATCGATCATTCATTTTTATTTGGTATTTTTCTTTGAAGTAATCAAATGACTTATGGCTTTTATACCCTGAAGACTTTACTTCAATAGGTGATAGCAGTTTTCCTTTTACCGTCAAAAAATCCACTTCATATTTTTTACTGCTCTTATTATCCACAGAGCTGTATTCAAACTCATGAAAATATAATTCATGTCCGTTAGCGCGAAGCATTTGAGCAACCATATTCTCGAATATCATGCCCTGATTGATCCCGAGGTCATCAATAATCAGAGACCGATACATTTTATCAATGTCTCCGCCATTGTTAAGTATTTGTGTTATTAGTAAACCAGTATCACCCATATACATTTTGAACTTTGTCCTGTCAGCATACATTTCAAGGGTAGCTTCAGGCTTTGTTACATTGACACAGTTATTTACAATCATAGATTCGTTCAGAAAATCAATGGCATTTCTGCAATTTCTTGTTCTGGCATTTTCATCAACAACTGATAACCGGAATACCGAGTTATGATTCATCAGCTGCTCAGGTATCGATTTAAACACTGTTTCCGCTCTGTCACTGTATTCAGTATCATGCTTTTTTAAATCATTAATATAAAGCCGGAGGATTCCTCTTTTTACTCTGTCAATCTGCATATATGACTGGCCCTCGGCATAAGCCGCTACGGCCTGCGGCATTCCTCCAACGGCCATATATACCCGAAACTCTTTTAGTATCTTCCTGTGGATAGCATCTCCTAATGGCCTTCTTTTTTCAAATGCATCTCGGATATTATCAATTATTGCATTATTTCCAATCGCCCAAAGAAACTCTTCAAAATCCATGGGATACATCCGAATGCATTCTTCTTCAGATGGTAGCAAAATATCCTTAACATTCTTCTTAATTGAAATAAGCGATCCTGTTTCAATAAAATCAAACCTGCCGTCTTTCACTAGTTGCTTTATCGATTGTCTGGCCTTAGGAAAAAACTGGACTTCATCAAAAATTATCACGCATTTTCTTTTGGTAAGAGTCTTTCCGGTCAGGATAAACAAATTCCGAAAAAACGTATCAATATTTGCTATATTATCGAAGTTGTCTTTAATTGCTTTCTCTGCTATTGAGAAATCAATGAGAATATAATCATCATACTCTGATCTGGCAAATTCCTCGGCAACAGTGCTCTTCCCCACGCGTCTGGCGCCTTCTATCATCACAGCGGAAGTTCCGGCAGATTCTACTTTCCAGGTTTTAAGATATTGATAGACTTTTCTCTTGAACATTCTTCAACCTCTCTGCCCCCGCCTCTCAGCATAGAGGCCGGCATAGGAATATACTACTCCATGACAGCTTGATGATCAAAGAACCACGATCCGAACTTGCGATTTGTATTACCAATAGTCTGCACGAAAATACGATTTGTAATCAGTCTGATACGCACGAAATTACTGATTTTGTGTGTGGATACTTGGTGATCCGCGAATACCATCACCGCCCGTTTCAAATCCGGGATCACCATCAGGTATAGTCTTGCAGGTATAGTCTTGAACTTCATGATACATGCAAGAAGAGCAGGCCAGATTTGGGAAATAACCGGATCCACCCCAAAACGTAAGACGCATCAGGTAACTCAAGGATTCATCAGAAGTCTAAAAGCGGAATTTACAGAGTTTTGTGAATCTCTGTCAGGGTACTGGTTCCGGAAAACAGAGCACATCCCGACGGGGAACCCACCCACGGGAGTGACCATCGAGTTCAAGACCATTGACACTGCTGATACCGATTCTTAAAACCGTTCCTTGTTCTCCGTTATTCCAACAGTCTCAGTAATCATTGCTGAATTCCATCCCTGCTGCCTTCAGTTGTTCAACAAAACGGCTATTCATGTTGATGGTTCGGGCGTGATGGTTCACTGCGATAAATCTCAACAATTGACATTTCGTAAAGAAAATAGTATATTTTTATTTACAAATCAAGGAGATCAGACGATGAGTGAAAGACCAAAATATCAGTTGCAAATTGAAGAACGCATCGCAGAATATCCATACGGTACAGCTTTTTCAGCATCAGATTTTCTTGATATTGCTGACGCCAACTCTGTAAGCCAGGCTCTTTTCAGAATTGAGAAAAACGGCGAAATCCGGCGTGTACTAAATGGGGTCTATGATAAACCTGTATACAGCGAGTTGATTAAGGAGTATAGCGTCCCAAGGATCGATAAAATAGCGGAGGCTCTTGCTCGCCGTTTTAACTGGAATATCGCTCCGTCAGGAAATACAGCCTTGAACATTTTGCATATATCAACACAGGTACCGGATATATGGGAATACGTTAGCAATGGCCCTTACCGTAATTATATGGTCGGAAATACCTCTCTAAGGTTTAAGCATATTATGCCAAGAGAAATCAATGGCTGCTCTCCAGTTACGGTGATGTTCATCCAGGGAATTCGCGCCATTGGCAAAGGAAACCTGACAAAGGAACTCATGAATCGCTTTTCTTCTGTTATTACAGAGGAAAACAGAAATACCTTACTAAAAGAGGCAAGGACTGCTTCAGGATGGATTTACAAAGAAATCAAAAATATTTGTGAGGCAAAACCTGCATGATTACGATTGCAAAGGCAAGCGATACAGATCGAGAAGTTTTGTTTGGCAATGCCGCAGATAGAGCCGGAATCAAGAATCCGGCGATCGTGGAGAAAGATTTTTGGGTTTGCTTCATCATCAACTATCTGTTCCGTATGTCACCATGGCCAAGAGCTTTCATTTTTATAGGGGGAACAAGCCTTAGCAAGGCATACCACGTAATTGAACGTTTCTCAGAAGATATAGACCTGATTATGGATTGGCGTCTTCTTGGCTATGGAATTCATGAACCTTGGGCAGAACGTTCTAAAAACCAGCAGGATAGGTTTAACAAAAAAGTCATTGCCGCAGCTTCAGAATTCTTAACACATGATTTTGCTCCTCAATTATTGCAATACGAGGCAGTTTTAGGGGTAAAGGGGCGAAGCCCCTTTAATTATTAACAGGAAGCGCCGCCAGGCGTCTTCCCTTCTTAATTATTATTCTTCAGAACTCTAACTCCGTTCCTGCCCGCATAGATTGAATGTGGTGTATCCTCCCCGCCGGGAAGAGGATCAAGATTCATCGGAAAGGGGAGTCACAAATTACCTCAAAGCCTGGTCACTATCTCATTATCTTTCCACAATATCGATTTTTCGCGATATTTGATCCGAAAAACTAGTATCTGGCAGTGCTAAATTAACCCTCACCACTGCAAAAAATCAACTGTCAATCAATCTCAATCACCGTTATCAATCACCGTTATCATCACTGCCATCCAAAAGTTTTCTTAAGTCATCAATATCCGGCAGCGCTTTCCGTAACTCTGTCGACATATCTTTTGACGTTTTATAAGTTGCCACCCCCATGGGTTTGGCATAATCCTGTATTACATAGTCTACGAAGGACTTATTCATATCCTTGCAGAGGATGAGTCCTATGGATGGATTCTCATGCGGTTTCCGCTCAAATCCGTCCAGAATGCTCAAGTAGCTCTGCAGCTGTCCAAGGTAGGATGGCTTGAACTTCCCGGTCTTCAGTTCCACCGCCACCAGACAGTTCAGCTCACGATTGAAAAACAGAAGGTCAATATACTGGTCTTCCCCGAAGGCATCCAAATGATACTGCCCAAATGATACTGGTTGCGGACGAAGGCAAAGTCCTTCCCGAAAGTAAGGATGAAGTTCTTAACATTATGGATAACGGCGTTCTCCACCATCCGCTCGTCCACATCCTGCTTATCCCGGATTCCCAGTTCCTCCACATTGATATAATCCAGAAGATACTCATCCTTGAATTACTGATGGCACGGAAAGCCTGCTCCTCCTCTGGAAGCGTCTGCAGAAAATTGTTCGGTAAGCTGCCCTGATGGTGATAGTCATCACGGGCAATGCTTGCAATCAGTTCCTCGCGACTGTATTTTTCGTCAGCGCATCGCCTTATGTAAAAAATACGCTCATTTGTATCTTTTATCTTGGAAAGAATCGTTCGGTGATGGGAGAAACCGATGGCAAAAAACGAAGTATCCGGAAACTCTATTTGTGTTGGCACCAGCTGGTTCCAATTTGAAATCTCTAATTTGGCACCTGCGGGTGCCAAATTGCCGTTATCGGACTCAAGCACCGGTTCAGATTTGTCCAAATACGACCACTCCTCATAGAATGTCCGCATGTATCGCAAGCTTCTTGCCGAGAATCCTTTCAATCCCGGCAGTTCCTTGTCCAGCCTCTTGCTGATGGCATCGATGGCTCCCTTTCCCCAGAAGCCTTTTCTGGAATTCAGAGAGATGTATTTCCCGATGGCATAATAAAGCATCAGCTGCTTCTCGTTCACAGAGCGTACTGCATCATACTGGCTCTGTAAAATCGCAGTCTTGATGATTTCCACAGCATTATCGTAATTCACAACTATCCCCCCTTGGATTATGGCGGCCCCCTTGGATTATGGCTGACAAATTATTATGACAAAACACCATCCATAACCAAGTAATTCTAATACTATCATTCGAAACAACGCTTTTAACTTGCCTGACCAGTTCCAAGTCCGCCGGATAATTCTTCAAATCAAGGAAGTCCAGCACATACGGGTCTTTAATAAAATTCTCGACGGCAAGTGTCTCCGCTAAATCATGTGCTTCCGCAATAACAGGCGACTTTTCTCTGCTGGCAAGAAGCCTTTCATAATACAGCGTGGAAATCTGGCACTCAAGCTGACGGCTTGACCATGCTGAACAGACTCATTCCTTCAAGTACCAGTTTCTGGCGGTTTCATTCTCAACACGCAAAAGCAATCGGGGCAAAAGCAATCGAGAGTGCGTCCGCTTCAATTGTGAACGCAGCGCGTTCGTAATTGACCGTTATTGTCGCCAGTTCATCAGTTATATCATTGTTATCAGTGAATTATGCAGCACTATCAGTTTAGTTCATTACTTCCGCAAATTCATATTCAGGAATCTCGATACTACGGACATCAATTTTACTGGCAACAGCATCGCAGTAATCATATCCTTCATCACTCTTAGCAAAAACAGAACAGTCAAATTCATGCGGCGCGGCATCACAAAATGAAGCAAAAAACCGTACAAGCCCTAATAAATCATAGGGCCGTAAATCAGGGGGAACTCATTGTCTATTCTTTTAACAGGAGAGCCACCGTTTCTGTGTGGCGGGTATATGGAAACTGATCAAAGAATGCCAGCTTATCTATGACATGGGTTTCCGTAAGGACTTTTAGGTTTTCCATAAGGGTTACGGGATTGCAGGAAACATAGACAATGTTGTCATACCGCCAAATCATTTTCAGGGTAGCGTCATCCAGCCCTGCCCGGGGCGGATCCACCAGAACCGTATGACAGTCATAGGTATCGAGATCAACACCGCTTTCCTCAAGCCTTCTGAAGCTTCTGACTTTATTCATGGCCTCGGTAAATTCTTCAGCGCTCATGCGAAGGATAAGGTTTGCAACGTTGTTTCTGGCAATGCTGAGCTGCGCGGACTTAACCGGGGTTTTTGATATTTCCGTGGCCAGCACCCGTTTAAAGTTTTACGCTAGGAATATGAAGAAATCATCAACCTACCACTCTCATCGCCGGTATATCGCTGCCATCCAACGCAGCCTATGCAGTTACTTCCATCGGGAAGCCCGGGCAATTTGGAACTCGCAAGATCAAAATTGGCGCGAATGCAAATATTTAACCAAGAGCCGCAACATGGTTGTGCAGTATGCAGTAAATTCACTATAGTCAGCCATGTTAACAGATTAACACTTCTTGTTGACAAATATCTCTGTCACTGATATGCTATATATAGCATATCAGGAGACGTGAGAATTGGGTAAGTTTACTGTTGACTTTTACCAAGAAGAGGATGGTTCCAAACCGGTGGGTCAATTTATCAGGAATCTGTCTCTTCAATGAAAGCGAAAGTCATCGGAGACCTGCACTTACTGGAAGAGTACGGCAATCTGGCATGAGAACCGTTAAGCAAGCACCTGGAAGATGGAATTTTTGAACTTCGCAGCAAGGTTGGAACAGATATCGTTCGGATTCTTTACTTTTTCGAAGAGAACAGAATTGTTATTGCAACAAATGGCTTTGTTAAGAAACAGCAGAAAACACCGAGGGCTGAAATAGAACTTGCAAAAAGGCGTAGAACATACCATTTTTCAACGGCTCAACCAGCGTAGTTTAGAACGACCTGGGTTAAAGTTCGCCCAGCTCCTCAGTAGACAGTTTCTCAAGTATACTCTTGCTCTAAAACTTTGTCAACTCTTTTTTAAAAACTTTTCGACATCCGATATTCTTGATCCTTCTTTAAATTATCGTTTCTCCTTGTTAAAGCTACCGGAAGCAATGGTTGAAGCCTTGTAAATTTTGCAAAACGTTCCGGATGCTGCTCTTTTGCCGCATCTTTGACACGGTTGCGTTTTTCCAGAATTTCCTTGTCCCGGCCTTCATGAACATCATTTGGAGTCATGTAATTAATGCCAGAATGAAGGTGTTTATTATTATAATAGTATATAAATTCATTTAAACAAGTTCTCGCAACATACAATGATGGAAATGGCTTTAATTCCACTCGATCGCTCCGCTTCAAAGTTGAGAAAAAACTCTCCATAAATGCATTATCATTACTGACAAGCGGTCTGCTATGAGTGTACTTTATCCCTTTATTCTCCAAAAATGCCTGAAAAGTTGAAGCCCTGTAGCATGACCCGTTGTCAGTATGAAACTGGATTCTTGAGGGATCCGCAATGCGTTCCCTGATTAAGGCTTGCTGAAGGCATCTTTCCCATGATATTGCCTCTTCCCGTTCTACGATCTCCCAGTGGACGATCTTTCTGCTGTAAAGGTCCATGATGGTCAGCAGGTAATAATACTTGCCTTTGATATCAGTATTCAGG
>JAEEOK010000106.1 GCA_016284235.1 Succinivibrionaceae bacterium
AGATTACAGCACCGGAATCGTTGGTGTCGTAGAATTTGCAGTCCTGATTCATGAGCTTAGAAAAAAGCTTGAGTCTGATGTCGAGATTTATTTTTCCTCCCACATAGGAGTTCACCAGAGTAGAGGTATAGATGAATATGCCCTGGATCAGAACAAATCCGACTATTATAAGCGGAACGTTGGATGCGAAATCCTGCTGCTTTTCAACCATTACATTGTCCATGAACGGTTTGAGGAAAAGAGCGATAAGAGCATCAAGAGTACCGACAGGAATTGTAAGCAGGACTCCGAGAATTGCAAACCAGAAGTATTTGCGGATAAACGGCCACATTTTGGTGTAGCCTTCAATGAATCCTACATCTGTATTCTGGTTTTCCAGTTTCTCGAGCTTTTCTTTTTTCTTTTTCTTAGACATGACTTAACAGATAATCTGAAACGGAGGATGACAAATTTTCAGGATGCGGATATTTGAATTTAATCATATGCACGCACAGGAAATTTTAACATAAGCACCGCTGTTTCATCTAGCTTTGCATTCTTGCAGATGCTTTAATGTGAAGGCGACCTCCAAACATACGCCTCCTTCTGATATTAAGGCATGTTCACCGCTGTCAGCGGCTCCATGCCATGAATCTTAGTGTTTATGACGGCTCGTTTTTACCATCTGCGGCGGCCGTGACCGTGCAGTATGCTTGCAAGATCATTGCAGTAGCCGAATGTGGAGAGGAGATCCATCTCGTCATAATCTCTCAGTCTGGATCTGATATCATTTTCGTCCTCATCTTCATTTTCATTTTCATCATTTTCCTCCTCCTCGTCCGGACTGTCATCCTCTTCTCTGTTTTCATCGGTGTAGCCGCTTTCGTCACCGGTGTCAGCAGGCTCTATGGTGATGTATTCACTCAGGTAATCCTCATATTCGTCAAAAGGTATTACTTCAATCTGATATTTTTCACTGAGAGTTTCGCACAGCTCTCCGTCATCAGTGTTGCAGACAAGCACAGCAAAGTCCTGCATCAGATTTTTCTGTGATTTTATTGTATTGAGTGATACCGCCGCCTTTTCAAAGTCATCGGCGGCAAAATTGAAGAAGGCGACTCCGATTTGAGGCTTGAGTACGAAATTGATGGTAAAGTCCGTATCATTGCACCTGATATTCATGTCGCGTCCGAATTTGAAGAGACTGTTGCTGATACCGTATTCCTCGGTTAATGCAATAATATGCTCTTCAATCATTCTGGAGCATATGTGAGAGAACCATCCTCCGCTTAGATATTCTTTAAGCTTCTCCTTGTTGGTCAATTTGACCTTGAACTGTCCGCTTCTGCTGTTTCTATCCAGAATTTTAAGGTAATTTTCATCCTCGAAGACTGAAAACAGTCTAAAGAGGAGAACCTGTCTGCTTGCGGAGAGACCTCCAATATCAATTGAAATCTGTGAATTATTTTCATCCGACAGACATGGTTCCATGAAGGAGAGAACGGAGCAGTTTATTTCAGATTCATCATCCGGAGTGCAGAGCAGTTTGTCGAGTTTCAGCAGATTTGCAGTATAGGGAGCAATGAATGTAACACTGAAATTGTCATCATCAAACAGTTCAGTGCAGTCGGCAAGCTTCAGCTTCACATCAGATACATGCTGCAGAAAGGCAGAATTGAGCAGTCTGTATATACCGTTCTGATCTTCCAGATAGGAAAAGTCGCAGATGATTTCATTATCTTCGGCGGTACCGGCGGCTTCACTGTCATCGGATCCGGTCTGCAGCTCCTGTGTATTTGTTGTCAGTGTTTCCAGAAGATTGTGATATTCGCCGCTGGTTACCACTGTGATGCCGTATGCAGATGAGATTCTTCTTGATGTAATCTGATCCATGCCGAAAGATACAAGAATCAGGTAGTCTCTCCCCACACCCAGAAGTTTGCCCAGAGTCATCAGATCATCAGCTTCGCGTTCAGAGTTGCCGAGCACTGTTTTTACGAATATATTGCCGGATGACGCATTTCCGCTAGGGATGTGCATCATTACAGTGATCAGTATTTCTCTGTCCTCCGCTTCGAGTTTCAGATTTCTTGCTATTCTGAAGCTCTGGTTTCCTGTAAGCTTGAGCATCGCTTTCAGATGCTTGTGTGTTTCTGAATAGATCCTGTGATCCAGCCAGCCGCGGCTTATATAACTTAAAAGTCTAGGATCGTCTGATGCCTGTATTGTTATGCACCTGGTCTTATTTCCTGAATAGGAGTAATCAGTCAGCCATCCTTTCCGTTTGAAAGCAAGACACAGATTGCAAAGAGCGGAGGTTACGGGATCAGGAAGATTTTCAGCGTTGATTTTCAGTATTGATTTGTTCTGCTTGATGGCACTTACGTAAATCGAGGTAAGAATGTTTTTAATCTGGTCGTAGTTCTGATATATGATGTTGGCACATCCGTCGCTGTCGGTCATTTCCTTGGAGTAGGTGTCAAAGCCTTTTTGCATCAGACCTGAATTTTCGAATATAAGACTGAGCTCCTCATCTGAAAATTCATAGGTGTGAATTTTGAATCTGACCTGCTGATCACTGTCTGCGCTTTCAGCTGCATTTTGTGTATCGGTATTCTCTCCGTCAGATTCCTTCTGGGTATTTCCTGATGATGATTCATCAGAGGTGCCCGCTGTACTCTCTTCTGTTTCATTCGGAACGGAACTTTGTTCAGCATCTGGCTTTTGTATTCCGAAAATCTCAGGCATTTTCTGCTCGAATGTTTCGCAGTTCATGGCGCATATATCGCACTGGGCTGTGATTTTTTCTATCTTTTCAGACGTTAGATCGTGACATACCAGCAGAATTTTGTTTCCTGTATCCCTGATGTTTCCGGACAGAGTCGATATTTCAAGCGCGGCTTTTTCATAGTCCCTGAGTGCGGTTTTGATAAAGGTAAACTGCTCTCCGGTTTTTATTGCAAAGTCTATTACTATGCTCAGATCCCCCCTGGTGAGTTCAACATTTCTGGCTATTGCGAAACCTGGAATATTCTTTTTAACAAGGAATTTATTGATAAGAGATGCAATGTAATGATAAAACCACTGTCCTTCGATAAATGCTATGAGTCTGCTGGAAGGTTCTGACGTGAAGGTGATGTTTCTCATTACCTTTTTGTATGCATAGTTTGAAATCATTCCGCTCTTGTTGAGAGTCATCATGATCTGGCAGGCGCAGCTGTTCTCATATGAGCTCCTGTCAATCAAAGATATGGATCCGTTGTGATTTATTCCGTTGATGGCTGTTCTGATTATGGACAGAAGCTGCTTTGCGATAATGTAGTTTCTTCCTATGAGGAGACCTGCTGTGTCCATGACGGCAAGATCCGAATTGTTTATCTGTGATCCTTTTATGCCGATTCCGTATTTTTCAATCCTGTTTTTAATATCGTCTGCAGTAAGGCAGTGATCCGGTTCCAGAAGAGTGTTTACCGGTGACGGAGCCTCACTTACCGTGCTGACGGAAATGTTCATGCACATTCTGTCCAGAATTCTTGTTACTGTATTTCTGAAGTTTCTGAGTGTACAGATGTTGAACCCGTGAATTTCTGAAATGCTCGACGCCTGTTCATCGGATATGCCGCTGATAACCATAAGCGAATTCTGGTGAGGTATATGAAATTTTGATCCGAAATTCTTGTATTTGGTTATGCTGTCCTGGAAAAGTCCGGTCTTGCATTCAATCCAGAGAGGCTGTGCGTTGATGAATCCGAGAATATCAAGTTCAAAGTTATTGCCGTCCGGCAGGGAGATCTGAAGATTGCCGTACGTCTCAATTTCGCTGTTGTACTGCTTGCGGTAGCTGTCCAGCATATTCTGAAGAGTGTTGAAAATATAGATTTCCATCCAGTGACCAGTTATAAAATTTATAACTGACGGATTTTCGGACATCTTGGCATATATCTGATTTTTTTCCTGCTTGAAATAGTAATTTTCGAGCATTGCATTCTTGAAGAGAAGATTTCCGAGGGTGACGCATTTTGCCTTTGCCTGCTTTGTGAATTTAAACGTACTTATCGTTACAGGGATCTTGTTGCTTGCAGAATATTTCAAAGCCTTGAGAAACGGCTCTATGTCATCGTATGAATCACCGATTGCGGAAGCTATTCTTTCATGAATGCTTCCGGCATGAGGCATGTCAAGCAGTCTGAGAATTGTCATGCCGCTGCTTTTTATGAAGGAGTTGAGAAAATATCCGGCGGGAACAAGCTCAGGATTTTGATTGCGGATTGTATCGGTATGCTGTTCTTTTGAATCGGTTTCCTTCTCAGCAGGAATTTCATCCGCTGCGATATATCCGGATATTTCAGACACAGGCGGGCGGACCGGTTCGGAGGAGGGTATTCTTATCTGTTCATTCTGGATAACAGAGTCTTTCAGTACATTTTTAACTTCTGACGATATCCTTTCCGCTGCTTCTGTCAGTTCCTCCCCTGCCTTGTTCGGCAGTTTGGCCCCTGATGCAGCGAGGCGGTTGATACTGTCTGACAGAGCCTGAATTGAATCGGCAATTCTGCTGAATACCTCAATCATTGCCGCTGCCTTTTTCTTGCCGATTAGTTTGAAGCTTCCCATTTTTATTTCTCCCAGAATCTGCCGAATGTACAAAAATAGTTATACATATACTGAATTTCTTCGGATATACAGAAGGATCTTATGTTTAAAGCTATTGAATGTCTGTGATTAGGATCTCTTTGAATGGTGTGCTTCAGAAAAGTATTGATCTGGCCGTAATTTTTTAAGAATTTAAGATCATTAATCAGGATCCCGCACTTATGACTCAAATCCTTTCACCTGTTTTTTGAGTAACCGGGTGTATGTTTTTGTTTTTTCTGCTGGAAACTGGTACAGATTATCCACAGGAATGGAAGAGTTCAGCGCGTAACTATTTGATCTGAAATGTAATGTCATACAGCACAGACGTTTACTGAGTTTAACATTATCAGCTGTTACTCCCTGCTGTACTGGCTGCATATCAGTTTTTTTGTTTAATTTTCTCAGGAACTTCAGCATGTATTTAAACATAAATTGATGATTTGTGATCTGTGATTTATTAAAACCACAAAATTAACTTGAATAAATTTTAATGCTGCAATATTATAGAATGTATAATGTATTGTAGTTTTTGAAAGGCACGTAATGAAACTGTTGCAGGATTTGGCGGAGTGTGAGACAGGATCCCCGCAATTTAGAATTCAGGAATTAACCGGTACCGATGCACCTTTATATTTTTTCTACGGGCAGCAGGAAATGGAAAATGATTTGGCAGGTATTGAACTGAACAGGGAAAATCCTAAAACCATCCGCACGTCCGATAGAGTAAGCACTGTAGACGCCGGCGATATACTGTTCAGTCTCATTTCCGGAAAAACAACAGTTGCAAGCTTTGCACACCGCGGATATTTATATACCCAGAACTACGTAAGACTGAAACCCCGCAAGGAAATAGACGGTAAATATCTGGTATATCTGCTAAATGAAAGTGATTATGTAAGAAAACAGCTGACCATGGGACTGCAGGGATCTGCTGTTTTAAAGCACACGGTTAAGCAGTTAAGGGAAATTGAACTGCCGGAGCTTCATTCTGTAGAAAAGCAGATCCTTATAGGTAATCTCTACTTTGAACAATTAAACCTGCAGGCTCTTAAAACAAGAGCCGCCAATGCTGAAAGGACAATTACTGTTGAAAAACTTAAGAGGGTAGGACTGTCATGAACGAAAATGAGTTTGAAAATGAACTGATTCAGTACTTAACGACAGGAACTGTTACAGGCCGTGAATGCTACGATGGAATTCCTGAATTTTTATCATGCGGATCCGGTGACAGAGTCATAAAGACAAAATTATGGAAATACGAGCCTTCAATTAAGACAACTGCGCAGCTTTGGAATAATTTTAAAGAAATTCTTGAGCAGCATAATCAGAATGTGCTGAATCAGCCGCTTAGCACCGCGGAGTTTAACCAGGTTAAAAAAATCATCAGTGATCTGCATACACCGTATGATGCAGGCAGGTTTTTATACGGATTAAACGGTGTAACCCAGATTGAAATAGATTTAGATGACGGAAGACACGTTTTCCTCACGGTGTTTGATCAGAAACAGATAGGAGCGGGAGATACCGTTTATCAGATTGTAAATCAAATAGAGCGTCCTGCAATCATCCCCGGAAAGATGAATCGGAGATTTGACACCACTCTTCTGATAAACGGACTGCCGATTATTCAGATTGAAGAAAAAACAGATTCTCATGATGTAAATGAATCCCTGAACCAGATGCATCAGTATATAGATGAATGTCAGTATGGAGACATTTTCTCGGTACTGCAGATACTTGTTGCCATGACGCCGAATAATATCAGGTATATGGCCAATACAACCTCAGAGATGTTCAATAAGGACTTTGCGTTTAACTGGCAGAGAAAGACAGACAGCAGTATTGTGAGAAACTGGAAGGAATTTGCCGACTCCATGCTTTCAATACCTATGGCCCACCAGATGGCTACGAACTATATGATCCTTGACGGGACAATCAACAAACAGTCACTGATGGTTATGCGGCCGTATCAGGTATATGCCACTCAAAATGTGATAGAGGGGCTGAAGAAAGCTGATTTTGATTCCGGAATTAATAAAATCGGCTACATATGGCATACCACCGGATCCGGCAAAACTGTCACATCCTTCAAGACTGCTTGGCTTGCCAGCCGCATGCCTAAAGTCGATAAGGTCGTGTTTGTTGTAGACCGGATCCAGCTGACAAAACAGACAAATGAAAAATACAGGGCCTATGATCCGGATTCGGATGATAAAAAAGACGGTGTGGTTCAGAATACCAGCAATACAAAGGATTTGAACGGAAAATTAAAATCTAAATCCGGCGGCATTATCGTAACATCAGTCCAGAAACTCGATACTCTGGTTAAGAGGAAAAACTTTAAGGATCCGGATAAAAATATTGTGTTCATAGTCGATGAGGCTCATAGATCAACCGGCGGTGAATCTTTTGAAAAAATCCAGAAGTCTTTTAAACACGCAGCATGGATCGGATACACCGGTACCCCTATGTTTGATGATACGACACCGGGACTCAGGACTGAGGATATTTTCGGAAACCTGCTTCATGCCTACACAATCCGTGAGGCTATTGCTGACAGAAATGTACTGGGTTTTAAAGTTGATTTTGAAACCACCATTCCGGAGGAAGAAATGAAGAAAAAATATCTTCCCGCCTTTTTTAAGGAAAAATATCCGGATTGGACGGAAGAAAAAATCGAAGACCATATTAACAATCTGTCTCCGGAAGATATGGATGATGCAGTGGGACCGACCTTTTACGATGAAAATTCAGATCATGTTAGGCTGGTTGTGAAAGATATTTTTGACAACTGGCAGAACCGCTCAAATGAAGGCAGATACAATGCGCTGCTGACAACCCATGTCGGAGGAAACAGGGCAAGCACGCCGATGGCAATGATGTACTTTGATGAATTCCGGAGAGTAAACAGGGAACGGCAGTCACAGGGACTATCAGCGCTGAAGGTAGCAGTAACATTTAGTTCCAGCAGTTCAAACGATGACAATATGCTTGCTACAAACAAAGGACTTTTTGAAGCAATAAAGGCATATAACGAAGAGTTTCATACGGCGTTTAATATGGCTGACGTATCAGGCTATACGCAGGATGTTATTTCCAGACTGAACAAAACTGCAAGTGACGGCGTTTTTCTCGATCTGGTTATTGTCGTTGATCAACTGCTGACAGGGTTTGATGCTCCTGAATTAAATACGCTGTATGTAGACAGAACATTAAAGGGGGCGGGACTTATTCAGGCCTACTCAAGAACAAACAGAATTTCAGATATGCAGGAAAAGCCGTGGGGCCGCATAGTCAATTACCGCTGGCCTGCTCATAATGAAAGACTTATGAATGAAGCCCTTGCAGTATATGCCAATAAAGATTCGTCAAATCTTTCGGATGAGGAAAGAAGCAGGAAAAATGTTCAGGATGGAATAACGGCCCCGAATTTTGAGGCGGTTCTTGAAGAAGTTCGGACTGTTGTAAAAACTCTGTCCAGCTTAACAAATGAATTTCAACAGATGCCTTCCTCAGAAAAACAAAAGGATTATATGATTAATTTGATCCGGGATTATAACGCCGGTATGGCAAAACTGAAGCAGTACGACTATGAATCAGGGAAAAATGGAGAAGAGGGGTATGACTACAATAAACCGGATGATTTAATCAAAAAGGTTGGGATGACACCGGAACAGGAAAAAATGCTGACGACGGTGCTCGCAAATGAACTTAAATCGTACATTTCTGAAAAGAATGATATACCTGTTTATCAAATCGATTTGCGAATGACCCATATCAAAGATATCAAAGTCGATTATGATTATCTGACAGAACTGATTAATCAGCTGTTAAATGCTGTTCACGAAGGTAAAGAAAAAGAAGCTGATGAAGTTAATGAAAAAATTAACCAGTTTGCCAAAGGTATGGATGATCGCGTTTATGCAGGAAAGGTTATAAATGCAGCAAAGGCTATTCGAAACGGGGATTTTCCGTCAAAGGATTCGGATTTTACTTATCCGGCACAATTGCAGGATTGTCAGAATGTTATTAACCTGGCAAACAATATCAGTGTAGACAGGGTATTTCTTGACTTCAGGGGTAAATGGGGAATTACAGATATTATCACGAGTGCAGGTATGCGTCAGTTATTCAGTCAGCATCGCTATGGTGAGAAGGATTTAGACGGTACGGGTATTATTACTGAAATTCTGACAAAAGCAAGTTTGGTATATAACGATATGTCACTTGATAAAAATGTTCAGAGTCTTTCAAAAATTAAGTACCGTAACAGTTTAAGAGAAGCAATCTATAAACTCGCCGACCATATGTCTGAGAGATGACAGGAATGACAAACAGAATTCAAGAAGGAATGGCAAATGAGTAAAGAAAATAGAGTTCCAAAATTAAGATTTCCTGGATTTACTGATGATTGGGAACAGTGTAAGTTAGATACTATTGCTTCTTTTTCTAAAGGTTCAGGTTATTCAAAGGGAGATTTAAAGAACGAAGGAACCCCTATAATTTTATATGGAAGACTCTATACAAAATATGAGACTGTAATTTCAGAAGTTGACACTTTTGCTGAAGCCAAGGAAGGCTCTGTCTATAGTAAAGGTGGAGAGGTCATAGTTCCAGCTTCAGGAGAAACAGCTGAAGATATTTCAGTTGCATCAGTCGTTGAAAAACAAGGAGTTTTGCTTGGAGGGGATTTAAACATAATTACTCCACGGAAAGAATTAGATCCTGCCTTTCTTGCACTTAATATTTCTTTTGGAGAACCTCATAAAGAAATGGCAAAAATGGCACAGGGTAAATCTGTTGTTCATCTTCATAATTCTGATTTGGCAAAGATCGATTTTTCCTATCCTAGTTATGCAGAACAGAGAAAAATTAGTGGATTTTTTTCAAACATAGACAACCTTATCACCCTTCATCAGCGTAAGTTGAAACATGTAAAAGAATACAAAGAATCTTTGCTGAATAAAATGTTTCCTAAAAAAGAGGAAAAATATCCTGAGATTAGATTTCCTGGATTTACTGAAGATTGGGAACAGCGTAAGCTGGGAGACATTACAAAAATTATTGATCCGCACCCTAGTCATAGAGCACCACCCGAAGTAATTGATGGAATACCTTTTGTTGGAATAGGTGACGTAGATGCAATGGGAAAT
>JAEEOK010000107.1 GCA_016284235.1 Succinivibrionaceae bacterium
CATCTTCAGTAAAACCGGCATATTCATTAAAACATTTATCCGAAGTGACATTCAGTGAAATATTAAATCCGGAGGTAAGGGAATCAAGGGATACGGATGACACTCCGGTAATAAAAGTTTTTGCAACACAGCTCTTTGCGCCTTCTTTTAGGGCGGCATAAAAATCCTTGAGAAATCCGCCGGTGCCGGTTATAGCTTTGAACAGCTCCAAATTCTGTGAAAGAACACTGTTAGCGAAATTATCGTATTCGTCAATCATTAAATAAAGAGCGGTCTTGAACGGATACAGCTTATAGGTTTTAAAAAATGCTCTGAGAAAGCCTGAAGGTGTTTTCTTTTCCGTTTCAGTCGGATTGAAAACGAAATCAGGATAACGTTCCATAAAATCGGTAAGACCTAAATCAACTGCAATGATAAAACTGTCGATCAGTGTGTTGCTGTCATTGCCTGATACTCCGGAGAAGTCAAAATTCAGGACATGATAGGCGTTATGACTTCCCAAATGTTCATTGTATATGTCTGTTCCGGAAAACAGCTCGTCGTATCTGTCCTTATAAGAGATGTCATAGAAGCATTTAAGCATCTGGACAAATGTGCTCTTACCTAATCTTCTGGGACGCAGAAGAACGGAGTAAGGTGTCATGCTTTCGTCATCGAGATTCAGGAGCATTCTGCTTTTATCTGCAAAGGCGCGGTTTTGAAGTTTAAAACTTTCATATGCAACCACGCCATAAGTGGAATTTAATAATTTAACAGAACTTTCTGACATAACGTTTCCTTTATTACAACATCATGTCCGGCACCTCTGCCTACGCAGAATGACCATGCAGGTTGAAGCGCATCCGATGCCAAAAATAAATGATTCTTATCTGACTAAGATGTTATAGGCCTTTGCCTTAAATATCAATATGTATGAGGCTTTATGGTGATGAAGATATGGTATATTCGGTTTGGCGATTCTGTCAGATTAAATGTCGTGCTCATCGGGAGGTGGTGGAATGGTTACCGATTACCGATAAAAATACAGCCTGAAGTAAATAAAGCTGGTCTGGGAAACCTGCAAAACAGGTTACATGAAGGAAGAAATGAAACGCCTATTTGAAATACGTGACAATCTATAATGATCATAAGCTAAAAAAATTATTTTTGTTACCCGCAGTACACGCACTCCGAGCCGACAAATACAATGGCATAAGCCTTGACCTGTCTGTCTTTGAATTCAATGGCTGACTTGTATCTTAGAACCTGATCTGTTGCATCTTTTACAGAGTTTTGAATCTTTGCTTCAGTAGCATCAGTCTTGGTGACGTATCTAAGTTCGATAAGGTAAATGCACTGGTTACTTTTCCCTTTGTTAACTGTTATAACCAGATCTGCAAACTTTTCACCCTTTCCGACAACTCTCAGAGACTTCTGCATTTCAACAAATATACCGCGTAAAGATTTCAGCTTGGTGTAGAGTGTCAGATTTAATGCCATTTCGCTCATGTGAGTCAGTACCTGATTGGTGAAAATACTGCTTAGAAATTCAGTACATGATGCAGCAAATGAAGAAATGTCATCATTAACAGCCCGTAACGATGATATATCCAGAACAGTATCGGTAAATACCGTATTTGTTTTTAACCGCATGTTAGCGATGCATTGAGCAAACAGCTTTGACATGAAAAGATTAGGTATTTTAAGAGCCAGAGATGAACTGTCGGATGCATCCCTGTCAATAGTGAGATACCCCAGATAATAGAACATGGAAAGAAGCTGCTCCCGGTTATATTTTGTTACTTTATTTAAATTGATGTTTTCCGCCAGTTTATCCAGAAAGAACAGATCATTGCTCAAATAGCTTTCCACGATTTCATCTACCAGACCATCTTCGGCAATTTCAAACAACTGCTGAAGTTTGGAGCCGTCATGGTCTGATGCAGGATCCAGATAATCTTCAGGTGGAAGAAACTGCTGTTTATTCTGTACTGCTCTTAAATAGTAAAGACACATGGATGAATTAAATACTGTATGTTCCGCCTCCTGACTGAAGCAGTAGCCGTCATACACAGGTTTCATTCTGGAAATTACTTCATCAGAAGTTATGCCAAGCTTTTCAATATCAACGAGCTGAGGAATTAATTCAGCAAGTTCATCTTCAGTAAAACCGGCATATTCATTAAAACATTTATCCGAAGTGACATTCAGTGAAATATTAAATCCGGAGGTAAGGGAATCAAGGGATACGGATGATACTCCGGTAATAAAAGTTTTTGCAACACAAATCTTTGCGCCTTCTTTTATGGCGGCATAAAAATCCTTGAGAAATCCGCCGGTGCCGGTTATAGCTTTGAACAGCTCAAAATCCTGTGAAAGAACACTTTTGGCGAAATTATCATATTCGTCAACCATCAGATATAGAGATTTTTTTGATGGATACAGTATGTATGCGTCAAAAAATGATTTTATAAAACCGGAAGGTGTTTGCTTTTCAATTTCAGATGGTTCGAAAACAAAATCAGCATAGCGACTCCTAAAATCTGTTATTCCTCTTTTTATGGCAATTATAAAGCTGGCAATCAGTGTGCTTTTATCATCACCTGATACACCGGAAAAATCAAAGTCAATTACATGAAACGAATTGTGACTTAGCAGGCTTTTCTTATAGATCTTCTTCTCTGAAAAAATTCCTCATATCTGTCTGCATATGAAATGTCATAGAAGCATTTCAGCATCTGAAGAAAGGTACTCTTGCCAAATTGTCTCGGACGAAGGAGAACCGGATAATTGGTCATGTCTTTACCTTCCAGTTCTTTAATCGCGGCGCTTTTATCCGCAAATGATATCCCTGTTTACGAAATATTTCATAAGAAACTTCACCATATGGGGTTCTCAGTAGTCCCAACTTATCATCGCTCATAACGCCACCATCTTCTCCATTAATCCCCGTGCCGTTCTTTTACTTCTGTCGGATAGCAGATAATATTTATATTGTTCTAATTAATTACTCTTTTTGCACAAAGAGACAAACAAGCTTAAACCTCCATTATCAAATATTAAACCGACGTTCCGCAGTTGAATTTCAAGAATTATTTGATCAATGTTTGATCAAATAATCGATAATTATGTGATGTGTATCATAGATTTTATATGTGCGACTATTAATTGTACAGCTTTAATGGTTTTATACTGAAAAATTAACTTGAAGAAATAAAGCTCATGAACAGTAT
>JAEEOK010000007.1 GCA_016284235.1 Succinivibrionaceae bacterium
AAAGCTTAGGTTAAAGGAATACTATGAATTATAACATATTACCCCATGTTACGCCATAATTATTTTGATAAAAATTACCGAAAAACCTAGATGTAGCAATACTTAACGACACATTGAGTGTTTATCAGCTGTCGAAAATCCGAGTACAAAGGCAGTAATACAGAATCATCTGCGTAAAAAACCTGCAGACTTGATATTGTACTCAGAAGCGGAGTTCATTTATAATTTTGAGAGTCATAAGAATTTATAAGGATAAAGGTTTCTGTGGTCGCGAAGGGCAGCAGGCCGCATTATGATTACTGCACAGAAGCCGGTGGAATTTAAAACTGAGGTGTGAATTGGCATTTACCGAAGATTCAAATGTCACATATGTATGTGACAGTCAGGGAAATAAAATCAGTGTGGTAGTGAACATTGAGCGCTACAAGAAACTTCTGGAGTTTGAGCGCATTGTCAGAAATTTCTACACGGAAATCAATGAAAGCAGTCATGATTCACTTCAGAATGAAGGAGAAAAAATTTCTGATCTGAAAAATTTTCTGCCGGAGTTTAATGCCGCATCCGGTTTAAATGTCAGGGAAGCAGAATCCGGGCTGGCTGATAATCCAGTTCAGGAAAAAATCATAACCGGAGAGAATAATGATCTGCCGGAGCAGGCTAAAATCCTGTCAAATAAAAAATCAGACAAAATCATGTCCCCTCATGGAATGCAGGGTTCATCACTTCAGGAAGGACAATCCTTTGAAAAATCACAGACTGCAGTCATTAATGCCAACGTATCAGAAAACGACGGCTCCGCACCAGACGGTCAGCATTTCACGAATTCAGAAGTAAAGCAGAAAACCGGTGAAAACAGCTTGATAAAAATCAAGAAGAAGGATGAAGAAAATAAACATCAGCCCAAAGTCAAAGATCATTCAGCAGATAGCAAAAAGCAGAAAAATACAGCCAGCGAAATTTCCGACTTTGCAACAAAAAACAATTATGACGAGCTTAAGCTTATAAAAGAGTACAACCTTGAATCCGTAATTGTCGACTCTGTACCCCATATTAAATATAAATACACAACAAACAAGGCCAGTTCAAAAAATTATTTTGAGGCATACGGATACTTTGCAACAGCAGGATCTAAAAAAGGTTTTGTAATAATGAAGGGTTCATGCATTAACAAGACCCATGCCGAATCAGTAAGGCTGACAGTAAAGAAGGAGCGTGAAAGGCTGGTTAGGGAAGGTATTGTTTATGAATCAGGCGACAGTCTGTGCTTCAGCTCCAGCGTAGTTTACAACAGTCCAAGCCTTGCGGCATCAGTTGTTGCCGGAAGCAACAGAAGCGGTTTTGAAGCATGGAAGGCAAGCAACGGGCAGATAATGAAGCAGTTCATCCAGGTACCCGGAGAACTTGATGCCTAGTCGTCCGCAGCTTTAATGCACCGGCATATTCTTAAATTATTCACGGAATGCTGGTCTCAGTGATTTTATTATTCCAGGGAAAATGCAGATCCGGGAAAACAAGCGGCATGTTCCGCCCCCTTTAAAATGCAACATGACGTCAGACTCCTGCAAAGCTCCGCTAAGCCCGGTTCCGCTCATACTGCTGCATCTTTCCTCAATCCGTGGTTTAGGTTATTTCTATGAAAAAAATATCTTTACTTTCATGTCTTGCTCTTACATTAATTTCTAACGGAGTTATGTCAATGGGACTTGGATCCATGCTGTCCGAGAGCTCTTCATCGAGCTTCAGGATCAGTAAACACGACTCCTCTCCCACAGTGGTTGACGTCGCAAATGAAATCAACAGCCGCTACCCTACAGATCTTCTGACTCTGATTATTACAAACGCTCGAAAGGCAGCCGATGCCGGCAAAGAAGAAACAGACGGTACATTCTACGATCCCTCAAACAACTACTTCATCGGCTCGGATCCCAAGGATGAAGACGGCCCTTCCCTTAGCGCAGGTATATTAAAGACAGAAAACGGACATTATCTTTTCCTGCTGAATGCCACCATGGAAATGGCGGGACTGTATTCTGACGAGCCGGTGTTTTTTGATGTTGACTGGAAAAACGGAATAATTTCACCTCTGCCCGAATACTCTGTGAAACAATACCGCACACCGTTTAGTTCACACGGAACAGTTACCCGGTCTCTGGGTTTTGAAACGCTGGATGAAATATACATCGGTTACGAAATTACCGACGGTCTCTTTCTCTCCCTTACAAGTTTTTTTGCATGGGACGGATCGAAGCATAACTACCGCGGAAGTGAAATAAACCTTCCAAAACAAAAAATTCTCCCGGCCAATCTAAAACCCGAATCACTGAAATATTTTGCATTCCATGATGTGGATGATGACGGTAATTCAGAAATTTTTTTGAGCAATGAAGATCACAGCACAGAAACAGTTGCCGTCATCCGTGCCTACGAGAAAAAAGAAAGCGAAATTCTGTCAAAGGGCAGTCAGCAAGAATTTGAATTCTATGAAAAGGGCATGTCAACAAAAGGCAGCTGCGGATCCGGGTGCACCTCATCTGACTATGTGCTTGTAACTGAAAGCAGCTGCACAGAAAAACTGAATGTATACACCCTTACCGATCCTCAAAACAACAGAGATGTCACCTTCACTCTGACAGATCAGAACGGAGAAAAGAAAATTAATCAGGAAAAGGCTGAAGAATTCATTAAAAAACTGGGAAAGAAAAAGTCCGTAAAGCTTGACTGGCAGCCTCTGCTCGGCATCAGTTTCTAAAACTTCAGACCTGAATGCGATTTTAATTACGATCAGTTAAAAATCAAAAGGTGCGGCAAATAACCTGCCGCACCTTTCAGTCACTTCCCCTGACAGAGAACCGAAAAATATACAGAACTAGTCAAGAAGATGAACATGAAGACGCTTGATTACCTCATCGCCGTCCTTGCTGTCCACGAGGAAGCATAATCCGTGGGAACTTGCACCGTAGGAAATCATTCTTACATTTACATCAAAAATTGCAGAAAATACCTTGGAGCCGATACCCTGCTTGTAGCTCATCTTGTTACCGATAACAGCAATAAGGGTAAGATCCTCCTCCACTTCCACATTGCACACCTGGCGCAGATCCTTGAGAAGCTGCTCTGAAAGAAGCGACTTGCCGTCTGAACTTCCGCCGGAGAAGCCGTTGTCGATTGTAATGGCAACCGTGACTTCTGATGTTGTAACCAGATCAACAGAAAGACCATGCTTTGCGAAAATTCCAAAGACAGTAGCCATAAAACCGCAGGCGCCAATCATGTTGAAAGACTTAAGGGTAAGCAAAACCTGATTTTTTCTCATTGCAACAGCGCGGAAGGTTGGCATGCTCTCGGTCTTGGTTCTGATCCATGTTCCGCCGGCACGCGGATTCTTGCTTGATCCTACGAACACAGGAATGTTACGGCGCACTGCAGGCTGGATTGTTGCAGGATGCAGAACCTTGGCACCGAAGGTTGCCATTTCAGCAGCTTCCTCAAAAGTAAGTTCAGGAATCGGATGAGCTGTTGAAACAAGTCTTGGATCAGTAGTATAGATGCCAGGAACATCAGTCCAGATTTCAATGGCTGATGAATCAACAGCCTCGCCGATAAGAGCAGCTGAAAAATCAGAACCGCCGCGTCCGAGAGTAGTTGTTAGACCGTCGGCATTGGCACCGATAAAACCCTGAGTAACAACAATTTTTTCTCTGCAGAGATCAACAAGTTCATTCTGAGCAAGGGTGCGGATAACTTCCACCACAGGTGCGGCCTTGCCGTAGTTGCTGTCGGTTCTCATGATCTTGCGAACATCAAACCAAACGGCATCGACACCGCGCTGCTTTAAAAGCTCTGCGAAAAGCTTGGTTGACATAAGTTCACCGTTTGAAACCATTCGATCCACAAGGGCTGCATTGGTTTCAAGAGATGCCTCATGGGCAAGAGATCTGATGTACTCGATATGACGGTAGATTGATTCAGTAAGCTCCTTCGGATGGCCGAGACCTTCAAGAATGTTCTCCTGAATGTCAATGATTTTCTGGATGGTATCCTCGCGTCCCTTCTCATCCAGACTGCCGTTTGCCAGATCAACAAGAAGATTTGTTACTCCCGCACTGGCGCTCAGAACAACAATATGGGTGTCAGGATTGCTGAGAACCACATTAGCACAGTTTTGCATTACTTCGTAATTTGCAACACTCGAGCCGCCGAACTTGGCAACACAGACTTTATTCATAGATATCTCCTGAAATACTAGAAAATTTTAAAAATTACAGTAAAGGAGCAAATGGCGGGAAAATTTGAATTCCGCCAGAAGCGCTCCACTAAAGTGACAGCCCGAAGGATTCAGCCTCCGCAGCCGGCAGTCCGGACGGCAGTTCCGCACTGTCTCGGCGGCACATCCCATAATCTGAAAGTATCGGATCTGCCATCCACTTCCAGACTGCCTGAGTGCCGCGCCTCTTCTGGTGTTTTGTAAAAACGTGAGCATTATAACACAATGAAGCATGTGTAGAAATTTTTTTAATGTTTTTCGCACCGCAGCGGAACCGTGATGAGCCGATAATATTTCAGGAAAGCGTTCCGGCGGAAAAACAACTGTTTTCCTTTTTTTAAGGAATAAACAATTCCAGCAGACCGGCTCCTGATTCATCTTTCCGCCTCAAAAGAATACTGCTTTAATATTCGTCAGAACTGAAAGCAACTCAGAACGAAATAAATTACGAAAGGGAAGGATCTGCAGCAGCTTAACAAATGATGCAGCCGTTCTGAAAAATCAGGACGGGATCCGTGAAGAGAGTCTCGGCATTATCAAAACCGCTTCGAAGACAGCTGTTTGTCATGATCCTGAAGACAGTGAACAGCGGCGCATGTAATTAAATTCTTAATCAGGTAGTGCCGTAAAACCACGTCAGCCAGTGCGTGGATATAAGGTATAAAATCGGATATAATCCCACCTGCCGGCAGAACAGACTCCGTCTTTCTCTATGACGGCAAATCTGGCCGGAGCATTGCCTCTGGCTTGCTAAATGAACTTTAATTCCGGTCATCAGCATGAACCGACAGAGAGCAGCCTGCGGCTTGCCCGGAAACTGATAGGAATCCCCTGCAGGAGTATGTCAAAAAATTAACCTGATGAGTATCCAAGAAGAAACGATTGACAGGCAAAAGACCGGCGGCATTGAAGGAAACAGTCAAAATGAAATCAAGATCCTGCAGCAATGGTTTACAAACTGCTTCCCTGCCCTGTATCCGCCTAATGACGAACAGGCGGCTGTAATACTTGACCGCGGTTCGAACACTCTGGTGACAGCCCGCGCAGGCTCCGGTAAAACTACAATGCTGATTTACAAAGTGCTTTACCTGGTTGAGCATGAGCATGTTGATCCGTCCGGGATACTGCTTCTTGCATTTAATAAAAATGCCGCCGTGCTTTTGCGGGAAAGACTTTTTAAAGCGCTGGTCAGCGAAAGCGAATACAGATATTTTATCGCCTATGTCAGGCAAAACAGACTGACTGCCGGACATCTTCGCGAAAGGGCTCTGAATGAGGCGCTTTCCGCCAACAGAATAGTTCTTCCGCACATAATGACATTTCACGCGCTTGCGTACCGTATTACACGCCCCGGATCCGACACCTTTCAAATTAACAGTGACACAAATTCTCTTAATCAGACGGCTTTTCAGGCTGCAGTGGCGGAACAGATTGAAAATGATGATGCATATGAAAATTATGTCACGCTGTTTAAGCAGTATCTGAAGGATACGGAATCTGACGGTCCGGAAGCATACCATACCCTTAACGGAATACAGGTCCTCAGCCGACAGGATCGGGAAATTGGAAACCTTCTGTTCAATACTGATCTGCCGTGCAGATACATTGCAGAAAAAAGAGTAAACGAGGGGTATTTCGTGGTTCTTCCTGACGGTCAGGAGCATCCTTTAGCAGTATTTTGTTCCGGCAATAAGAAATTCAGGCCGGAACATGAAAATTTTAGAGCCGTTATTGAAATCAGTACTTCAGATTTCGAAGATAACGGTGATATAACCCTCGAATCTGAAAAGCTGCTTTATGAAGAGCTGAAAAGTAACACGGACACGGATTTTAAACATCTCTGCAGCAGAGAAAAGTTTGCCAAGGCTGTCTATGCAAGAGAAAAAATCCGGAATATTTTTTACTCTCTGATAGTCATCTGTAAACAGAAAAAAATCACGCCCGGCGACCTTGAATCAATCATTAAAGTCTATTCGCCGAAATTTTCTTCTGAAATTCTGATGAACAGGCATCTGCACAGCATCTACAGAAGCTATGAAAAAATTCTCAAAGAGGAGAATCTTTACGACTTTCCCGCTTTGTTTACAGCGGCGGAGGAAAAACTAAAAAACGGCAGTGTAAAAAATTTTTTCACCTCGAAACTGACCTACATTCTTGTAGATGAATTTCAGGATTTTTCGCGCTGCTACTATGATCTGCTGCAGGAGATTAGAAACAGTTCAGACCATGAAATCCGGATTACGGCCGTGGGTGACGACTGGCAGTCAATCAACGCGTACGCAGGTGCTATGATTGATTTCTTTCAGGACTTCGGCAGATATTTTAAAAACGGAACCAGGCTAGACATGCTCACAAACTACAGATCGGTAAGAAAGATCATTGAGGCAAGCAATGCAGTCATGTCAAATCTTGGAAGGGGTGCCGTGCCGCACAGCATGGAGGATGGCATCGCCGCCACTGTCATTCCGTCATCAGTCAAATTCAAGATTGACACGCATGAAGAAATTTATGAAATTACAAACTATCTGCTAAAAAAAAGGCACAGTGGCGAAACAATTGCAGTGCTTGCAAGAACCCAGGCGGAGGTGGCAAGATACCAGGACGAACTTAAAGGCTGCGACGTAAAAATTCAGACCGTCCACGGGTTCAAGGGACGCGAGGCAGATTATGTTATTGCAGACGTAAGCTCATGGTTTTTCCCTCTTGTGCATCCAGACTCCATTTACAGTGAAATTGTCGGTCTGTCCAGAGACAAAATCATAGACGAGGAAAGGAGACTTCTTTACGTGGCAATGACAAGGGCAAGACGTGAGCTGTATCTGGTGGCACCGTGCATGAAGCAGTCTTCTCCCTTTCTTACTTCCTGTCTGGGCAGTCTGACCAACATGTGCGGCAGCAGGTCGCCCTGGAAGGAAGGCAGGATCTGCACTGCAGTAACGGCGACAATAAGCGGAAAAACCTACAGAATAAAGGAAGACATAAAAAAATTCGGATACAGATTCGATATGGCCAGAAAAAACTGGTATAAAAAATTCCCGGACAAAGAAATTTTTTTCAGTGAATATAAAAGGTACTATTTTGTCAGCAAGGATCTAAAATTCGAGCTTTACAACGCTGACGAACAGAAGGTGACAATTGAAAGTCAGGGATCGCACCGATCCTGATGTCGGTTTCAACTGTCTGACGTGAAAAAATTTGTTCAGAGGCAGAATGCCGGCAGTTTCCGGATTTCAGACATGGAGCACGAAGACCGGCATATTGCCGTAATTCAGTCAAATCAGATCATCCTGCCATTTGACATGACGGTATTAAAACCGTCCCTGCCACTGAAGCGCTATTCAGACTCAACAGAGCACAGATCGTCAAACGCCGCCCTTGCCGCTATCTGATCAATAATGAGCATTGTTCCTTTCTCGAGCATCGTTCCTTCTGAATAATCATGGGCCGCGGCCATTGAAATTCTGCCCTTCTGAACATAATCAAGTGCGATCTGTCTGGAATTTTCCCTGTTTTCATCATAAACCATTATGGCATGTCCGCCGAAATTCTTAACAAGGCGCATACAAGGAATATCAGTGGCCCCGTCCCCGAAGTAAATCATATTTTTAAACGGCATCGGTCTGTTTTTTCTTGGCTGGTACGTATTTACTGATACATCATCGGTTTCATCAAGAACACCCTTGTTCAGTCTGAATATATACTGGGTTTTATTAGTATAGTTGACTGCCCTGGCCGGCCATACCGGATTACCATGATCGTCGTACATGTATGAGGAGGCAAAAATAGCCTTGAAATATCCTGCAATGGAGGTTCCCTCTATCATTTCCTTGATACCAGATGAAATTATGTAATGGGAGATCTCTACCCCTCTGCTTCTGCCGTAATCAGAAATGCGGTCGAACCAAGAATCAACTCCGGGGAAAAAAACAATGTTTCGGCTGTAGGCTGCAAAATCACTCCTGGTAATCGGTATTTTCTTCTCTCTTGCCATTTTCAGAATGAGATACATATATGCAAGGATCCCGTCCACATTATGAGAAACCTTTATTTCATTGGACATGCTCCAGAATTCCTCCGGAGCCACCCCCAGCTTGGGCACAAGATCATATTCCTGCATTTCGCCATAGGCCAGTGTACCGTCAAAATCATAGATAAATGCCATAGGTATCAATTCATTTACCACTGCTGCTCCTCCATCATTTTTCGTATAGTATTCAACAAGAAAGAGTTAAAGAAAAATATCTATTTTCAAAAAAAAAGTCATGTGTCACATTTTCTCATTCAGGCACTCTTAGTTACCTAATCCAATCAGCAATTCGTCTCAGGCCGCGGCAGGCTTATATTTACCGACAGTTTACGCCTCTGTCTGAATAAATCAGCATACACTGAAAAGAATTTCAGAAATATCGGACTGTACAAAAGGCTTCCCGCCGGAGATATGACTTCTGCTTTTAAACGAATACATTCAAAAAAAACAGAACGTCTGCAGACATGCAACTTTGTCGATGTGCCATGGAGATTAAGGCAAATCATTGCAGAAACAATGTACCCACAAGGCTGGTGATACGCACCAAAGGATGAAGTTGAACGATGTACTTGCAGACTCAGAGTCAAAAAAGACGAAAAACAAGATGTAGATTGCAAATCAGATCTAAAACAGATGAAATTTAATCCAGAATAGTCAGACCTAAAAAGAGAATGATTAAAACATACTAACGTAAAAGGGAGTTTAAAATGAAAGGAGCATACAAAAAGTACTCAATGGAACATGAGACAGGAAGATGCGGATTTTTTCCTACTAAC
Organism: Succinivibrionaceae bacterium; assembly: GCA_016284235.1. Lineage (GTDB taxonomy): Bacteria > Pseudomonadota > Gammaproteobacteria > Enterobacterales > Succinivibrionaceae > UBA2804. The sequence goes on from JAEEOK010000007.1 coordinate 9,068, forward strand.
ATGCAGAAAATCCGATTAACAGTGTTTTAACATTTAATCCAAACCACCTTAGCTGTGACAGCTCCTTGCAAGTTTAGGCTAAGATCAATACTTTTCTTAACATAGCCTTTTCAAAATGTTACTCTAACAACAGCACGGATTTTGTCTTTGAACAGGCACAGAAAAAATATTCACCCATCTTCAACCGGGGACTGTAGAAACGATGCAGATGCGGGAATCGTTGCTGCTGCAAGATTACAAGCCAATCCCGCTGGAAATCGAAACTGCAGCCGCCCGTGACTTATACGTTTCTCCCTGATGCCGAAAAAGCGGCTGCGCATATCCGGAAGCGCAAAGCTCAGGTACTGTCCGTCTGCGGATAATAATCAATCCGCTCATGAAGCAAAAGAAGTTTCATGAGACCAGTCAGCGTTACGAAGGAGGATCAGATGCTGCCGGAAAGGCTGGAGTTGCAATGTCTCTGCCGCTCGTACAGGAACAAAACGGCTCTTTTTTATAGAGAAACAGTTCGGATGGCGTTGTGATTATTCTGGAGGCAACATAATGAGCACAATAGAGATCAGAAAGAGCGACATAACGGATCTGGACACGGATGCCATAGTCAACGCGGCGAATAACGGACTGCTGGCGGGCGGAGGGGTCTGCAAGGCAATATTCAGGGCGGCAGGTTACGAACAGCTTCAGGCCGAGTGCAGCAAAATCGGGCATTGCGACACCGGTTCAGCTGTGATCACTGCCGGCTTCAACCTGAAGGCAAAGTATATCATTCATGCCGCAGGTCCGGTATGGTCTGGCGGAAAAAGCGGGGAGCCTAGGCTTCTCCATGACGCATACATGCGCTCACTGGAACTGGCTGCGGAGAATGGATGTAAATCCATAGGGTTTCCGCTGATTTCCGCAGGAATTTTCGGTTATCCCGTAGACCGGGCATGGCGGAACGCTCTTCAGGCTTGTACAGAGTTCATCAGCAGGGGCTACGGGATAGACATTGTTTTTGCAGTCATCAACGACGGCATTCTCGAAGCAGGAGCAAAGGCTCTCAGGGAAATCGCCCCTCGGTATGCGCCTGCCGTCAGGGGAGACTGGAAAACATCCGAAATGCCAGCCAGACATGATACATTTATTCTGGATCGGTGCTTTACCCCGCAGCAGATGAAGAAGCTCCGTAAAGGCAATATCCCGCAGGGAATGGAGGACAAATGGTTCTGGTATATGGAAGGCGATACACTTTTCGCACACCGGAGCTGGACAGGTTACTGCATCTACAGAATCGACTTCTCCCTTGACAACTGTCATGTTGTGACCGTCAGCCGTGAGCCAGAACAGTACAAATGCACAAGCATTGACGAGGACAGGAAATCCCTGAACAAGCTCCTGGACTGGTGGACGGATGATCCTTATGACCACTATCACGAGTGGCTCTGGGAAACCGCAGATACCATCAAAAAGGCAGGAACATCGAAGGCCAAGGACAAGTTGATGATTAGCAGTCAGGAAGTCGAAGCAATATTCTTCCACAGTCCTACCGGACCGCATGGATATCTGAGCAACTGGTATCCTTCACCGTTCGACCTTGACGGCATACACTACTGTTCCGCCGAGCAGTATATAATGTATCAAAAATGCCTGATTTTCGGTGACACAGCATCTGCCCAGGCCATCCTGGCCGCGGATGACCCCAAGATTCAGCAGAAGATCGGAAAGAAAGCAAAAGGTTTTATCGAAAATATCTGGGCAGGACTTCGCCAGCTTATACTCCTGCGAGGTCTGCTTGGAAAATTCTCGCAGAATGAAGAGCTTAAAAAGAAACTGATAGATACCGCAGATGCCTGGCTCGTTGAGTGTGCTCACAGCGATACCGTCTGGGCCTGCGGCATACGGATCAATGAGAGATGGCGGTTCGATGCCAGCAAATGGCGCGGACAGAATATTCTCGGTTTTGCATTAATGGAGGTGCGCTCCATCCTGCGATCGCGGCAATGACAGAAAGGAAGCAGTTTTGACGGAAATAAAGATGATCTGCTCGTGGCGCCCGGCGGTGACTTATGTTTTTCCTGAAAGAATGCCGCAGTTTTCCAGCACTGCAGTAATTACATGAAGACAACAGGAGCAGGAAGGAAGGGAAAATCATTTCCGGCAGCCCGAATGAGAATAAAACTAACGCCTATTTCAAACAACCGTTAAGGAGCTGATGATGATTGGAAAATATAAGGTAATAACCCTCTGCGGCAGCACACGTTTCAAGGATGCCTTTGAGAAGGCGCAGAAGCGTCTGACGCTTGACGGCAACATCGTTATCAGCGTCGGTCTGTTCGGTCACTCCGGTGATGATGAAGTCTGGATGGAAGGGACAAAGGAAATGCTTGATGATATGCACAAGCGGAAAATCGACATGGCTGATGAAATATACGTCATCAACGTCGGAGGATACATAGGCTCAAGTACCCGCTCGGAAATCGAATACGCCGAAGCAGCAGGAAAAACCGTTAACTATCTGGAACCGACTGGAGACTAAAGCTCCCGCAAAGATATATTTCCTGCAGAGTACCGTCAGTAAATCATGGTTTTGCAGCATTGTTTCAACAAAGCTATAATCATGACTGCTACACAGATTAATGAATACGGAACTGAACGGCCTGCGGGCAAAATCCGGTATCGAATGAACACGGAGGATAAAAACTCCTTAAAGACACTGCGGCTTCATCAACATTGAAGCACCGGCATTCATCCGATTTGCCGCGACATTGAAGCATGATCGCAGCCTTTTTTAATTTTGAGTTTATGCATGAAATTAAAAAATCGAATCCGAATCCGACTCCGGATCTGCAGATGAAACACGGACAGAATGCGTCGGGAAGGAATCGTCATGCCGCACCGGACTGCAGTATCCCCGATCAGCATATACTTCTGCACGGGCTGCACAATCCAGGTTCAGAGCTGTCTGCATAACACTTTTTTGCATTTAAGGAACAAGATGAAAACTCTTCTGGAAAACGGACGAATTCTGACCCCGCAGGGCACCTGGATTGACGGATCGGTGCTGATTAGCGGTGACATAATTTCACAAATCAGCATAAATGAACCTGTTAAATCCGACTTGAGTGATACAGAAATAATCGACTGCACAGGACTGCGCATAGTGCCGGCATTTATTGATCTTCAGATAAACGGATGCGGCGGTGTAACCTTCAATGACAGTCCGGATCTTTCAACACTTGAATACATGGTTTCTGTAAACCAGAAAACAGGCACGGCAGTTTTTCTTCCCACTCTGGTAACCTGCCAAAACGAGAAAATAAAAAACGCCCTGGAAAGTATCCGCTGTTTTCACCGGATCTACGGAAGGCACAGAATTCCGGGACTTCATCTGGAAGGTCCGTTCATAAGCGCCGAAAAGTCAGGGATACATAACCGCAGCTACATAAGATCCCTGGATCAGCAGACATTTGAAATGCTCATGGAATATGCCGACGAACTGGCTCTTATAACCGTTTCACCTGAACAGCTAACAATAAAACAGGCTGAACAGTTAAGCGGCGCCGGGATAAAACTTTCCGTCGGTCACAGTGCCTGCAGTCATGAAACTGCTATGATGTACCTCAAAAAATATTTCACATCCGCCACCCACCTTTTCAACGCAATGACAACCATCATAAATGCCAGAACTCCCGGCATTCTCTGCTCTGCCAGCGAGGCTCAGCTTTATGCCGGCATCATTGCAGACAACCGCCACGTTCATCCGGATCTTGTCAGAATGGCATTCAGAATTTTCGGACGCAGACTGTTTCTGGTAACTGATGCTCTTGCATCAGCCGGAGCTCCTGCCGAACTTAAAACATTCAAATTCTGCGGAAAAGACGTTTACATAAGGGAAGGCGGATTCTGCTCTGATGAAAACGGAACACTTGCAGGTTCGTCTCTGACGATGAATATCGGAGTAAAGAATCTGATCCGGTCCTGCAATCTCTCCGACGGCGACGCTTTTGCCATGTCTTCGCAGATACCGGCAGAGGTCCTCGGACTTGAAAAGACAGGGCTTCTCGCAGCCGGCTACACTGCAGATATCGCTGTTATTGACGACTGCTTCAATGTGACAGCCACCTTTGCAGAAGGAAAAGCAGTCTACAAAAAAACAGCATGATGACTGAGCCGCCGCGAATAAGGATAATTAAGTCCGGACAGGACTGACAAAATTAGCGGTAAAAAATACATAAACATCAGAACATCTTAATTAAATCCGCGTTTAATCCGGATTTAATTACAGGATAAGAAGAAGGAAAAATACTATGAACTACGCCATAATCTCCGACATTCACGGATATGCAAAACCTCTTGCTCTTGCCCTCAGCTGTGCCGACAGATATGAATGCGCACAAATTCTGCTTCTTGGTGATTTAATCTACCACGGACCGAGAAACACGATAATAGACGAACACGATCCGCAGGCTACAGCAAATCTTCTTAATGAAAACAGAAACAGAATCATAGCAGTACGGGGAAACTGCGATGCCGAAGTGGATCAGTCAATACTCCAGTTTCCGATCATGTCTCCCACCAATATTCTAATGTCCAGAAAACACAGAATTTTCATGACACACGGGCACCACTTCACCCCTGTCAATTCACCTCTGGAAAAAGGCGACCTCTTTCTGTTCGGGCATACCCACGTCTCCTTCTTTGATGCATCAGACAACATTAACATCTTCAATCCGGGCTCCATATCCCTACCAAAGAAAACTTCAATCAGAACAATGGGAATACTGTCTGAGGAGGATAACAGAGTAATGCTTATTGATATCGATACATGCAAGGTGCTGAGAACCGAAACTCTGGTAAAGTAAAACACCTGCTCTTTAACCGGCCGGCAGGTATCAGGACAGCACAAAAATTAACAGCTGAGAATTCAACAATCAAACAGACCTTCGCCATACTGTCCTGCGGACATGCGTGAAAGAAGAGAAAGGTACGAAAAATGCTGCTGTTCCGACGCAAAAATCGTGTGTGGAGATCCTGAGAAATGTACAGGAGCTACGGATAAGCACAGTCGCGGTAACTGTATGAGCGGCTGTCAGCACCGGGTGCTGTTACAACCGGGTAGATTCTGTCATTAGGAATGCTGTACTCCCACCCTGAAATGCCGTGCAGCAGCCCTGTCCGGACAGAAGAACACAGTGAGAACATCCGCTACTGCTTCATGGCAGCTACAGGCTCATTTCCTTCACACTGCTGACAGCTGACTATACCTTTCCTTTAGGATCTATTGAAAAAACCTCCCTTGTAGTATAATTAGGCAGATGAATTAAACCTACTGCTGACCGGCATCCGCTAACAGTCTGAAATATAAGAAAAATTATCCGGAAATTCTTTAAATGACTGCAGTTGAAAATACACCCGGGCGGTATATCCCCTGATTAATTCAGCCGATAAACCGACAATTCGGAAGTTTATTATGTCTGCAGGGCTGACAGACAAAAAAAAAACTTGCCGGCATGCAATTCCGGTTCGCAGAATCCGCACCGGTTTTTAAAGCCTGTAAAACAGATTTTAAGTACTCAGACGGCAGGTAAACCGTCCGGGTGCAAAGTTTTATATTTTTTTATTTATGAGGATCATATGGAATATCGTATTGAAAAAGATACCATGGGTGAAATGAAGGTTCCTGCAGACAAGTACTGGGGAGCTCAGACTCAGAGAAGTTTTCAGAATTTCAAAATCGGCATTGAAAAAATGCCTGCCGAAATAATCGAAGCATTTGCTATCCTGAAGAAATCTGCCGCTACTGCAAACTGCAGACTTGGCAGACTTGACGAAAAGAAAAAGGATCTGATTGTTACCGTATGTGACGAAATTCTGGCCGGCAAGCTTGACGGAAACTTTCCTCTTGCAGTGTGGCAGACCGGAAGCGGTACTCAGTCAAATATGAACACCAATGAGGTTATAGCCAACCGCGGCAATGCCATCGCAGGTGAAAAATTGCTTCACCCTAATGACACGGTTAATATGTCTCAGAGTTCAAACGATACCTTCCCTACCGCCCTGCACATAGCTGCGACTCTCGGGATCCAGAAGAAACTTCTTCCTGTTCTCGATACCTTTATCGAAACACTGAAAAGACTTGAAGAAGAAAACAAGGGCATTGTTAAAAGCGGCCGTACACATCTTCAGGATGCAACTCCGATTGCATTCTCTCAGGAAATCAGCGGATGGAGAGGAATGGTGGAGCAGTCAAAGAATATGCTTCTGGCGGCACTTCCGTTCATCAAGCAGCTTGCACTGGGAGGCACAGCTGTAGGAACAGGCATCAATTCCCCTAAGGGTTTCGGCGTTGAGGCGGCCAAAGCTGTAGCGGAATTCACCGGAATTGATTTTGTTTCAGAAGAAAACAAATTCCATGCTCTCACTTCAAAGGACGCTGTAACATTCGCACACGGAGCTCTGAAGGCACTTGCTGCAAATATGCTTAAGATTGCAAATGACGTCCGCTTCCTTGCCAGCGGTCCGCGCTGCGGTCTCGGTGAAATCAGAATTCCTGAAAACGAGCCGGGAAGCTCAATCATGCCGGGCAAGGTCAATCCAACCCAGTGCGAATCCATGACCATGGTAGCCGTACAGGTAATGGGCAATGACACCACAGTCGGCGTTGCTGCATCACAGGGCAATTTCGAACTTAATGTTTTCATGCCGGTGATAGCATACAATTTCCTGCAGTCAGTCAAGCTTCTGGCGGAAGGAATCACTTCATTCCACGACAACTGCGTCAAGGGAATAACTGCCAACAAAGAAAAGATGGCATACAATCTTCACAATTCTCTTATGCTTGTTACAGCCCTCAATCCTTACATCGGATACGAAAACGCTGCCAAGACAGCAAAGAAGGCTTTCAAGGAAAATATTTCTCTTAAGGAATCCTGCGTACAGCTTGGTTTTCTGACAGCGGAAAAATTTGATGAGGTGTTCCATCCGGAAGAAATGATTTAATTGAATAAGAGGTAAATTAACTGCTGACAGTCGATGCACAGCAAATCAGTGTGTCAATCAGTTATCAGATTAACCTACCTCACTGATGAATTCAGTAAGTCATTAAACGGTTGCGGTATAAACATATGTTATAAACCGTTGGCAAAAGTCCGTTGCTTTTCAGCGACGGATAATTTGCGACCTGACAAGAATGAGATTGTGCATATAAAAGCCAATCTCATTTTTTTACTCTTTCAATTTAGGGATACGTACAAAAAACAGAACACATCTATGGGAGAAGTTGAAATTGATGCTCCCCGTGATAGAGACAGTTTTGAACCAGGGATTATTCCTCAGCATTCCAGGGATGTCAGTTGTATGGAAGACAAGGTTCTTTCCATGTATGAAAAAGGAATAAGTCAGCGATTATCTGAAACTTCTCCATTGAGAAGTTGTGTCACAAGAAATCTCTTTACGATGATTTTTTCTGTTTATCTCATTTGCGGCTTTGCAGGCTGAGTAGCTTTGCTTACCGGCACACTGACTATTATACCAGCTGGTCATTCTGTTCACTTCTGACACTTTGGTATTGTAAGCATCAACTTCATCACGTGAATACTGGTTAACAGTTAGTGAAGCCAGTTTTTCTTTCAGCCACGTAGCCTCATTATAAACCTTGATGCACTCTACCATTGCATCGTCACTAATAACAGGCACAAAATCCTGCGTGAAATATGTCGGAGGCATTTCATACGACCTCTCAGAATAACATATGTTAACAGCTCCCATAACCGGTACCAGCACAACCAGAATACTTAAAATGCGTCCAGGTTTCATAGTAAATAATCCCATAACATCAAACATTTAAATTCTGCAATTTTGATCCGGTGAAAAACTGAAAGTCTACTTTTCAAAATTCATTAAGATCCTAAATCTAATCTTTGTTAGCGAAACATTCAAGCTCAAATTTATCTTTCTACTGAATATTTGTTAATTACTTTCAACTACCACACCAGAGTATTTTGAAAAAATTGATGCGCCTGCTTCATATTTCTGCATAATATCTGCATTAAGGCTGAAATATTCAGACTTATAGTTGCCATATCCGCCAACTTCCTGCGATCCGTTCTTTTTGCTATCAGATATTTAGCCCCGATGCTGGGATCTGATGGATATGATGCTATGCCTCCAAATCGACTCAGCTCATAATCCATAATTTTCTTCCACTCACAGTTGCCACCGCTAGTAATTATCCTGTCCTTGATCCACGAAATTTCAAAAGCCTGTGCAAGCGGATCAATCACCTGACTTGATATATCAGCCCCGCAGGACACCGAATCTGCAGCATTGCAGTACCAGTGATTCAAAGTATCCTTTTGAAGCTGAAGCCAAAGTTCCCGTACGATATTCTCAATCGGTATGAACACTGGAATTATTCTGCAGATATCAGCAAGCTTCATCGGATCTTCAAAACGATCAATAATACCTGTAACAAAAAGGAGAGCTCTGAAAAAATTATTTGCGAGTACTGCTTCAAACAGATAGTGCTCATCTATGGCGTTATTTCTTGCCGTCTCCTTTATTGCTTCTGTATACATGACTATTTTAAGCGGATACGCTCCCGGTTCAAATCTACCGAGACGCAAACGTGAAATTTCAATGTTTTTAACCTGATCTATCCATTCGCTGATATCAGACGGCATATTCTCCGGCAGATTATCAAGGAGCATTTGCTCTATAGTGCAGACATGCGGTTCTGAAGATTCTATGGATTTTCCGCCCCGATATTGAACATCCTGATTATCCTCTCCCGGATTGTTATCAGCTGTATCACTGTCCCTGTTAAATTCCCTGCCGGTGAGTTCCTTTCTTTCTGTATGATTACGATTAATAATTTCATCTATAGATTTGATAGAGTTTCTGACTGAATCCTCAGGATATTCAGCTTCAGGAGCCAGATCCTCGATTTTTTCTAAAGCATCCTGTATTTTTATAATAGCGTCTGACCATTCAGTATCGGCTGAATACTTATGAAGTAAAGTATTAGCTGTCTTTAGCGCGTCAGAGCGTTTACAATATCCGTACCTGCAGTATTTCTTTTCGTCGGAAAATTCAACTTTAAACCCATCCAGAGGGTTATGCCTGTAACGGTACTCCTTTCGATTGAAAGTATCATACATGGACTTGAAAAAAGGTTTAAACACGGATACATTGCCGCGGCAGCGGTTCTCAGCGTCATGAAAGACTTCACTGTAAACATCGTAATATGCATGATGCAAAAAGGCTTCTCCAACATCTTGAATACTTGCAGACTGAGGATAACTTAGATGATCAAGATCCACGATGATATTTTTCTTGTTCAGCATCTCAAGAAAAATATCCACACCGTGCCCGGTGGATTGATTCAGATAAAATTTACTGAAAAGTTCAAGACCCAGGCTTCTGTATGAAAAAATAAACTTAAAAAATTCATCGAGGAAAACAGTTAAATTAAATTTGCTTCCGCATGAGGCAGAACGGAAATACCATGCCGGATAAGAATTTTTTTCAAGATTCAGATAGCTGTTTCTAAATTGAGGTATCCCGGATTCATTCATGCAATCATGATTACAGAAAACATGGTACCGGCCTTCAGCTTTGCCGAAGTTCAAATCTTCAACGGAGCAGACATTCTTGCTGCAGTTAAAAATCCCGTGAACATCAGGCAGACTCTGAAAATTCAGATGTGAAATATTTTTTAAATTGCGGCATCCTTCAAAAAAATCATGAGCATCATGAAGTTCAGGAAAATTTAAATTGACAAGAGATGATAAATTTCCGCAGTTCTTAAACATTTCGTCACCGCATACCAGCTTAGGAAAATTCAAGTCGGATACTGAGGTTAAACTCTTGCAGCATTTAAACATACATCTTCCATCTTCCAGTTTTGGAAAATTCAGACCAGAAATTTTTTCTAATTTCTCGCATTCGAAGAACATTTCTGCAGCGCTTGTAATTTTTTCTGCTCTTATACTCTTTACGGAAACGAGTTCCTTTAATTTATAAAACAAACCTTCCGCTGATTCGGAATTAATTTCAATGTCAAAATTAATTATCTCCTGATCAGAATCGAAGATTTGTGACTTCAAAGCATGGCACACCACATTGAAATTAATTATCAGCTTATCTAAATTGTTATGAAGCAAATCCTTCTTAACTTCCGGTGTTACGTCATCAGGTGAATTTAAAATAATCGTAGTCATGTAAATATTCCTTCCATTGCAAACTTGTCAGACAGCCGAGAATCTGCGGTTAAAAAAGTCATTTCACAGTATTAGTAATCCGGTTATTTTTTCAAACGGTATATTTTTCTTCCTTTCTTCTCAAGTAGCTTATGCTGCTTATATTACACGCAGACAATATAAATAGCACAGGATAGACATGATTTGATTGAAAAATTATGGTCTGAATCACCGACAATTAGTGTCTTTTATATCATTTTAAAAGATTTATAAGGAATTTTAAGACATGAATGTATATACCAATCGTTTTAAATACAATATTGAATAATATTGTATTTAAAACGACATAGGATATACATCTAATGAATTATAACAAGTTATAACCCATATCAGGATCAACACATTCTTTATACAGAGCCTGTCAAAATAAAGGCGGCTTCATATTCAGTAACTGGAGCTTGCAGGAACATTCGCTAAAAGATATTCCAGTGTTTCATACAGTACATCAGGATCAACAGGTTTGCTCAGATGTGCATTCAGACCGGCCTGCATACTGTGCTGAACATCTTCGTCAAAAGCATTTGCCGTTAACGCAATGATAGGAACACTCCCTGCGTCAGCTCTGCTCATGTTTCTGATTCTTCTGGTTGCCTCCAAACCGTCCATTTCAGGCATTCTCATATCCATCAGAATAGCGTCATAATAACCTTCTTCATGAGCTTCAAATTTTTCCACTGCGATACGGCCGTTCGCAGCAATTTCCGCCTGCATACCTCGCAGGGAAAGCATCAAAACTATGATTTCAGCATTTACTTCAACATCTTCAGCAAGCAATATTCTGCGGTTCTTAAGTTCCACACTCCCACGAATACGTTTCGCATCCTTCTTTTTGAAGGCTGAACTGAATTCATCCAGCACCGACCCTGCAAAGAGAGGCTTTGCGACAAACGCATCTACACCTGCCCTTTTCGCTTCATCTTCAATTTCATCCCAATTATACGAAGTCAGTATAATTACCGGTGTTTCGTTGCCCACTGCAGCCCGAATCTGCCTTGTTGTTTCGATTCCATCCATTTCCGGCATTCGCCAGTCAAGCAAAATCAAGTTATACGGCTCACGTCTTGCATGACGGACTTTCACCATCTGCAGGCATTCTGCTCCGGATGATGCCTTTTCACAGTTCACTCCTACCTGTCCGAGTATAAGCTGGGCATGGTCACATGCGATCTGATCATCATCAACCACCAATACGCAAAGTTCATGCGGCTGCAAAACACTCTCCACTTTCCCGATATTTTTTTGAGGACAGTCAATCAAAGTGATTGTAACGGTAAAAGTCGTTCCCTTGTGCTGTTCACTCTCTACTGAAATCGTTCCGTGCATCAGATCAACAAAACTCTTGGTTATGGCCATGCCAAGACCTGTGCTTCCATAGCGGTTTGTGCTGGATGAATCCTCCTGGCTGAATGCATCAAATAACCTTGGCAGAAAATCCCTGCTCATACCTATACCGGTATCGCTCATAATAAAGCGCAGTGTTGTTCTACCATTAAACTGTGCAATATTCTCTACAGTAAACTTGACACTTCCGCCCTGCTGCGTAAATTTGACGGCGTTGCCAAGAATATTGATCATAACCTGACGCAGTTTCATGTCATCACCAATATAATAATCGTCAACAGTTCCCTTCACTGTGCATTCATACTCAAGACCTTTGTTTCTGCACTGACCGCTTATTATGGTGTTAACCTGTGCCAGAGTCTTTGCAAATGAAAACTCTTCATTCTTTACAGACATGCGTCCCGATTCAATGCGACTCATATCCAGGATGTCATTGATTATGCTGAGAAGATGCTGAGCTGAGAGTCCGATTTTTTCTAGATACTCCCGCGTGGTATCTGATATCCCCGGCTCACTCAAAAGGATCCTGTCCAGTCCGATAATTGCATTCATAGGAGTGCGGATTTCATGACTCATATTGGATAAAAAAACCGTCTTTGCCTTGTTGGCCTGATTGGCCTCATTCAGCGCAATATTCAAAGTCTCCCGCTGCTGTGCCAGTTGATCCAGCATTTCCTTTTGTGAAGAGATGTCAATAAACACACCGAGATAAGTTATCGGAGAACCGTCGGGGCGGCGTGTAGGTTTTCCTACAGCCCGATACCAGTGGTATTCTCCGCTTTTTCTCATCAGCCGATATTCCACGTCATAGGTTTTCTTACCTGTATAGTCGCTTATTGTTTCTTTAAACTCATTAAGAATGCGATCCCGGTCATCGGGATGAAGAAGTTCGGACCAGGATTCCAGAACATCAGGAAAATCTTCCTTGCTATGGTAGCCCAGCATTCGCCTGAATTCATTGCTCCAGTTGACGCTGACCATCTCTCCTTCTTCATTAAAATCCATCGTCCATTTGCCGGATCCAAGCATTTCATGAATGGTGTCAAGAGATGCCGCTTCATTATGCAGTGCTATGTTCAGTAAATCACGCTCCTTCTCCTTTGTTATATCCACAGCCGCACATCTGTACTGCAGCGGTCTGCCGGTCTGGTCGCGGTACAGCAGCTTTCTGCTGCGAAGCCATTGAATCGATCTGTTTTTTCTGCAAACGCGGAATTCAAAGTTAGAAGGTTCATTGACGGTTTCATCAGAAACATCTGCCGAAATATAATCAATAAAAGCATCCCTGTCATCCGGATGAATACATGACAGAAATGAATCCAGATTATCAGGAAAATCACGGCGGCTGTAACCCAGCATTCTGCAAAAATCGTCGCCCCACTTTACTGATGCCAAAGATCCGTCGGGAGCAAAACTGATTACCCAGCTTCCTGCCTTAATCAAGTCAGTTATAAGCCCCAGCGTAGCGGCCTGCTCCTCTATAATACGCATGTTCTTTCCATCGCTTATCAAATCCATAAAGGTCCCCCTTTCCAGGTCTGCAAGTTCTACTTCAGTGAAGACAAAGATTTTTTCAGTACTCTGCTTAAAACTTAAAATTGAAACATATACACCGAATCAAAAAAATCAGCAAATCAGCGTTGTTACGGCTTAACAACCTTCTTTAAAATCTTTAAAAAAGGTTCTGTTCAACAGAAGTGTTGAATACATCATAAACAAAATACTTTCGTACAGAATATATTTTTGAACCTATAAAAGTAAAGTTTTAGCTCAGACAACTTTATGAAACACCGGCTTTGACAAATGCATCACACTGTCTTTCTGTAACTAGGTTTTGGACAGTAAAAAGATCCGTTGTCATACCCTGACGCATCCTTCTTCTGAGAGAGAAAATATGCGGTACCAGCAACATCTGAATATTGCTCTGCAATCAGACTTACTATCATCAGATTCTTCATATATGATATTTTTTTCAGAATTATTCAGAAACTCCATAGCACCGCGAGATCACACTTTATTATCTGAAGAGGAAGCGCATCAGTCATGAAGAAATCATTTTCCATGAACCGGAACAGACCGTGTCTGAGCAAATTTTCCGAAACCGTCATGACAACAAAGGTTTCTTCCTGAATTTTTCTGTTCTCACTACAGGAGGAAGCAGAGAGTTAAGATCCGGACGAGCCTGACAGGACGTTTGAAACACATAAATGCAGAAAATTTGCTTTTACATGACGCTATGTCCTTTGCACCGGAGTTGACATAAACTCCCTGCGTTCTGAAAGGTTGTTAACTTTTTCAGATAATATCGTGCATCTAACTCCGGATTATCTGCTCTTCTCTTTTTATCAAAACATCTCTTTATGAAGAATACCGCAAAAGTGTACTGTTAAACGTTAACTTAGTGCAACTTTTGACGCATAAAAATGTGTCATTGCTAAATTTTTTCAATAATTTTACAAAGAGGAAAAACATCTGAATATATCAAAACCGGAAACAGGCTGAACTTTGATAGCACGAAATTTCAAAATGTCGCGACAAAATTTTTTCCAAAATACATGTAGTGTACATAGTAAACCTAAATTCCCTGTAGTTTTTGGTAACTACAGTTTAAAAGGAGTAGCGTCAGACTACTCCTTTTTCCTTATTATATCTGCTTTTTTCGAACATTATCTATTTCAATTTTAACCTGTTTTTGCT
>JAEEOK010000108.1 GCA_016284235.1 Succinivibrionaceae bacterium
AACAAGATGATTGACGACGATTCCAAAAGCGGAGATTACGACATGAAAATCAAAATTTTTCAAAAAAGCAGCAGAAGAGTTGAGAGATAAATCTGATGGTCATGCGTAGGCCCTGTTTTTGTAGTAAGCCAGATCACAGTTTGAATGTGATCAACTGTTAGTTTTTTCAAATGCCCTATATCATGTCATAACCGATATGTCTCGTTTTTTTTTATTTCAGTAAGCGGTTTTCAGTGCCACCTGTCTGGTAAAGTCACATCATCTTGCGTTCGTAATCATTTTATTATCATGGGAGTTAACATATAAATGCAGAGTTACAAAATTGTCTTGCCTTTATGCATTACGTGGATGTCTGCAGCGTGGGCAAATACTGCGCCTGTGGCTGATTTTGACATTTCCTACAACAAGAATCTGAAAATTACTCTGACAAACAGTTCTACAGATCCTGACGGCAATGCGCTGAAATACAAGTGGAACTTCGGAGACAGTACCACATCAAAGGAGCAGAATCCTGATCACACATATGCAAAATCCGGCACCTATAAGGTTTCTCTCAAGGTAAGTGACGGTCAGCTGACAAATACAATTTCAAAAAAGGTAACGGTGAATTCTTATCCTGTATCTGATTTCGCTGTTGTTTCTCAGAATGATCTTCAGGTCAGCTTTGAATCTCTGGCATCAGATCCTGACGGTGACGCACTGAAATACAAGTGGAATTTCGGGGACAGCACAACCTCGAAGGAGCAGAATCCTGTCCATACCTACGCAAATGGCGGCACCTACAAGGTTTCTCTCAAAGTAAGTGACGGCAAGCTGACTAATACATTTTCCAAAAAAGTGACGGTGAATTCCGATCCGGTATCCGATTTCGCTGTTGTCTCTCAGAACGGTCCTACAGTCAGGTTCGAGTCAAGAGCATCAGATCCTGACGGGGACGCACTTAAATACAAGTGGTATTTCGGGGACGACACAACCTCAAAGGAGCAGAATCCGGAGCATATATATGCAAAGGCAGGTACCTACAAGGTTACTCTCAAGGTAAGTGACGGTATAAAGACTGTTAAATCTGCAAAGAAAATTACAGTGAAGGTCAATCATGCTCCGACTGCAGATTTTGTTATATCAGGGATCAGCGGCCGCAAGGTGAGCCTGGTGAACAATTCCATCGATCCGGATGGTGACGCTCTTGTCTACAAGTGGTATTTCGGAGACGGTACCACCTCGCGTGAAGTCAATCCTGTGCATACCTATCAAGCGGACGGAATGTACAGTGTGACTTTGAAGGCAAGCGACGGTATTAATAAAACTGTCAAGATTGAAAAGGATGTTACAGTAAAGAGCAATCGGGCGCCTGTGGCGGCTTTTGGTGTATCCGGTGTGAACGGTCTCGCAGTGAATTTGGAGAACAGATCATCAGATCCTGACGGTGATGCACTTAAATACAAGTGGAATTTCGGTGACGGTACCACCTCGAAGGATGCTAATCCGTCACATACGTATGACAAGGCAGGCGAATACACCGTCAAGCTCAAGGTGAGTGACGGAGTCGCCAGTTCAACTGCAAGCTACAAGGTTAAAGTAGGCGGCGGAAGCGGCACCACGGATCTGTGGGTGTCAGCCACCGGTGTTGTCAATGAAGAGCTTATTCAGCTGTTCCCTCAGATGCATGATTCATGCACCGTTGATCAGGGGGACATTATTGTAAGCGGTGACGCAGGCTTGAATGAATATCATGCATATGTATGGAATGACAGTGACGGAGCTCATCCGGTTGCCGCATGGCCGGGTGACGATATTACTTACAATACCCTTAACGGATGCAGTCTTGTAACAAGAGTATACAGTCCGTTTGCGAATCAGAATAAGACTCTCGCTGATTACGATATGATTATCATAAACGGCGGTGCTTCAGGATTGCAGACAGCTGATTTAGCCGGTCTTTCACAGGATAAGAACTGCGTGACAGTGAAGAATATTGACGGCAGACTTGTCGGCGAACTAAGTTCTGCGACAGAATGCGGTGTGCATGTCAACGGTATTCCTGACGAGGAAATCAGCAGCGAGGTTTATGTTTACCATGACGGCATGAACCGTGCTGATGGTTCGGATCTTGAGATTATTGAAAAAACAGGGGTGGACGGCAGTTCATACATAGATGTTGTTGCCCTGATCAAAGGTGCAAATGCGGGAGTCAACACCAGAGGCTACTACTGGTTTGACGATGACGAGGCAGGCAAGAAGGAATTTATTAACGGTGAGGTTCTCAGAATAGGCGAAAGGGTTGCTGTTGCTGACGGCGAAATGCAGGAGGGCATTCTTCATCTTCAGTTTATGGAGACAGATGAAGTCGGATATGAGATCAGATCAGTTGAATCATCGTACTACATCAGAAAGAGTTATGACGATACGGATCTTGATGATCGCATGAGAAAGCCGCGCCGTACTCTCGGTGCGCTCTATTCGTCCTACAGTACAACCTTCAGACTGTGGTCGCCTGATTCGTCTGATGTCAAGGTTACGGTGGGCGGAAAGGAATATACCATGAATCTGACCGCGGTTGACGGCTACAGCGGTGTATATGAAGTTACTGTAAACGGTGATCTCGCCGGCAGCAGTTATCAGTTTACAGTCGGCGGTGCCAAGGTCCGCGATCCGTACGGCAGAATGGTTGCCAACGGCAGCACCACCGCAAATGTTGTTATGGATATGTCTCAGACCGATCCGGTCGGCGGATGGGTTGATCGTCCAGAGCTTGTCAACAGAGAGGATTCGATTGTATATGAGGTTCATGTACGGGACTTTACTATTGATCCGACATCCGGTGTAGATGCTGACAAGAAGGGTCGCTATCTTGGAATGGTGCAGACCGGAACCACGGTAAACGGTGCCGGTACAGTCAGCACCGGTATTGATCATCTCAAGGAACTCGGAATTACGCATGTTCAGCTTTTGCCGGTTTATGACTACGGCACCTGTTCCGGTGTGGATTCACAGAACAGTTCCTGTTATAACTGGGGCTACGATCCGGTGAACTACAATGTTCCTGAGGATCGCTATACATCAGTATTCGGTACCGACAGATACGAGGAGAAGATCAGGGAATTTAAGACCATGATCAACGAGTTCCACAAAAACGGCATCCGGGTAGTTATGGATGTGGTGTACAACCATACCTATGACAAGTCCGTGTTTGAAAATATCACTGACAAGTACTACCTCGGAAAGAATGATCTGTCAGGCTGCGGCAATGCAGTCAATGCCGACAACAATATGGTGTGGATGATGATCAGGGATTCTCTTGATTACTGGGTGTCGGAATATCATATTGACGGTTTCAGATTTGATCTCGCCGGTGTGTTCAGTCTCAAGGATTTTTCAGACTGGGGCGTATATCTGAACAGGCACCATCCTGATGTGAATCTGCTGATATACGGTGAACCGTGGACCGGAGGCGGAGATCCTTCCGCAATTAATGAGCCTGTCCGTACAGGCAGAATGTTCATGCAGGACGGTAATGCCCATGTCGGCGCCTTCAACAACAGGGTAAGAAACTGTCTGAAGTCCGCCAGTGACAGCAGTGATTCCGCAAACGGTGTTTCGAAGCTTGGATTTATTTTCAATCAGCTCAATACCGCCGGTGACGGAAACGGTACTGATGAAAACGGATATCAGATTATTGGCAACAAGGGCTGCGTATTTATGGGTGTCAAGGCAGGAGTCCGGACAGCCTATGCTCCGCAGTATGTTGTGGATGAGTGGTCTGCACAGGGTTATTCTGATCCTGAACAGTCGGTTACGTATATCACAGCTCATGACAATCTGGGTCTTCGTGACAAGATAGAGCGGGCCTCCATTGATGGAAGAGTTCTTTACAATGACAGTGAGGTAAGGGCTATTCAGGCCTATGCCAACAGCATTATCATGATAAGTCAGGGTATATCCTTCATTCACGGCGGTGAGGAAATAGGAAGAACCAAGAAGGCTGCGGGTGAAAGCGGTGAAAGTCCGATGTGGAATACCTACAAGACAACATCCGGAGCCAACGACTTCAGGTGGGATCTCAAGGCTGGTGACTGGGGCGGAGTATCTGACATTTATGCCTCCTATATCAAAATGAGAAGAGCCCATCCGGCGTTCCGCATGACAACAGCCGAGCTGATTAACAATAATGTAACACTAGACGGATCAAGCACAGAGTCGGTTGTAATCATCAACATCAACGGTGCAGCTGTAGGTGATTCGTGGGGTCAAATCAAGGTCGTCATGAACAGTACCGATCAGCCTGTGACTGTTTCAGGTATCTCCGGTATGAAGAAGGTGGCTGACGGCGTTATTGTCGGTGACGGTGTTGTAAACAGCACTCAGGCAGCTCCGCGCTCGGTGTCTATCTGGGCCGGAGAGGGTGAAGAAGGTTGTCTTGTCGGCAGAAGGTACGGCAGTCTCTATCTTGTAGGATCCTTTGAAAATACCAGCTGGGGCAAATTTGTGGAATTGGAGCATAAGTGCGAAGGCTCAAATGCCTGGTGGCAGACAAAGGAGCCGGTGGAACTTGACAATACCACAGAATTCCTGATGTTTGAGGAGTCCGGCGTATGGAGTTCGAGAAAGGTCGGCTACAGCAGTTATAACGTCAGTCAGGCATCCTGCAGTGACAAGACGTCTTCCGGTGTAACCACCGGCTGCGTCGCGTACAATCTGACTGAGGGTTCGGGCACAGCCAACATAATTCCGGGAGACTGGCAGGGTGCGAATCTGTCGGGAGCGTATAACATTTATCTGCGTGAGTCTGATCTTGCTTTGACAATATCCAAACCGTAAAACAGGTGTAGTCTCAGAAGGGACAGACATATTCCGCTGATTGAATATTTAAGGGAGCCGGTTATGCCGGTTCTTTTTTCGTGGATTATTGCCGGTTTATGCATTTCCTGCATAATCGGTCCGGCGTGTCATACATCTGATAACCGGATCCCGTTCTGAGCAGATTATGCTAATGTATGAGTCTTATGAGATGACTGCGGCGGGATTTTCTTTAGGTGACGGTGCTGCACGGGCCGGAAACAGGACCGATATTGAAGCTGATATCAGACCTATGGTTGTCAGAATTCTTTTTTGACTTGACGAAATTGTTCAATACTTGTTTTGAAAACTGTACATATGACGGATTTACACTCGAAAAATATAAAGAAAAGAGGAGAAATGCCGGTTACGGAATGTCTTCCGAAGGGCTGCTGCACCGGCTGCAGTGCATGCATCAGCTCCTGTCCTGTTAATGCTCTCAGCTTTACGGAGGATCGGTACGGCTATTACGTTCCGGCTGTTGATATGTCAAAGTGTACGTTATGCGGACTGTGCAGCAGGATCTGTCCCGCTGTGAATCCTCCGGAAAGGTTGAATTCAGAGCTGCCCGATCTTTATGCCTTTACTGCGCGTGACGGAGAACTTTTATCCCGATCATCAAGCGGCGGTATTTCCGGCCTTCTTTGTGAAGCGGTTATAAATGCAGGGGGACAGGTTTGCGGCTGTGCGTGGAGCAAAAATGAGCTCAGAGCTGAGCATATTATTGCAGACAGTATGCAGGAGGTTTTGAGACTCCATAAATCCAAGTATATGCAGAGTTATATGGGCAATGTATTCCCCCGCATCAGGTCACTTCTCAGGGACGGCGTAAAGGTTCTGTTTATTGGATGTCCCTGTCAGGTTGCCGGAATCAGGGCTTTTATGCGAAGGGAATATGATAATCTGATAACCGTTGATCTTCTTTGTGCAAACGCCCCTTCTCATGGAATTTTTTCCGGATATCTCAGGGATGCATTCTCTGAAATTCCCGCTGAGTATGAATTCCGGGATAGAACGAGAGGAAACTGGAGCAGTTATACCGTAAGGGCGGTGATGCCTGACGGAAAAACTGTACATATTGAAAAGAAGAGTGATCCCTATCAGACTGCGTTTCACTCCCGCATCCTCTGTCCCGTACATTGTGAAAACTGCCGCTTTCAGACACTTCCCCGGTATGGAGATCTGACAATAGGTGATTTCTGGGGAATCGGTAAAAAGGAATCCTGCGTGAATACGGAAAACGGAGTTTCAGCTGTTTTGATCAATAATGAAAAAGGCAGAAGGCTGTTTGACAGCATTTCAGCAGACAAAGTCTCATTTTGCCGGAAGAAACCTCTTGACTGGCTCGGCGGTAACGGAGCAGCTCTTCCGGGCAGACACAACAGTGCTTCTGTTTCGAGGGATGTGTTTTATCTTAAGTTTCTCAGACACGGATACATCAAGGCTCTCAAAGCGGCAGAGTCAGCCGGCAGAGGATTAAAAAAGAGTTATTTTACCGGAAGACGTCTTGCCGATTTCAGAGGTGCGGAGATTGTATTCAGATATAAGCAGGGTATTTTTGAAGATCACGTTATTCTTGGCGCGCCGCACCTTTTTGCCCTTGGTTCAGGAAGATCTTTTTTTAAGAGAGTAAAGAAAAGAAGATATGCCTATATAAAGTTTAATGAGAAAACAGTTAAGGACAGGTGGTATGTTTTCTGTCTTGCATTCAAGGTTGCAACAGACAGCGAATCACTGTCTTTTTATGTTTCAGATTCTGAAGGCATCAGCAGGCAGAATATATCAGGACGCAGTGTTGTGTACAGCGACAGACTGCATTATGTCAGACTGTGTTCAAAGTTCAAAGCGCGTGGCGAGTATGATAACCTGCTGGTTGATGCATCGCAGCTTACCGGAGATGAGGCATGGATCTGCTTTAAGGAGGTTTTTGTCTGCGAACAGCAGTGCTATGCTGATAATTGAAGTATTTTTACGGCAGACTGTAATTTTTTTGATTTTGCAAATTCCTGCTGGAACGACGCTGTTAAGATCATTGAACTTTGGCGCGGAGTTTCCCTACGGCGGAAATTATGATATTTGCATTCGTCCGGCACATATGCCGTTATTCTGTCATTGTTCCATATTTGAATATTTTTATATATAATGTGCAACGGTATGGTCGGGGTAGTGGCAGTCCCTTTGAGTCAGAGGTTTGCAGAAATATGCAGGTAAAAGAAAGATCCTTGTTATGCATGGTTGTATTTTCATGGGTGTGCCGACATCCTGTGTTCATGATGCGTAGATAAGAGATTGCTGCATGCTTGTATCGGTTATAGTTCCTCTCTACAATATGGAAAAATTTGTTTCCAAGACCGTGGAATGTCTCAGAGCTCAGGACTGCCCGCTGATTGAATTTATTCTCATCAATGACGGATCTTCAGATAAAACTCTTCAGATCCTGGAGGAACTCGACCTTGGCAAGGATCGCCGGTTCCGGTTGCTTACTACAGAAAATCGCGGGTATGGAAGTGCGTGCAATCTCGGTTTGAATGTGGCTTCGGGAAGGTATGTTTCCATTTTTGAACCTGATGATTTGATTGAGAAGGATTTCTATTCCACACTTCTCCTTTATGCTGAAAAATTTTCTGATGCCGACGTAATTCGCTATAACGGTTTTTTCAAAATGGATGGAAATTCCAGGAAAAAGGTTTATTCCTGGGATTCGAGTGTTACCGGCCGTGTTTTTGATGCTGATGATTATCCCCGTTTCTGGAAATCTCACCCTTCTGTATTTAACGGAATATACCTCCGCAGTTTTCTGATGCAGAACAGAATTGGCTTCTGTGAAACCCCCCAGGCATCCTTTCAGGATGCTACCTTTATGGTTTCTCTTTACTATTCAAAACCGAAAATTCTGGTAGTTGATGAGGTCAAGTATACTTATGTAACTCACCCTGATCAGTCGGTCAGGTCAGCTTCATCCAAACTTGAGTTTGTATTCCGCAACTGGATAGAAGAGAAGAAATGGCTGAAAGAAAGAAATATCAGTGACTTGTCATACTATAACTTCAAGATGATTTCGCAGTACCGGTCTCTTCTTAAAAAAAACAAGGATATCAGAAAGGAGCGGATCCTTCGATCCGTAAGGCGTTTGCTGAAGAACAGATGTATAAAAGACTTTTCAACTGTTGCAACATTTAAAGAGAAAATCTCCTGCTATATGTTTTCCTTTAAGGCCAGACGCTACCGTCAGTCTAAACGCAGAGGTGCCTGATCCCGGCTGTAAATAAAAGATAGATTTTGATGATCTTAATGTTCAGAGCCGCCGGGTTTCCCGCTCTGACTGATTTCTGTTTTGCTGAAATTTCTAGACTGCTCTTTAACGGACAATGGACGACTCTCATCATACAGCAGTACTGATGTTCCTGTCACCGCTGCAGTGGAAAATGAAGCGGGTTATGACAGAAAATCAAATGAATGATTCTGCACTGAAAGATTTAAGCTGCGGGTATGCCGGTCATGCGTTCATGAATTGGCGTGTGGTTAAATATTTGTAAATAAGCTGGTGCTTTGAACGGAAACCGGCAGTTTACTTTTATGCCCGGAACATTAAAAGGCTGCTGTGAGTAAACACGGATTATGGTTTAATAAATGCTTTTAAAAATTATTAAAACAAAATGAAAGTGCGCCGGAATAATCTGAATGATTTTCCTGTTTCCTTGTACGGTACAGCTGTTGATTCTGATTTTTATCTGCAGCGGAAGGCTACAGGGTTTTCTTTTTGATAGCCGGCGGCAGTATTCTCAAAGCCTGTAATTTAGGTAAATGACATAACGTATAAAAACGTATAGAACAAGGTGGCGGACAGCGTGAACGCAAGAAAAATTATTCTGAATTTAAAAAAGGGAAGTATTAAAGCTCTGCCGGCAGATAGCGGACTGGTAATCTGTTCTGTCGATATTCTCCGCAAGGTATATGGCAGCAGCTACAGGATCAGATTCAGTTATCAGGGCTCAATTAATGTCAAGGCCGGTATCAGTCGCAGCGGCTATTCGTTTCAATGGATTGCAGAGCAGAGTTTCAGTTCATCCGGCGTGAGTGAAGCTGAAATGAAACTGGATCTGTCATCTGTTGAAACAGGTACTCTGGAGGTTACGTTTTTTGCCCTGTCCGATGCCAAAGTCTATTTGCACTTTTCTGAATTGGAAAGGGAGAAAAGTAAACCTGAAAGCAGCTGTACTCTTTATGATTTTATCTTTCCGAATTTTGATCTGTGCAGCGAGGAGCCGCTTTATCTTAAATTCAATGACGGCATGGCATATTTTTCTCATGAAGACAGAATCGTTCATCTTTATGAGAGGAGCTGTGTGGATTTTCTGACGTATTTTAATTCTTTCAGCGCAATGAAATGGCTGAAGTACACTAATGTTAGGAATTTGAAAGCCTACCTTGATATAAAGGGAAATGCTGAAGTATCGGTTGTGGTGCAGTGCGGCGGTGAGCGTTTTACTGTTGACAGATATGTCATCAGAGCAAAGGAGCGCGGGATATATGTGATTCCTGTCGCCTGCATGGAGGGTAAAACCATTCTCGGTCTTACTGTAAGAAATCTTCCGGAGGCCGATTACGCAACGTGGAGGAATGAATCCGCTGGCAGATGTGAAGGAAGAAGGGAACAGAGAAAAGGCAGGCAAGTTAAGACAGGTTCTGCAGAATTTACGGCCGGCAGCCTGAATAAATGCGGCTGTTCGGGTTCCTGTACAGAGATTTACGGCGGAGGGTGGCTGACTGATGATCCGGTGACCCAGGAGGTGAATCTCGGCATCGCCATTACCACCTTTAAGCGTGAGAAGGAAGTTAAGGCTGCTGTTTCAAGACTGGTGCGGGATATCTCATCGCACCCTGAGTACAGCAGCAGAATTGATATTTCTGTAATTGACAACGGCAGCACACTAAAGCCTGATGATGTGAAGGGTGCGCTTCTTGTTCCCAACCGCAATCTCGGAGGAACAGGCGGCTTTACGCGCGGTCTGATACACTATCAGGAGACAGGACGCCACACCCACTGTCTGTTTATGGATGATGATGCAAGCTGTGAAGCCGGTGCGATATTCAGAAGCATGTCATTTCAGAGACATGTAACGGATCACAAGGTGGCTCTCAGCGGTGCCATGCTTTTTGAAAACATTAAATTCATGCAGTGGGAGAACGGTGCATGGTTTGACGGAGGATGTCATTCCATCAAGCGTGATTTTGATTTAAGAGATCCTGCAAAACTTTTTGAAAATGAGGAGGAAGTGGATAAACCTATATACGGTGCATGGTGGTTTTTCTTCTTCCCTCTTGATGAGGCCAGAAATTATTCTCTTCCTTTCTTTGTCCGGGGAGATGACATTGATTTCTCATATGCCAACGATTTCAGAGTTGTTTCTCTTAATGGTGTATCCTGCTGGCAGCAGGACTTCAAAACCAAGGAAAGCGCCATGACGGCATATTTGTTCCTGAGAAGCCACATTGTTCATCACATGACGGTGCCGACTCTTAAATGCTCCTATGACATCATGAAGAAGATTCTCTGGGGACACTTCAGGGAATACAACAACTCCTATTTCTACGGAACCGCGGCCTGTGTAAACCTGGCTATGAAGCACGTGATGCAGGGCCCTAAGTTCTGGGAGGATAACATTGTTCCGGTGGATGTGATTAAGCAGATTAAGGAGCTGAGTGCCTGTGAAAAGCCGGTTCCGTATACTGATGATGATTTAAGAAATCTTGAACTTGAACTGGCTGACAGCAATCTGAAGACCAGACTGCTTCCGGTATTCGTCCGTAAAAAGAGCTTCTACGGTCATCTCCTTCCAGGTTTCATGATCAAAAAAACGCCTAAGGCTATGCTTCCTAAATGGATGACTCCGCGCAAGGAAAGAACCTATATGAGGAGTCAGATTACTGTGCTTGATGAACTCAACAGAACAAGGACTGTTCTTAAGCGTTCCCCTTCAGCCTATTTCAAGAACCTTTTTACATTTATGTTTCTGTCGCTTAAGCTGAGGCTGACACTGCCTCTTCTTAGAAGAAAGTATATGAAGGCTCAGACGGAGCAGAGAACCAGAGAATTCTGGAAGAGACAGTTCGAAGACGATGCCAGAACAGACAAAAAACAGTGAGTTTCTGTGGTATAATCACTGGATTGCGTGCCGGAACATAGTTCCGGCATGATATTCTTTTGTGAACTCTTTGGGTATGTATGTGACGGCTGTTTCGGCAGAAAATCTGAAAGTATGATGTTTAGTCATGATTTGATATCGTGACAGTTCTGTTCTGATTTGTTGATGTGCCTGGATATTTTGAAAAAATTGGAGTAAAAACAGCGGTTAAAAATGATATATCTGATAAAATCCGTGTATAAAACGGACATCTGATTATAAAGAGTTGCGATGTGGAATTAAAAAGTAACAGGAATAATTCTTGATGAAATATTCTGATCTGGCGGTTGTTGAATAATAAGAATGATATACGGTATCTATCCGGATAATCAGGTTTATAAAGGGATGAAATAATAAATGAATGTTGTTGTCGGTGCTGGAATTTCCGGTATTACTGTTGCCAGACTTTTGGCTGAAAAAGGTGAGAAGGTTCTTGTAGTTGAACAGAAAGGGCATATCGGCGGCAACTGTTATGACAGCTACGATGAAAACGGAATATGTGTACACAGGTACGGCACTCATATATTTCACACAGATTTAGAGAAGGTATGGCGGTTTGTCAGTCGTTTTACCGACTGGTACCCGTATATGCACAAGGTTCTTGGTCTGGTTGACGGTCAGCTTGTTCCGATTCCTTTCAATCTAAATTCCATTCATAAGGTGTTTCCGGAAAGCCTTGCTTCAAGACTTGAGGAAAAACTTATTTCCAGTTTCGGTTTTAACCGCAAGGTTCCGATTCTTGAATTAAGAAATGCAGGTGATCCTGATTTGGATTTCCTGGCTGATTACATATACAGGAAGGTTTTCCTCATTTATACCATGAAGCAGTGGGGGCTTAAGCCTGAGGAGGTGGATCCGGGTGTCACCGCCAGGGTTCCTGTTTATGTAAGCAGAGACGACAGGTATTTTCAGAACCGATGGCAGGGTATTCCGGCTGAAGGTTATACCCCTATGCTGAAAAAAATGCTGGATCATGAGAATATTGAGCTCAGACTCGGCTGCAGCTGGAAGGATATCGAGGATCAGCATATCAGTGACAGGATATTCTACACCGGATCTGTGGATCAGCTGATGGAGCGAAAGCTTGGTGATTTGCCTTACCGCAGCATCAGCCTTGATTTTAAAACCTACAAAAAGGAATATTTTCAGCCTGCTGCGGTGGTTAACTATCCTGAAAATTATGATTTTACAAGAATAGGCGAGTATAAGTATTTTCTGGATGACAGATCTGCAAATACGGTGGTTTCCTATGAATATTCCTCTGATTATGTTTACGGAAAAAATGAACCGTATTATCCGGTAAAAAGTGATGCCAATCTTGCAAAGTATGAGGAATATGTGAAACTGGCAAAGGAAAAGTTCAGTAATATTTATTTCCTCGGCAGACTTGGTAATTACAGATATTATGATATGGACAAGGCTGTGGAAAGTGCTATTTCTCTTGTTGAGGAATTGAGCTGAGGCTTTCAGGAACAGCCATAGAGCTGAAAAAAGTAGAAACATAAAATACTGAACTGTTTTTGATTGCTTGATGCATCTAAAAGACAGAAAGAAGAGAATTGCGGAATAAAATCAAAGATTATAATTATAGCAGTGGAGAAATATTTGATATGAAAGTAACAAAAGCAGTGATACCGGTGGCCGGTCTTGGAACAAGAATGCTTCCTGCAACCAAGTCGATTCCGAAGGAGATGCTTCCGATAGTTGACAAACCGCTCATCCAGTATGTTGTCAATGAAGCTGTTCAGGCCGGAATAAAGGATGTTATTTTTGTTACTCATTCATCAAAGAATGCCATAGAAAATCATTTTGACAGAAGTTTTGAACTGGAATCAACACTTGAAAAGCGTGTCAAGCGTCAGCAGCTTGCGGAAATCAGAGCCATATGTCCGAAGAATATAACAATCATGCATGTCAGACAGGGAGAAGCCAGGGGCCTTGCCCATGCTATATCAAAGGCCAGGGAGCTTGTCAGAGGAGAACCTTTTGCAGTAATCCTGCCTGATGTTCTGATTGATGACTATAGCTGCAATCCTCTTAAGGATAATCTGAAGGAAATGATATCCAGGTTTGAGGAAAACGGCAGAACACAGATTATGGTGGAGAAGGTTGCCAGAGAGAGTGTTTCAAGTTACGGTATTATTGATTTTGCCGCTAATGCAGTTGCGGAAAAAACTGATGAAAACGGTCGTGCAATATACGCGCAGGGTAGTTTTCTTCCTGTTTCCAATCTGGTTGAAAAACCTGCTGTAGAGGATGCTCCGTCTGATTATGCTATAGTCGGACGCTATGTTCTTTCTGATAATATATGGGATTATCTTGAATATACTCCGCTTGGTGCAGGAGATGAAATCCAGCTTACTGATACATTGAAACTTCTTCTTAGAGAAAATGAGATAGAGGCCTATGTTCTTAAGGGAAAAAGTATGGATTGCGGCAGCAAGCTCGGGTATATAGAGGCATTTATCAATTATTCCATGCATGATCCGAGATATGCTGATGAACTTAAAAAGTATGTGGAAAAATTGCTGAAACTGTAATGTTTTTGTTTTTCTTTGAAGTTTGAGCATTTTTTTTATTCTGTTGATGGAATCGTAATCGCATTTCAAGTTTGTTTTCATTGTTGAGAATATGGTGGTTAATCGTTTGTTGGCAGTAATTTGAATTATTTTATGGCTGTGTTTAACAAAAGTTTGGATGACAAATAAAATCAAGGGTTTTCATAAAGCTTTTATTTTGAAACTTAAGAAAATAAAAGTGTTTAATCCCTGTAGCTTAACAAGTTATCTAGTAAATTCTAGGATCAATACTACTGTTTATTAACTGAGCCGGTTTTATAATAACAAGAACTCCTTATTGACAATGATCTCCAATGGGCGCTGATGACGGATTGAGGAGCTTAATCTGTAATGATTGTTTGTAATTCTGCGGTGGCTGACGCATATATGGGTAACGTGGCTCGTAAAAGATCCTGCTTTGAAAGTTGATTTAAGACGCTGGGATACTGTTTGAATTATCGCAAACCTATGTATGTAACGTGTACTGATATTAGAAGAGATAAAGCTCTTGTTTTTCCATCTACAGTTGCTTATGATCGAGGGTTGTTTTAAGCGAGTGTAATAGTGGCAAAAAATTCAGTGACATTGGCTGTGCAAATATTAGGATTTTGAAAGTAAAAGTTTCAGGAAAAAAGAGCTCTTGCCGATTTGCAACTTGTGAAATTATTAGGAATGATAAAAGCGCAATGTTGATTTAATGTTGGAAGATTAGTTTAATTACTATGTTTGGTGGTATGACTCTGTTGTGAGAAACGATTATATGTTTTCTGCATTGATAGGATATAATTGTAATCAACGGCAGTGTTTAAGATATGTTCGTCTTTTTCCAATTCTATGGTTTGTTTTGGCGTTGCTTCTGTAATCTTTATAGGATGTTCGTGGCCTGTTAGATGAATCTTATGAAGTTTCTCATTATTCGTTGGTGTGTATAGAGAAGCACTGTACAGAGTTTGAATTTTTTCATTTTGATATTTTATAAAATATGATTGATAAGCATTACGATATCGGAGTTTTTGGAGTGTGGTGTGGTTGCAATTATGGATCTATTGCAACCTACTATGCCTTGCATCAAGTTCTGACTGGTTTGGGTAAATCTGTATTGATGATTGATAAGCCGAAGTCAAATGAGAGTGATGTTGAACATTCCGTAACTCATTCCCGGAGATTTGGACTGGAACATTATGAAATAAGTCCTTGCTATACAGCAGAGGATTTTTATAAGTTGAATGAGTTGTGTGATTGTTTTGTAATAGGCTCTGATCAAGTTTGGAATTATGGCATCAGTCAGCACACTGGCTATTTGATGTACCTTGACTTTGCGTCTGATGATAAACTAAAAATATCTTATTCATCGTCACTCGGACATGGTGTCGATTTTGCCCCAAAGGAAGAAAGAATAAAGATTGCAAAGTATCTTTCAAGGTTTGATGGTATCTCGGTTAGAGAAAAGTCAGGGGTTGAATTACTGGATCAGTGTTACGGAATTAATGCAGTCCAGGTTTTGGATCCTGTTTTTCTGCCTGATCCTAAAATTTTTGCGGATTTAGCTGATAAGTCCAAGCATAGAGAATCTGAGCCTTTCCTTGCTACTTACATTCTTGATCCTACTCCTCAAAAACGCGCAGCTATATTACATATATCTGAAAAGCTGGGAGGAATTAAGATTATCAATCTTCTTGATGGTCTCCCTTGGAAATTTAAGAAGAATGTACAATTGATGGATCTTCCTAATTGTGTTGAGAACCTTCAGGTTGAAGATTGGCTTTATTACATCAGTCACTGTGAATTTCTGATTACTGATTCGTGTCATGGTGCAAGTTTTGCGATAATATTCAGGCGAAGATTTGTTGCCATATCCAATAAGTCTCGCGGTCATACCAGGTTTGTTTCATTACTTGAAAATTTTCAACTTTCTGAAAGACTGGTTGTAGATCCTACCGATTTATTAAATACTGATCATTATCTTAAATATTATGATAATGAAAAGATTGATCAGATTATGCAAATCAAATCTTCGCAGTCAATTTCATGGTTGAAGAGCGTCCTTTCATCTCGTAAAAAGAGTAATGAAGAATTGCGAATTCAAAATGTGAAGAGAGATATATCGTTAGAAGCCAATGCGGATACAGATACTGATCATGCTGCTGATTTGGTTTCCAAAGCACCTCCTGTTAAGTTTTTATTTGATCCTAGTGTATGGGAGAGACATACGATCCTTGGTTACACTACATTGATCCCTGTTGATTCAGAGCCTAAACCAAGAAATTATGCATTTTGTTATTTTGATACTTCAGCGTTAAATAATAAAAAAATTTCTGCAGGTAATAGATACAGAGTTACGATGGGTGTTAAATACCATACTTCTAGTAAGTTCATCAATTTTCATCTTTATTCTGAAAAAAATAGGCATCTTCAGATTGTTTATCGCCATAAAACTAGTGCAGCTAGTATGAATAAGTGGCTCTCTTTAGATATTACTTTTGAGGCCGATCGCAGTGACTACACATGTTTGATGGTTGGAGCAATGCAGATATCAGGTGAAAATCGATTCATAGCATTTAGAAATATTATCATTCAAGATGTTTAGAATGTTCAGCAGATTTTTTATTTAAATTAGGTTAAATTTTGAAATAGTAATGAAAAAGCAAAGATCTTGAATTTATTTTGGCTGTGTCGAGTATAAGTTGTGATGATTTTTGAACAGCAAATATATATGTAGCAGTGATTGTCAACTTGATTTCAAACTGCTTTTCATTGATTTGAATTAATTGCTTTTACAATCTGATTGGATTATTAATAAGGTTTTTATTGTGAGTACACAAGCGATCAACAATACTAATGAACGTGACAGACAACCTGCATCTGAAGTTTTGTCTAAAGGGTTCTGCACAGGGTGCAGTTCCTGTGTTTCTGTATGTCCTAGGGGTGCGCTTTCATTTTGTAAAGATGAATATGGATATTATGTTCCTAAGGTTGATTTTAATATCTGCAATCGGTGTGGACTCTGTCAGAAAGTTTGTCCCGCTTTGAAATTTTCTCAACATAAGAATCATAATAAGAATAATCCTGAATTATGGATTGTAAAAAATGCAGATAAATCAGTACTTAAATGTTCCTCTAGCGGTGGTGCATTCTCTATTCTAGCTGGTGAAGTCATTAAGAATCAGGGAGTTGTTTCCGGAGCAGCTTGGACTGCTGATTTTCATGTGCAGCATCTGATTGTTGATAATTATGATGACCTTGCATTGTTAAGAAAATCTAAGTATATGCAATCCTTTATTTCAGATGTATTCGTCAAGATTGAATCTCTGTTAAAGCAGGGTCGCATGGTTATGTTTTCTGGCTGTCCTTGTCAGGTTGCAGGACTGAAATTATTTTTACGAAAGGACTATCCTGGATTAATTACAGTTGATTTACTTTGTGCAAATTCACCTTCATCTGAATTTTTTCAGAAGTATATTAATGAGACTTTTGATCGTAAGCCTGTTGAATACGAATTCAGAAGTAAAAAATATGGTTCGTGGACCAGTTATGCAAGTCGTGTTTGTTTTGATGATGGCACTGAAGTTGGGATAAATAAAGCTGATGATTTATACCAAAGGGCTTTTCATCCTCATATAATGTGTCCTCCTCATTGTGAGAAATGTCAGTTTCAAACATTACCGCGAGTAGGAGACTTTACAATTGGTGATTTTTGGGGGATCAGAAAAAAACTTCCAGATTTGTTTGTTGATGATGGAGTTTCTGCTGTTTTGATAAATTCTGACAAGGCCGAGAAATTTTTCGATTCTGTAGATAAAAGCATATTTGATTTGAAACAGAAAGTTCCTTTGGAATGGCTTGGAGGAAACGGTTATGCCTTGGGGGGCAAAAGCAATTATGCATCACAAGGCAGAAACAGATTTTATTTTGGCATAAAGTCAGGTTTGTCTTTCAAGGATGCTTTGGACAGTGCTCTGAAAACTCCTGTCTGTGATGACAGTTTGGCTAATGCAGGAAATTGTGTATCCTTTTATAATAGCGCCAAAGTAACGGATTTTAAGTTTGATCCTGCCTACTGGGAAGAACATCATTTTTTTGACAGTACCTATCTTTTTGCTCGTTTTGCGAGTTCTCCTTCTCGCAAATTTGCATGGCGGATATTTGACAAAAGGCTGCTTAGTGGGCATACATACAGATTTTATGTAGTATTCAAGGTTTCAACTACATCCAAAATAGTAAACTTTCATGTTATGGATACCACTACAAAGCACTATAAGGTTATACATAGACACACTGTAGGTTCTAGTGATTCAGAGAAATTTGTGATCAAGGAATTTGTTTTCTCTGCTGACCGAAACTATGACTCTTTCATGATAGGAGCGTCACAAATAATCGGAGGCGATCCCTGGTTTGCAATACAAAAATTGCTAGTGCTGGAGGATGATAAGGTTTATTAGAGAAGCTGCTGATTATTTACCCTCTCATTTCTTGAAGAATTGGTTAAATAATTTTTGACGATTTGTTCTGAATAAAATGATGCTGTTCTCTGTTTTTTTTGAGTCAGTCATAATGAAGAAGTTGTTGAGAATGTAGTTTTGTGAAATTTAAAAATATAATTGTGCACACAAATTTATTTTTGTTGCTTATTTATTTCTGGTTGATTTTAGTCTTGCTGGGACATAGTTATAAATTAGAATTAATTTGATTGGTGAACGGATGGTAACTTTCAAAGAAAAATATAAAAGTGATTTCTATACTAAAAGTAGTTTGATTATTCAGAATAATTCTACTATTCTTGAAGGACTGAAGAATGATATAGAAGTTTATCTAAAAAATTTATCTTTTATAAATAAATACGCTGATGATGTATATGGCAAGGACGTTTTTATCATCGGTTCAGGTCCTTCAATTAATTCTTTTGATTTTCAAAAGTATAATAGTGATAACGTAATTAAAATGGGGGTAAATGGTCAGATTTTTAATGAAAAATTTAAACTTGACTATTTTTTTGCTTCAGATTACGTAAATCTAAAAAAGAAAGAAATTACTGCTGATGTACTGAATAAAAAAGCTCATGAAGGTGTAAGGATTTGCTTAGGACGGAATATTAATCGCACATTACCTATTAAAAAATCCAAATACTATATTGCAGATGAATTTATTGCTGAATTAGAGCCAAATGTTAATGTTTTCTATTATACAAATGATTACAAAGAGGTTATAAACAGAAGTTATACAAAACTTCTATATGCCTTTTTTACTGCAGGGCATCTCCCTCTTTTGTTTTCTTTGTATTGCGGTGCAAAACGTATTTTTTTGATAGGCTTTGATCAGGGTGGAAATTTTTATGCTGATGGTTCATTGAGAACCAAATCTGTTAATGATCAGTTTTCTCCAACTAACTCAGATCTAAAAGTTATACATGGGTTTAAAAATGTAATTAAGATTAGTGACTTCTTAAAACATTTAGGCTATTCCTCTAGTATCTATTCGGTTAATCCGGTCAATATGAAGGGAGTTTTTTCTGATGTATATACAGAAGCTTACCTTCATGATAATTCTATACCGTTATCAGGTGTAAATTTATTATCAGGCTTGTTCAATGATAATGTAGATAATTAGTTTTCTCTTAATTTGATTATACTTGATGGTCGTGTTGCCAATGTCATTTTTATCGCACATAAGTTATGTATATTTTAGGAATGAGGATGAGAAAATATTCAATTCTTGATTGCACTTTGAGAGATGGTGGCTATATTAACAACTGGAATTTTGGCCTTAAACCTGCTCTCAGTATTGTTCAGTCTCTTTGTAATGCAGGTGTAGAGTTTGTTGAGGTCGGCTTTTTATCAAAAGAATCGGGTTTTACTGATGTTAACTCCTCTGTCTACAACAATCTATCTGATTTAAAAATATTTGACAATGTATCTTTGGGTAATTCTCAGTTAGTCGGTATGATTGCATACGGAAAGTTTCCTGAGGAAAATATACCGCCTGCAGATCAGTCATCCGTGAAGATAATTCGGGTTATTTTCAAGAAGAATCAGGCTGATCAGGCTCTTGCCTACTGCAAAAAAATCATAGATAAAGGATACAAGGTTTTTGTCAATCCTACACATACGTATGATTATTCAGATCAGGAATTGCTTACACTGATTTCAAAAGTAAATGAGATATCTCCATTTGGATTTTCTGTAGTTGATACTCTAGGGATTCTGCAGGAGAAGCAACTTCTTCATATGTTTTCTGTTATTGATTTCAATCTTAAGCCCGAAATTGTCCTAGGATTTCATTCACATAACAACCTTCAGTTAAGTTTTTCAAATTCTGTTGCTCTTATCAACTCTAAGTCTGATCGCAGAATTGTAATTGATTCCTCTCTCAGTGGTATGGGAAGAGGTGCAGGTAATCTTTGTACCGAGTTGATCCTAAAGCATCTTAATGACAATGAAGGTTTCTCATATAATCTCATACCGGTTTATGAGGTGATCGATAACTATATAAAACCTATATTTGAGAAAAAAAGCTGGGGATACAGTCTGCCTTATTTTCTAGCAGCTAGCAATGTCTGTCATCCTAATTATGCTCTTTATTTGTCAAATCTTGGAACTGTTTCGTTTTCTATGATTGATCGCTTGATGAAGGCTATTCCTTTTGAGAAAACACGGAATTACGATGAGACTTTTATCTCCGAACTATATTTTAATGAGCAGTCTGGGAATGTTATAGATGAAACCAATTCGCTCGAAAAAATTAAAGAACTTTTGAAGGGTAGAAAGCTTCTTTTGGTAGGCCCGGGTCCGAGCATTCTGCTGGAAAAGGATAAGATCTTAAATTTTATAAAAGAACACAATCCGGTAGTAGTGTCTGTTAATTTTGAGCCGAATATGCTTCATTCAGATTATGTTTTTGTAAGTAACGAAAAACGTTATGGACAGTTGGCATTTGCTGATGGAGAGCATCTGATTGTTACCTCAAATCTTACGGATCCGGGAAAAATAAGTCAGCATAGCCTTGTTCATGGAATAAAATCTCCTAAATTTGTGTTCAATTACAGTTCTCATTTGAATCCGGTTTCAAAAAAGGATAATGCAGCAATTATGCTCATTGATATTCTGGTTGCAGCTGGGATCAATGATATTTTTATGGCAGGTTTTGATGGATATGACCAAAATCAGAATAACTTTTTTACCGTTGATCTTAATATTGTTACCTATGATTCTGATATTCTCAAGAATTTCAGTTACGGAAGCCGCAATCAAGAATGGGATGATAATATCAGATACTACCGCGAGCATGGCATAAGTATCACTTATGTTACCTCAACACTTTATTCTAAGGTTTGAGCAGAGTTATGAAACGTTTTTTAGACAGCTTGTTTACCGTTATATGGGATATAGACGGAACTCTGCTAAATACCAGAGGTGGAATAGTGGCGGCGTACAAGCATACACTGGATATGCATAACATAGGTTATACAGATAACGAGGATGAACTGGCAAAGCTTATAGGACCGACTCCGCAGGAGATTTTTAAATCCAGGTTTGGTATTTCTCCAGAGAATGCACAGATATATGCTTCCGAGTTTAGGGAATATTATAGGACCAATGAACTTGATAATGCTTATCCATATGCTGGAATCGAGTCGGTGCTTTCGAATCTTCAATCTTGTGGTATTCCGCAGTTTGTTGTTACCAACAAAAGACAGGATTATGCGGAGGAGATCCTTGAAATTTTCAGACTAAAAGGATTTTTTCGCAAGGTGTATGGTACTGATACGAATTCATCAAGATCCAAGAGTCAACTGTTGGACTTTTGCATTAATGAGCATGATATTGAACCGGATGCAGCGTGTTTTATAGGTGATACCGCTGGAGATAAGGATGCTGCCAATAAAAACGGCGTTCGATTTATTGGGGTTAATTACGGATTCGGTTTTAGAGATGTTGCAGATTATGCTGGTACTCCGGCTGATTTAGTCAGGATTCTCGGATTTTGAATTTCATTTTGGAGAATAAAATATGATTAATAATCTGAGTGTTACAGCCGTTATTCCAGTAAGAGGCGGAAGCAGGCGTGTACCTAACAAAAATATTAGAAAATTTGGAAATTCGTCACTTCTAGTTAATAAAATACGCCAATTGAAGCAGGTTGATTTAATCGACAAAATTATTGTTTCTTCTGATAGCGATGTTATGCTTCAGGTTGCAGCTGATGAGAATGTTGAAATTCAGAAACGACCTCTTGAATATTGTGATGAAAAGACACGCACTTTTAATGAGGTTGTTGAATATGTGGCTTCGCATGCAGAAGGTGATGTCATGATGTGGACTCCTTGTACATGTCCTCTAGTTGAACCTGACAGCTACAAAGGTGCAATTAAAGCTTTTGAAGAATCTGTTCTTACTTCACAAAAGTATGATTCTGTAGTTTCTGCTAAAATTTTAAAAGAATATGTTTTTGATGAAGATGGACCGGTAAATTTTAATCCTGTTCATCATGTGCCTTCTCAGGAGCTGCCTGATTGGAAGATAATTATTAATGGCTTTCTTATAGCGTTGAGAAAGGACATGATTCTTTGGAAATATTTTTATGGTAAAAAACCTCTACTAATTCCTGTAGATAAGATTTCTGCCATTGATATAGACGACATGGATGATTTTGTTATGGCTGAATTGATTTACAATAACAGACATAATATTGATTGTTGAAATTATTTCATCCTTGAATTTCAGA
This sequence comes from Succinivibrionaceae bacterium, assembly GCA_016284235.1. Classification (GTDB taxonomy): domain Bacteria; phylum Pseudomonadota; class Gammaproteobacteria; order Enterobacterales; family Succinivibrionaceae; genus UBA2804. Next base: position 22,298 of record JAEEOK010000108.1, read on the forward strand.
TTTTTATTAACAAATTCTTGAATCGATTAGGAATTTATCTTTGAATTTCTTTAGAAAACATGTTGCATTAATTTAAAGGTGAAATGAAAAGATTTTTGGGTTAAATAATATGAGTAATGTTGATAAATATATAAAATTTGGAAACAATTGCTATCGAGTTGAGTCATCTCTTGAAGATAATGGTTTTTATCTTGTCAATGTTTTTACAAAAGAATATGTAGGAATTCACCGCCGTAAATTAGTAAATGTTAAATTTAAATCAAGAAAATTATTTACTCTAAAGAAGGTTGATGAGGAAAGAGTAATTCTTCAATATAAGAATGGAGATAGGCTATTTAGTGTCTATCATGATGAAAATGAAGGGTACTTGTTATCGCTAAAGAAAAGTGAACCGTTACATTTTATTTCATCTGAGAGCATATCTAATGAGTTCTTGATTAATATAATCGATAATTTTAATCAACTTTCTGCTGAACTTGCCAGCGTAAAAAATTTATTGCAACATAATTTCCCAACAACAAATGTACCCCGAGCTGTAGGAAAATTAAGGGAGTATCAAAAAGAGACTGCAGATTTTCTTGCAGAATTTGATGAGCTTTGTTCGAAATTAGGAATTAAATTTTGGTTATGTGCTGGAACGTTGCTAGGTGCGGTCAGACATGGCGGATTTATTCCATGGGATGATGATGTTGACGTGTGTATGATGTTGGAAGATTTTCAGAAGCTTCAAACATATATGGCAGAATGTGACAGATTTATTTCAGTTGAGTCTGAGACACAACCTAGGAAGGAACTTGCTAAAGTTGAGGGTATTGTTTTAGTTGATTTTTATCCCGTTGTATACAGATTGAAAAAAATGAATCAAGGGAAGTTCAACCCTACGATTGATATCTTTGTTAATTATAATGTACCATCTGACCGATCTCTTGAAGAGCAATATAAATTAATACGAAAACTTAAAAAGGATTCTGATCTTGTACTAAAAAATGAAGGAATTGCAAAATTTAGGAATTATCTGAACAGTGAGCTTCTTAAAATTAGTTCTAAGGATATAACAAGTTATCTGTTTTGGGGTCCACAGTTTGCAAGGGTGAAGAATGTACCCAATATTTTTTATAAGTACTCATTTCCTTCCCAGGATATATTTCCTTTGGTTAAAATTAATTATGAAAACCATGAGTATTATGCACCAAATAATTATATTAAACATCTTACAGATATGTATGGTGATTTCTATGGCTATCCAAGTTCATTTGATGCAAAACATTCGTTCCGAACTTTTACGCCTGTGTGATTTTTTTTACAAAAAAAATATTAAATATGCAAAGGATTTTTTAAGGCTCTTTACAAAATTAAGTTGGAAATATATTGGATGATTTATTCAAAATAAGCAGAACTCATCAACAAGGAATAATTATTTCAAGGATTCAGAATTAGCCTCGTTGCTATCGTGTGTCATTCTCTAACATATTGATACTCGAGGATTTCGTTCCGTATGGTTACCTGTGTTACATCTGAAATGCAAATTTTACTGACGGGAACACTCCGATTCAAAGTTCAGTCATCTAGTCTGCGTCGATCCAAAAGGAATTTGTAAAGAACCTTTTTTAATTATCTGTATTTTTTTAATATGTGAATATGAAATTCATTGGCTATGTTTAAGGAAAGTGTATATGACTATAATAAGTCAGTACTTTTATGGAATATTTATGTTATTTAACTAAAAATGGTCATAAGTCCAATAGCTAAATGAGTGTTTAGTAAATTTTAGATATATCTCTAATTAAATCAAAAAATTAGAATTTTCGAAATTTAACCAACATCCTCTTTTCAATTGACTCTGTTAAGGAATCGTGTTGATCCTAGAATTTACGGGATGCATCATAAAGTTATCCGAGTTAAAATTTTAATTTTTTAAGTTCAATAATATAAGTACATTATGAAATGTATTTGTTTCTGTGGTATCAACACTTTTGTTGAACAGAGCTTTTCAATTAGTATATGTAAATACAAATACTAGATAATATTGACAGAAAAACGGTAAGCATCTAAAAGCTATAGCTGGCATAATGGAAATTGGTGTACTTGAGGAAGAAAGCGATGATTAAGGATATTAGTATATGAGTGAAAATGAAATACAGACTACAGGTGGAGTTCTACGCAGTGAGGATCTGGATTTCATATATCAGACAATCTGTGAAGTTTTTAATTGCTCTCGTGATCAGATTTTAGAGCTTCAACCTATACAGAAAGGGCTTTCAAACTCTGTTCTTACATTTGAACTTAATGGTGGAAAATATGTTTTTCGCTATCCGGGTCTTGGATCTGATGTTCTTATAGATCGCGGTCGTGAATCAATGATTCAGAGTCAGGCAAATGATGCCAGAATAGATACAACTCTTGTGGCTATGAGTGTCTGCAAGGGATGGAAAATAGCTCGTTTTATCAAAAGCAGAGGATTTGATTACAAAAACGTAAGTGATATTGTCCGCGGTGTGCGTCTTCTTCACAAACTTCATGAGACTCCTGTAAAGGTAAGATATGAATTTGATGTAAAAGCCAAGTGGGAATCCATCAGGGATCTGACTCCGCCGGAGCAGTACGGAGAAAATTATCATGAATTTCCGGAATTTGCAGGAATTCGAGACAGGGTGTATAAACTCTATGATTTGTCAAAAACTGACGGAATCAGAATGTGTCTCACCCAAGGAGATTGCCGTGACGAAAATTTTCTTATCAACGATTCTGAAATTTATCTGATTGATTGGGAATATGCCGGTTACGGCGATCCTGGGTTTGATATCGGATCATACATATGCGGCGGAGATCATTCAGATTGGGAGGTTGACAGAATCCTTTTTGTATATTTCGGACATGAGCCGAATCAGGTGGAAAAACGTCATTTCTATGCATGGATTGCCATTACCGGTTTTTTCTATATGCACTGGACCATGTTTAAGGAATCGTCAGGCCAGAAGATAGGATATCTTAAGCCACTGTGGTACAGATTTGCTCGGGACTACAGCAGAATTGCACTTGATATGTATGAGCAGGGAGATAAATGATATGACTTATATTATACTAGCGGCGGGAATGGGTACAAATCTTCAGCCACTGACTCTTAGGATCCCTAAATCCCTCTACAAGCTTGACAGGTATTCAACTGTTCTTCAGAGAATGGTCAGAACCATCAGAAAATTCGATCAGAAGGCGGAAATTGTTGTTGTTGCAGGTTTCAAATATGATCACCTGATCCGCGAGATGGAAAGAGAAAATGTTATTGTTGTACGCAATCCTTTCTATGCCTGCACCGGATCTATGGCATCTCTGTGGTTTGCAAGGAAATACCTTGAAAGAGATAATGTTACAATTTTAAATTCAGACATTGTAGTCGAAGATCGCCTTGTCGAGGAGATAATCTGCAGGCGTACAGAAAAACCGTATATTCTTGTTGATTCAAGCAGAAAGACAGGTAAGTATAATGTACAGATCCAGGGGGACAGAATCTGTGTAATGAGCAAAGAACTGTCATCCTTTTTTGCTCAGTATACATGCGTAACAAAGCTCGATGCCGTATCCGCCAGATTTCTTCTGGAGGAGATTGACACCATGATCAATAACGAAATGTATGATCTGCTTTTTGAGGATGCTCTTGTTCAGATGATCTTCGAGAACGATTTTGACCTCTATTACAAGGATATTAAGGATTATTCCTGGGCCGAAGTTGATAATGTCAATGATCTTATCATAGCCCGGGAAGTTCATAAGAAAAGTAATGAGGTGAAATAATGAACATAGCTGTCATTCTTGCTGGTGGTGTAGGCAACAGAGTAGGAGCAGGAATACCGAAACAGTTTATTGAAATTCTTGGAAAACCGGTTCTTGCATATACAATTGAGCCTTTCAACCGTCATCCGGATGTGGATGCAATTCTTGTTGTGTGCGTAAAGCCGTATGTGGATTACATCTGGAAACTGAAGGAGCAGTACGGTTTTGACAAGCTGGTTTGGGTAACTGAAGGCGGTGCCACTTTTCAGGAATCTGTTATGAACGGCATGAATTTTCTTCGTGACAAGGCTGACAGAAATGATACAGTTCTTTTCCATTTTGGAGCATCGCCGTTTGTAACAGATGATGTGATAGCGGATGTTATCAGAGTGTGCAAAGAAGTGGGTACTAATGCTATCTCCTCAACTGACTACTATCTTCTTTCCGGAGAAAAGAAATCAACGGATACCGTTCTTGCTTCCGGAAATTATACTGAAAAGTACATTGATCGCGATACGATTGCCGTTATGAATTCACCCCATGCCTTTCAGTACGGTTTTCTGGTTGATATGTACCGCGAGGCTGTGGAGACTGGTGTTATTGAAACAGTAGAGCCTCATACCACCACTCTTATGTATGCTCTTGGCAAGAGAATATATTTTTCAAAGGGAAGCCAGACAAACATCAAGATTACCACGAAGGATGATCTTAAGTTATTTGAGGGGTTTGTGCTGCAGCAACAGAGAAACAGCAGGACTGAAGCATCCGGTGATGTGATTGTTTTCCTTGCTGACGGCTTTGAAGAGTGCGAGGGATTGCTTGTTGTTGATCTCCTGAGAAGAGCGGGATTGAAAACGGTAATGGCTTCTGTTATGGGTCGTAGGGATGTGAAATCATCGCGCGGAATATTGATACAGACTGATTGTCTGGCGGAAAATGCAGATTATGAGAAGGCGCGAATGATAGTTCTTCCAGGAGGAAGACTAGGCACAGAGAATTTGGGCAAGTCTGATCTTGTAAGAGAAAAATGTCTTGAGTTTGCCGGAGGAAAAATGGTGGCGGCTGTATGTGCTGCTCCGTCTCTTCTTGCATCTTTTGGTATTCTTGATGGAAGAAAAGCTACTGTTCACCCAGATTTTAGGGACAGAATGGCGGGTGCTGCTGTGTTTGACGAGTCTGTGGTTGCTGACGGAAATGTCATTACAGGGCAGGGACTTGGTGCAACAATTCCGTTTGCCTTTGAGATTATCAGTTCTCTGGCGGGAAGTGACACTGCTGAGAGGATTAAAAAGGCTATCTGTTACAGAGAGTGACAACTTGGTTTAACCTTTGTGTAATCAATCTCCGGAATTTTAAGAAGTTCCGGTTATTCGTTTTGAGTAAAAGGATCAGAACCATATGCACCTGGTTTATAGTTTCTATAACACGGATGCAGTATGGTATTTTTTTGAGGATACGAAGAATGCTGATATATCTTATTCGTCATGGTGAGACTGCCGCCAATGCAAAGGGCCTTCTGCAGGGATGGAAGGATGAACCCCTTAATGCAAACGGAATAAGACTGGCAGAAATTACCGGACGAGAATTAAGAGGTACGCACTTTGACTGCTGTTTTTCAAGTCCTCTTAAACGAGCTGTTCAGACAGTCGAAATAGTACTGCGTGAATCTGAAAATTCAATTCCTGTTCAGACGGATGACAGACTTAAGGAGATAAATGTCGGTCTGGATGACAGCAAACCGGTAGGTGGCGGGATCCTCTCCGCAGAGGAATCAAGAAAGTTTCTTGATGATCCATGGAATTTTTCAGGCTTTCCGGAAGGTGAGAATATTTCTGATGTATGCAGGCGAACGCAGGAATTCCTGAGGGAAGTCATTGCCCGCGATGATGGGAGAACCTATCTTGTCGGGATCCATGGCTGTGCGGTAAGAGCTATGCTTAACTGCATATATGACAAACCTGATGATTTCTGGCACGGTCATCTTCCGTACAACTGTTGCGTGAATATCATTGAAGCAGTAAACGGATCGGTGAAGCTTGTGGTTGATGATAGAATATACTATCCGGCTGAACTGGCTGTTGATCTGTATAACTAAATGCTTTTTCTTTGAATGGGGCTGTCACACCGTTCAAACTTATGGTGACAGTAAGTTCATTTTGTAAACGATTTCTTATAAATAAACGCAGGGGCATTAAAAAATGCTCGGCTCAACTTCAAAATTTGCAGGAATTCCTTGCTGTTTATATTTATCTATGCTATTTCTCATGTAGAAAACTCGCTTTTTCCTTTCTTCCTATCAGAACTGTGATTTTCAGTTCTGTTTCCATCATTTGAAATATGAAGTCTCTGTAACTTCTGTTAAACGATCGTAAAAGTTGACCACCTAAACGAATAAATGTTGACCACCTATAAATTATGAAACAAATAGATAAAGGAGTGGTCATGCAAAGATCTAAAAAACATAAAATGTCGGAATTTCTTATAAAAGAAAATAGGTATTCCAGAGTGATTTGTTCCAAATGAGCAGAACTTATCGACTTGAAATAATTATTGGTTTTGTTAAGGAATAGTGTTGATCCTGAAATCTAAGTGATACATCATAAAGTTATTATTTGAGAGGGGGATGCGGACAAAATTCTG
>JAEEOK010000109.1 GCA_016284235.1 Succinivibrionaceae bacterium
TCCTTATTTTGTTGTTCTAATTTCATATTTTATAAGGATAAACTACCTCCTTAAATATCCTCACAGTTCATAATTTTGGAGCTGTCTATGATTTAACCATCCAACTAAAATTTATGGAGAACCATAACAGTTTTGAATAAGCAATCTACGCTTCCATAGGCAGGTGGCAACAATTCAAAACCATGTCAAAGTCCTAATTAAAATCTATAGTGTCAAACAGATAAACCACAGACATAAGCAGTTCAAAGGAAGGTTTCCAGTTAATCATCTTTGCCGTTTTTATATTAAGAGCAAAGGAAAGATTTGTATGATAATACTGATTTATTGTCTCTGGCTTTTGACCATTAATAATCTTCTCTAAGACGTCAGCCTCAAACCTCCCGCTTTCTTCAAAAGACTCTTCAACCAACGAAATCAGAGCTCCTTTCTTAACCTCGTCAATTCGACTTTCACTGATTACAGCTATGTTTTTTTCAACCAGCGGTCTTATATAATTAAAAAATCTTTTTTCAGAAGTTCCGTCAAAAACAGGCAGGAAAAGTGCGTCAATGTGATCTATCAATTCATCACGGCAGCGAATAAATTCTTCCTGACTGTGAGGATTTGATGCATCATATATATCCCCTAAACAGTAATGAAAATTGACCCCAAGATTTTCGACCGTCTTCATAATAACATTGAAGGACTGAGCTTTCTGAATATCCTCGCTTTTGTCTGCTATCATTCCGAGATTTTTGAATCCTAGTATGTTATGGTAGTTGTTGATAGCCATGGATATTCTTTTAGGGTATTTCTGAACGTGAACATTCGCCTTTGTTGAAAACTTGCCGGGTCCCACAACTCCTGCAGATTCCGGACTTGCCGCATCAGCAATCATTACTGGAATCCCAAGGGTTGGATCAGCGAATTTCACCCCAGTCGCAACCCCCATTCCCAGCAGGATATCTATATCCTTATTCTGAACAATACGCGTCTTAAGTTCTCTTGCCAATGGCTCCCATTTTACATCACTCCAATCAGTACTGTAATACCCGTCCTCGATCAGCTCCAGACATGATCCTGCACTGGACTGTGCGATGCTTTTCCATATTTTAGGATCATCATAATCAAAATCTATTGGAATTCCGGCAGGAAGATTTATGTACCCGTCCTCAGACAGTTTAATTAAAAGAGCTCTGATCAATGTCTTGAATTCGTAATGAGGTCCCTTCTGCACCAATGCAAGACGCATCGTTTTCTTGCAGTCAACCGTTTTTTTAGTCTCTTTGTCTTTGTTGTTTTTTTGCAGATAATCCACGGAACTGTTTATATCAAGATACACATATTCCGGATAATCCAAAAACAACTCATTTTTTTTATGTTCAGACTCTGCCGAACCGGAATACAGGAAAAACAAAATAACAAAGAAATATTCAATTATCCAGATTCGCATAAAACTCTTCAAATCATCAAAAAAAGTCAGAAACCACGATATGCCAGGAACATCAGTTACTTCACTATAAGAGCAAAATAAACCAATACATCAACCCCCTATACACCCAGAAGACTTTTCAATTAAAATCAATGTTATCAAAAAGATACGTGACTGACATGAGAAGTTCAAATGACGGTTTCCAGTTCACAAGTCTGGCTGTTTTCATATTAAGGGCAAAGGACAGATTCGTATAAAAGTTTTGACTAATTTTCTCCGGCAACACTCCATCAACAATTTTCTCCATGACATCGGCCTCAAACCGCCCGCTATCCTCAATTCCATCTTCAACAAGGGTAATAAGAGAACCTTTTTTAACTTCACTGATACGATTGCTACTGATTACAATTATATCTCTTTCAACAAAAGGTCTTATGAAACTGAAGAAATTTTTATCAGGAATACCATTGAACAACGGAAGATAAACGGCATCAATTTTATCAATAATTTCATCACGGCATCTGATAAACTGCTTCTGGTTCTCAATGTTGCTGGTATCATGTATAGCGCCGATGCAATAATGAAGATTAATGCCCATTTCAGCTGCTATTTTCTTAATCAGACTGAAGGACTGAGCATTCTGTATGTCCGCGTCAGAATCTACAATCATACCCAGATTTTTGAAATTAAAAATTTCACGAAAACTGCTTAATGTCATAAATTCACGCTTCGGATACTTCTGGACATGAACATTATGCTTGTCTGAAAACTTCCCAGGACCTATAATTCCCGCCGCCTCCGGACTTGAAGGATCTACTATCATAACAGGAATTCCAAGAGACGAATCAGCAAACTGCACACCTGCGGCAACACCCAGACCCATAAGAATATCAACATCATTTTCTTCAAGGATTCTCTTTTTTAGAATAGGATGAGTCTTCTCCCAGTCACTATCATCCCAGCCGGCACTGTAATATCCATCCTTCAGCAGATGGACGCAGGAACCGGTGCTTGCATCAGCAATTTCCTTCCATACCTCAGGGTTATCATAGTCAAAATCCTGCGTAAGTGAGGCAGGTAGATCTATATATCCGTCTTCCCACAATTTTATCAAGAAGGCCCTTATCATAATTTTGAACCTTTCATGAGGTCCCATCTGAATTATGGCTACTCGATAATTTTTAATACAATCTCTCTTCACAATGCGAGTAGAACCACTATGAGCAGTTTCCTTATCCAGTGAATTGTTTAACTTCAAATAGACGCGACTGATTTCCTGAGAAGAATCTGTGTATTCAACATACTTCGAAACATCTATTTCTGCATTCGCAACTGGAAGGATTGCAGCAATCCATAAAAAATTCAGCACATATAAAAGCAGACAGATCTTTCTCATAAAAAACTCACAAAAGGAAAACTATCTTATTAGGATACAACACTTATCAGTTTACTAATACATTCATCAAATGAACACGTTTCACCTAGTCCCTGTTTTAGAAATGCGTTCACCGCCTCAATATGAGAAATGGCAAAATCAGCATCATGATCGGCTCCCTTATGATATTCACCAAGTTGAATCAGCAGTTCTATTTCCTGATACTTGGCCAATATCTGTCTCAGCTTCTGAGCGGCCTTTTTATGCTCGGGAGTAACAATACTGTTCATGACACGGGAAACACTGGCAAGAACATCAATGGCAGGGTAATGATTCTGAGCAGCCAGTTTTCTTGATAGTATAATATGACCGTCAAGAATAGATCTTGTTTCATCAGCAATCGGCTCAGTCATATCATCACCCTCAACGAGAACCGTATAAAGAGCTGTAATTGATCCCTTGTCAGAATTTCCGGCTCTCTCCATAAGTTTTGGCAGAGTAGAAAACACAGACGGTGGGAAACCTCTTCTTGTGGGCGGTTCACCGGCTGCCAGACCTATTTCACGCTGAGCACGACCGAATCTGGTAACCGAATCCATCATCAGCAGAACATTCCGTCCCTGATCGCGAAAATATTCTGCTATTGCTGTAGCTGTATAGGCAGCCTTGAGACGCTCCATCGATGAACGATCCGATGTAGAAACGACAAGCACAGTCTTAGCCAGACCCTCAGGTCCGAGATCGCGTTCAATAAATTCCCTCACCTCTCTGCCTCGCTCACCGATGAGAGCAAGAATCGAGATATCCGCGCTTGTACCCTTGATAATTGATGAAAGCAGAGTTGACTTACCTCCACCGGCAGCAGCAAAAATGCCAAGACGCTGACCCTGCCCGCAGGTGATCAAACCATCAAGAACTCTAAGCCCTAGACTTATAGGCTTGGTAATAAGCTGCCGTTTCATTGGTGACGGCGGATCTGCATAAACAGGATAAAACTTCTGTAGTCGAATCGGAGGACCGGAATCTATCACTTCTCCAACACCGTTGAGCACTCTGCCTAAAAGTTCAGGTCCCACCGGGACCGACAGGACATGTCCGGTGGGGATCACTTCGGTATGATAAGAAATACCCTCAATATCACCCAAAGGCGTAAGAAGAGCTATGTTTTTTGAAAAACCTACAACCTCGGCCTTGAGTTTCCAGTCCGATCCCGGATTCTCAAGAATGCATAACTCACCGACCTTAACCTCAGGAACTGAAGCATGGATAATTGTACCAACAACTTGATCAACTCTACCGCGCACTTCAATGGTGTTAACCTCATTGACTGCGCTGTGAAGCATCTGTCCGATATAATCCAGTGCCATTGACTATTCCATATTCTTCTGTTGTATTCGGTTATTAATGGACTGTCTGAGCATATCAATCTGAAAATCAAGACTGGCGTTAACAATGCCCATACTTGTTTCCATAATGCAGTCGCCATGATGTAGAGTAGCATCAGCCACGAGTTCAATATATCCTGAGCTTCCGTCTGGTGAAACCAGGAGCATCTGCAAATCCTCCCTGACAGCAGGTTCATCATCAACAGAAACTCTGACAATAAGGTGCTTCATACCGCGCACAGTATTTATTGCCTTCCTCACCACACGTATAATCTGTTCGTTGCTTGGAAGTTCACCAATAATTTTCTTAACAGAATCTATCACAACCCCTGCCATATCATTTTCCAATTCAGCAAGAGTATCAACCTGAGACATTATCAAGTCCATGATCTTATCGGCATACTCCATTTTTCCGTCGGTCTGCCCCTTTTCATAACCCTCGTCATACCGCTGCTTGTAATAAATCTCTGCCTTTTCCTTAATCTGCGCAGCCAGTTCCTCACTCTTGGAGATAATTTCATCAGCAGTAAAAAAGGCTTTAAGTTCATCCCTTTTAATAATTTTGGTGCTCCCGTCAGGAACAATTTTAGAATTTTCTACATGATAATGATTCATAGCTAACTGTGAATTTAAGAATTACAATACAGATTGAAGACAAGCACCAATCCACCTTTTTACGTGCTTTATAAATTACTGCATGAAAAAGTTTCAAACAGCAATTTTTCTAAATTCAGCATGTCAAAACAACTTTCAAAATTACACTAAATTCCGCGCATATATAACTGTAAGCAAAAGATAAGGATAAAAAGTGAACCTTATTTTTGCATTACTGCCACATCAATTCCTATATTATGCAGAAAGATTCCGGCAAGTCTGTACAGACGCACAGCTCCATAAGAGGATTTTACAGGAGAAATACCGAAATAGGTACTTAATTCATAGAAGTCGGTCAGAGTGATTTTCTTCAAAAACAAAACCCTTATTCTCTCCGACGAAAATTTCTGTATCATTCTGTAAAGAGCCACATCACCGCATTTTCTGATCAACTCTTCGATATTATCAGAAGTAATATCCAGCGATTTAATTTTTTCAGTTATCTGCAACTCATCAGCATAGGCAGCAAAAACCGCATAAAAATATGAAAAAGAAAACAGATCCTGACCCATGGCATCCTGATAAACTTTCAAATCAGCTGTGCTGATGGTTCGATGAAGACGACAACTCAAAATACAGGATCCGAGAAAAAATTGAAGCTTCTCCAAAACCGACGGATCTAGAAGAAGAAAATAGTCATACGAATTTTTAAAAAAAAGGAAATTACAGCTACGATAGCGATGAGTATCAAAGTAGGTACCGGCAAGCTGATCAACCTCAGTTTCACTAAGGAGGTCGAGACTCGTAGCATAGGTTTCTGTTTTTTCCAACCTGCCGGAATTGATCTCTAATAATTTTTTAAACAGTACTTCATCTGAAATAATATGAAGTGCTTCATCTCGATTCATAAGACACTATGATTTTCCACCTTCACCATCATTAAGATCTTTCTTTTTGCCAAATCTGCCCTTCAGTAAAAACAACAGAACCGTAAAAGCGGATGCACACAAAGCAACTAGAATGTACATCAAATAATCACCGGGAGATGGATTCTTGGAATGTGGACGAGATGTAATAACAACGTTTTCCTTAAATGTCTCGAGTACCACGGATACGTTGGATATATCAAGACCCGGCACTGCACGGGCTGTTGTCTCCCTTATACCGCTTATCATATCGATCACAGGAGAGTTCTGGATGTGCCTTATAAAAACAGATGCGGATGGCGGCGTTGTCAGCCCTGTGCCCTGCTCATTATGCATAAGAACAACATGAACACGGGCATCAAGTACGCCATCAATTTTGCTGAATGTATTGGACAACTCCTGAGAAATAGCAAAAGCAAGACGCGACTGCTCCTCAAGTTGCGAGGATATCATACCCTGACCGGAAAACACGGTTCCAAGGGATTGAAACTTGACTCGAGGAAGAGAGCGCTCTTTAATAATTTCCAGAGATCGAGTAAAGTTCTCCTCATCGACAGTAACAGAAAAACCTGCCTTTCCGGCAGATTCCTTCTTGGCATCGACCCCGCGATTGAGAAGCACATATACCATTTCATTGGCGTCGGCTTCCGACAAACCGGAATAAAGAACTTCGCGACATCCCGACAGAAGAACTATACTGAAAAGTACGAGCAAAAATTTTCTGAAAAGCATCTTCAATTTATCTGTCGATCACAGACTGGGCGAGCTTATAACCGCTAGAATCCTTGTCGACAAACTCATTCATCAGAGTATCAACGGCATCAGTATTCTTCTGCAGAAATTTTGACAAAACAAGAAAACCTCTGGCATCATCATTACTGCTGTCTGCATCAAGAACACTGTTAAGGATCTCATCACCGCGATTAAAATCGTCTACCACGACATATGAAAAGGCCAAACCCACCTTCGCTGCCGCAATATCAGGATAAACCTCCAGAAGTTTTGAAAAAATCTCTCTAGCCTTAGAAACGTAACCGCGGGAGCACCCTGCAAAAGCTACGTTAATAAGCATGCGGATCTCACTCTTCTCAATAATCTCTTCACTCATATCAACTTACCTTCTGAGCCAGTGACTTAGCAGTATCAGTAATTGACTTTGAAATATTGGAGGTAGCTTCTACAAACATATTGTACTGTCCAAGACTGAACTGCAACTCAATCATAGCTGTTGCCTGATCTTCAACATTACCGCTTCTAATATCCGCCATCTTAGCTTTCAGATCGTTTGCGCCGTTCTGAACAAAACTGATTCCATCATTAACAATGCTTCCCATTGAATCATTTAATCCGATAGACATAACAATCACCTCTCTGACAACTTGTTAAAAACTTCCCTTGCGGCATACACTGCTTCCAGCAATGCCTGATACTTTGGATAATCATCCGCGGACACACCAGCATCCATTGAAGACTTTAACTTATGCTCCAAGGCAAACAATTCCTCTTCGCACTGCTTCTGCAGATGGACATTACCTTCCTCCAGAGCAGTATATACATCAGTTTCCATTCATTTACTCCACATATTAAAAGTCTTCACTATTTTAAACGATTTACTAATATCAAAGTTACAACCAAAATCAAAAAAAGAGAATAAATTGTAATTTTTTAAGCAGTCCATCAGTCAAAAGAACAGGTATTTGCACTTCTGGCAAAATGTAAATACAAGGCAGATAAAACTGGTCTACTTGGGATAATGTCCAGCAATCTGTTTAAATTTTTAATGAACGGGAATCATTTGATATATATAACCTCCCGTTCCCCGTTTTTTTCAACTTCAATATACTCCGGCTCTATTTTGATAATTTCATAGCCTCCCGGCAATCTGGCTCCAGGGAAGTATGTATTGCCATCCTTTGTTGTCATAAAATTCTGCAGACCTTTTGTGATCCCAGTTATATTCTTGATTGAAAAATCAGTTTTACCCGTATCCTTTTTATCTGTTCTTAAAGGTTCTTTAGGAGCACTCATAATTTCTGAAATCACAGCAGGAAGCTCAATACCAGTCTTTTTAGGACCAGAATCCTTGGTAGAGTCAATAATCTCCTTCTTTTCCTCTGAAGAAAGGGAGTCATAACTTCTGATATCTACATCTCCTCCGACAAAATCAGAGGTGACTCTCCTGACTTCTTTTAACTTCTCAAGCTCACTTAAGGAGAAAAGTCCTTTGTATGCGATAAATCCACGCCCGAAATACAGTTCTAAATCCAAAGATTTCTCTTTCAGCAAATCAGCGATATACGGTTCAACCTGAGCTCGGTATACGAAATGAAAATTAAGAAAATCGTAGGACATCAGATCCTTCTTTACCTTCTGGCGTATATCAGCCTCAGCAAAGGGATCAATTACATATCCGTAAACATCAAAATGCTCATCCGATACCACCGGAGTCACCATGAGACCGTACATTCTAAAGGTTCTCTTAATGGTATCGATAACTTCCGATAAAAGTTTAATGTTTAATTCTATAGGTTTGCCGGACTGAGGAAGTCCGTCTACAAAAGTTTGATAATCCTCAATATTTTTGAATACACCGGTGATATTGTATATATTACCCTTGTCTTTAAAGAAAAGTTTTCCCTTCGGACTTGACTTCACATAGTTCTCAAGAGCGGTTTTTTCATCTTCTGACCCGTTGAACAGAAATTCTGAAATATTCCCCCAGTTCTGAGAAACATACAGCATGACAAGAATAAGAAGACCGGCAGCGGTACATAGCAGTCTTTTATTTGATTTGCCTTTCTCTGACTCCCCAGTCTGAACACCTTTTTCAGATTTCTCCTCGGTCTGAGCATCTGCACCTTCCGCACTCTGTGCATCAGACTGGACATCCTGACTGTTTTCACCGGATGCTTGCTCACCGCTAGTTTCGGCCGGAGCGACTGATGCCCTGTTTTCCTTTGTGAGTGCCTCGATTTCACTCTTTGACACCAGCATCCAGTCGTTTCTGTATTCAGTCCAGTTGCTGTGCCAGACAAGAAAATCCGTTCCGCACCCGATCCTCATGCCGGACTGCAGTTCAACCGGAGTTTCCCCCAGTAGCGCCTTTGTTTCACCGTTTCCTCCGTACAGGGTGAAATCACCGGCAACAGAACTGACTGAAGGAATAAATTCATCACTTACAATGATTTTAAAAACGGTAGGATCGCTAATCTCCGGTGCAAAAACAATGTCACAGTCATCCTGATTGCCAATCAGA
This sequence comes from Succinivibrionaceae bacterium, assembly GCA_016284235.1. Taxonomy (GTDB): domain Bacteria; phylum Pseudomonadota; class Gammaproteobacteria; order Enterobacterales; family Succinivibrionaceae; genus UBA2804. The sequence continues at coordinate 8,948 of JAEEOK010000109.1, forward strand.
TACTCCCCAGAGGCCAGTTTAAGCGTGGCTCCGCTACTCTGCCCGCCTATGAATCTGAATTCGGCGTAATGCTGAAAATTAAATTGTGATTCTTTATTCTCTTCAGGAGTTGACTGAAGATCTGCATTATCCATACTAATCAGTCCTAAAGTGCATCCTCACTTTCAACCTTGCTGCTGTTTGTCGGTTTTTCCACCGGAGAGGAAGAACGGACAGATGCACACCCTGCTGTATTTTCATCCCTTGCTGGAATTACTTTTGTCTGTGTTTCCGATTTAACATCACTGTAATCGGTCTGCGTGGCGGTATGATAAAAGTCGCCGTCGATGCCCTCTGGAAGCGCATTAAGATTGTCAAAGGACACAATTCTAGGAGTTATTAGAAGTATTCGTTCGCGCTTCTGGTGCACCTCCGTGCTTCTACTGAAAAGACGACCGATAAGCGGAATATCCTTTAAAACGGGTACCCCATCCTCCTTCTCGGTTTTCGTCTCGATATAATAACCGCCTATAAGCAGACTCTGCCCCTGCTTTACCATTGCCTGAGTGTTTATTACAGTTTCCTTTACAGACGGAACGTAGGACGTTCCGGATCCTGCATCCTTAATATCATTGCCAGAACTGTCCTGATTCGTTTTCAAAGTAATTATCATCTGTATTACAGGATCGCCACCGTCTTCGCTGTCAATAATATGAGGATTTACCTGAAGAACAGTACCTGCCGTAACAGAAAACAGATCTGATGACTCATTTCCCGAGACAGGCACGTAGTTGGTTGTTGTATTTTCCAGGGTTGCCTCTACATTATCCATTGTCAGAATTGACGGTTTTCCCAGAGTTTTCGCCCTGCCATCACTTTCAAGAGCACTGATCTGCATCATAAAATTGGTGCGATCAGTATTGAACACAGTTGAGAAAACACCCCCGTCGGTTCTGATAAAACCTCCATTAGTTGTACCGATCACACCGCTACTGCCGTCCAGAGTCCAGTTTCCCTGTTCCCTTGATCCCTGAAGGCTGATCCCGAGAGAATCAGTCGCATCCACATCCACATCAATCACCGCCGCATGCAGTTCCACCATTCTTACAGGAACATCAATTTCCTCTATAACGCTCTTATAAAACGGCATGCGGTATTTATAATCGTAAATTAGAACAGCATTAAGTCTCTCATCTGGAATAATGTTCGGAGAAAATGATGCAGATCCTGATTGAGAAACCTCGCCGCTTGCAACTTTCTCAGGAACTGCTTTATCTGAAGGAGCTGTAGCAGAAAGTCCCTTGCCTCTGAGTCCAGTCATAACCTGACTCTTCATGGAAACAGTCATACTATTTGCACCAATATCCGCACCGGAAACCATCTTCTGAAGAAGGGTTGCAACACCGGGCACCACCACTCGTTTTGAAGCAGTGGTAATGTCTATATCCTTGGCCTTTGCATGCTTAAGTTTAAAAACCTGCATAACCATATCGTTTTCCTGGCCCTGATCGAAGCTTCTTGCAGCGGCTACTACAGATGAAACATAAGAATCTGGACCCTGAATAATAATTAGTCCGCTTGAATCGATTTCAACAGGGAGAGAATCAGCCAGGATATGTGCCTTTCTGAGCGAATTAACAAGAGAATTGCAGTCTACAGCGGAAGGCTTGTAAACAGTCTGGGTCCATTCGGTGTCATGATAAAAGTTGATAATCTTGCCCTGAATAAAATACTTAACACCAAATGCCGACTGAAGGATCTGCAGAAAATCCTCCGGCTTGAGGCTGTCGAATTTGCCACTGATATTTCCATGAACTGCTGTTGAAACTTTTGCGTTATATCCCTGTGATCTGGCAAAATCAAGAAGAACAGAACCTATATCCTCATTTTCAGAGTAATGACTGTACTTTCCGGTAAATGCCTCGACAGGAACAACCAAGCATCCCAAAATACAGGCAAAAATCAAAGCACGAGCAGAATTTCCCTTACAACTGGAAATCATACGATCCTCAAAACTTATTCTATATTCAGACTAACAAGGAATATGAAACTATACTGTAAAAACACAAAAAAAAAGGATAACTTGGGAATTTTAGCAAAATCACATAGTTGCTTCAAAAAAAATCATCAAAAGATAAGGTTTTATTGATATTTTTGAATTCAGGATCTCATTACAACAAAGAATCCGACAATAAAAATGCTGTTATAAAAACTTTATCTTGAATACTTCTCCATAAACAACTGTCGCCATCGGACGTAACTTGATGTCTCACCCTGCATGACATGGGTAATTAACTAAAACCTCTATGCGCAAGATCCTTTTCCATATCAACCAAAACCAAATCATTACCGACAACTCTCTGAGCAACAATGCGGTATCCGTTTTTTTCATACAATCTGATATTGTCTGTACTCTTTATGGAAGTAAAAAGTTCATAGCGTCTGCCGGGAATCAATTTCTCTACCTCTTTAAGAAGCTTGGTTCCATACCCTTGTCTCCGGTACATTGGATGTACCATCAACTTTCCTATATACACTGTTCCCGTTTCAGAATTTTCCCTAACCCTTACCGATCCTATAATGGCATTCTCAAGACACATTTTAAATATCGAGACACCGTTTATATACTCAGATCTCAAATCTTCAATTGTCTGAGTCAGCGGAGGAATATTACTGTTTCCCAATAAATTCCCCTCACTCTCAAACGACAAATGCTGCAATTCAAGAATTTCTTCCAAATCCTCAAAATCAGCCTTCAAAATTCTTGGAGCCATTTCTTAAAACTTTTCAAAAGAATTAAACACGGAATACGATATCAACTCATCAGAAAATTAATAGGTACATGATTGAACAGCCCCTGCTGAGCCTCATCATAATTCTTTGCCTCAGCGACCATATGGTCACACTCGTCAAGAAAATCCTGAAGAAGCAGTTCACACTGACTCAAATCATAACGATCAACGTTAATGAGAAGTTCAAGCCGGAATACCCCTTCTGAAATAGCTGAATTGATAGAACTTTCAAAATTCAACTTGGCAACCAGGGCAGACATATGCTTAATCTTCTGCAATTCTGCAGCCTCATCATTGCCGAGTCTAAACACAGGAACATAAACAACGAACTCATTGTTCGAAAGACTCACAAAATCTATTTCCAAATCAGTATCAAGCAGTATCATGTGAGGTTTAAAGGCTTTTCCCTCTGAAAACTCGTCATCAGAAAACTGCCATTCTGCAACCTTATATAATTCTTTTATTCTTTCTTCCGATCTGATCATAATAATTAATACCTTTAGATACGGTAACAAGATATTTCACTTTTCAAATAATCTGCACACTCATTATAAAATAAAAGGACCGCAATATCTGCGATCCTTATCATTTCAAAGTAACAAACTGTTAACTAAGAAAGAATTGCTCGCTGGGCATCTGTTTCAGCTCTCAAGATGGCTGCCGCAGCCTCCTTAGCCTTGTTGCTCAAATCATTCATAACTTCAGCATGAGATTTCAAGGCCTCCATTGTGGACTGAAGAGTTGCAATGCTAGCCTCTTTTTCCTTGTTTTCAGCCTCAGCCATCTGTCTGTTGTAATCTGCACCTGAATTTACAGCACTGCTTGAAGCATTTAAAAATGTTCCTGAAGCCTGTGCCCGTGCGTTCATAAGATTACCTTCTGTTTTCAGTTTCTGAGCATCAATATTCTTCAGTTCGAGTTGGTCTCTTTCCAGTCTGAACTCACTCTTGTCGAAATGCTTACCTTCGGTGAGTGCTGATTTCTGTGCATCAATCTGACGCTGGTCTAGTTTAATCTTATCGGTTTGCACTTCCTGCTGCTGGTTGAGACCCTTCATTTCCTGACGTGCTGCCGCTGCACTTAAACCGAGTGTCACAGCTCCTGATACAATCTGAAGACCGGCGCTTACAAGACCCATTGCCAGAGACTCACCTGCGGTTGATCTAATCTTGTCGGCTATAGCCTGCTGCTGCTGTGCCACGTTATTAATCTTTTGAATATTCATATCGCGAGTAATCTGTTTATCCTCAGTGGCAAGTTTTGACAGAAGTACAAGAAGTTCTGCCATTCCTCCACTAATAGACTGAAGAGCGCTAGCCTGGGATTCTGCCGAATAATTTCTTGCAGGAGGCGGTAAATTTACGGTATCTCCACTTGACTGCTTTCCAGCCTCAGGAACGTCGGTATTTCCGTTAGTCTTACCTGTTTTGCCTGCATTGTCAATATTCTGAAGATCTACGTCCTGAACATCCAAGCCTGCATTGATACGAACATCGTTATTTATCATACTCATGATTATGTCTCCAAAAAATCAAAAATCATCCTTTGCTCTGTAAACGTTTAAAATCAGGCAAGGTTACAAATTAAAAAATTAATATCCGCAAAATATAAATGAGCAGTATTTTGCAATTTTAAATAAAATTGCTGTCCCGATAGTCCAATGCCCCTACCTCCACCGTATATTCCCATTGCCAAAGCAATGAGTTTTAGAGCGACATCTGGTAACTCACTGTTTCTTAATCGAGACAAAATCAAGTGCAAAATTACAGACGAGACAAGGCAGAGCAGTAAAACCAACACCATGTCAGTTTCAACTGTCTGCCAGCATATTTACACAAAATATCAAGTATCTGTTATATGTCTGAGGAAGATAATCAGGCGGTTACAACAGCTGTAGTTGCAGCCTCGCCGGCCTGGATGATTTCCTTAACTCCTTCAACCATGGCATTAGACTGATCCAATACCTGCTCAAGATGCTTGGTATCCTGCTCAATCAATGCCTGAATCATAGCCATAACCTTCTCAAGCTCTTTCTGATCAGCCTTTAAATTCTCAAGGGAATATCTGTTCATGGCTGAGCCCATAGCTGCAACACCAGATCCTATGGAAGTTACGCCTGAAGTTACATTGGTCGAAATCTTAACAACTGTCGCCAGCTTGGTTACATTTTCAGCGGCCTTTCCTAAGGATCCGCCGATTCCAGCACCGAGAGAGAACAAAGCGGCCGCTATAGTTATGCCCATTGCAATCTTAGGTCCCAGTTCCTCACCAAAAATCGCCGTGCAGGCAGCACCAAGACCGACTTTACCGTCTGTCGCTGCTGACACTCCAGATTCTAAAGCCATGAGAGTACCTACAACTGCCGCAGCCAAAGCCAGAGAAGATCCGCCACTGAACACTGCTCCTGCAACACCGGCAACCACACCGATTATAGCGGCAAAAATTTTCAGACCCTTTACAAGTTTATCCCAGAAACTCTGCTTCTCCATCTTGTCATACTGTTCCTGGAGATTTGCAAGGACCTGTTCGTTCTGACTTTTACGCATCGATGCCTTTGCCTTAATCGACTCAATTGTAGTCTTTTTGATTGCGTTGGCGTTTTCGGTACCGAGCATCTGCATAATGGTATCTTCATCCATTCCCATAATCGAAGTGTTGGACATACCCTGCGTATTTGGATTTCTTAAACGAGGAGTCTCTGAAAGTAAATCCGAAACAGTTTGAAGAACAGCCTCTGGTATGTTACCTCCGCTTACCTTGGAACCGACGTTTAAGTCACTTCCGATCTGAGTATTATCGTAAATAGTACCAACTCTGTTTAAATCATTATTAACACCAGTCATTTTATAACTCCTTTACAGTCTCAATAACCTTAAGCAAATTTTTACCTTTTGCTTTAAATCTATCATCGTTCGCATTTCCTTCTCGACCCATGGAGTCAAGACTCTTAAATGCAGCTATCGCATCACTTCTCTTACCTGCCTTAAGCAGACAGATTCCGGAAAAGTACATCGGTTCAGGATCCTTAAGTCCGGATTGCACACACGACGTGGCATAAATCTCTGCAGCCTTTTCATACTGACCAAGCTCCTGATAGGTAGCAGCTAATCCCATGGTAAATTTCTGCTCGGTCTGATCGTACAGAACAAGGACCCGGAAAACCTTCAATGCATCTTCATAATTCTTTGTCACATAATTCTGATAAGCCAGGCTGTACAGAGCCTCCATCTGCTCCTCAGTTATACCCATTAAGTCTGCAATGGTATATCCGCTATCAATCAAAGAAGCATACTTCTTGATAAATTCACCTGCATTCTTATCTATTTCCTCAGCTGTTAACTGACTTATTTTTGAAACATCATTAACTTCTGGCATACGATTTTTCCTTATGACTGTTATCAAAACGATTTAAAACAAAGTAGGTTACATAATAAAAAGAAAAAAGGGCATCATCTTCTCAGAGGTTACCCTCTTTTCATTAAAAATCATTATAGGTGAATAAAAAAGCTATATCTTTGATAAAAATATCAAATCAAACATTATTTTCTGAGCAAATTTCCAGCGAATATGCTTACTGAAGGGAACTTGACTATTCGTTAGGACAACCACCCTCTAATACATTAGCGGATGATAAAAGAAATTTCCGGCTACAGATACTGTTAGAACATATCCGCAGGATTCCTTAAACACTGGAGTTTCTAAGGAATCTTACGAAAACGATCTCTATCTCATCAAATTTTTATCTTATCAAGAGGCTGTACGGATATTTCAGGAGTGAGTTCCTGATAATCAAGAACAGGAATTTCATAAAAATCTGCTTCGATGAGACGACGAAGATAACGTCTTATATCGATAGAAGCAATGATGACAACCTTGCCCCTGCAACGCTCGACTGCACGACCTACTTCCCTGAGGATAGCCTTGCTACTGGCAGGATCCAAAGCAAGAAAAGCGCCTGATGAAGTCTGACGGATTGACTTTCGTATAATCTCTTCGGTATTAGGATCAAGGAGTATCGCCGGCAGAAAGTTCTGGGCAGCACAGTACTTATAACTGATCTGTCGCTTCAGATGCGTACGGATATACTCGCAGAGCATAACCTGATCCTTTTCCTTTGGCGCCCACTGAATTATAGCCTCAAGGATATTTTTAAGGTCACGAATTGAAATCTGCTCCTGAACAAGACGCTTCAAACAATCCGCAAACTTCTGCAGCGGCATGAGTCTGGTCGCCTCATGAACAAGATCCGGGGCACGCTCCTCCATCTTATCAAGCAGATACTTAGCCTCCTGAAGACCGACAAAATCCGAACAGTGACGGACAAGCACTAAAGAAAGATGAAGAGAAATAACCTTGGCATGGGTCAGATAGTTAACTCCGAGAGTTTGAAGATTATCTGTAAACTGAGTCTTTACCCACCAGGATTTCTCCTTAGGAAGAAAAGGAATACCCTCAGTTATAGGGATTCCCAGCATTCTGATGTTGTCAGGATCATCGCGCACCAGAACGGAGTCCTTTTCCAGAGTGCCGTGCGTAATAGGTATTTCATTTAAATTGAGAATATACTCATTGTCAGGAAGATTCTGATTCTCGCGAAGATGAACCCCCGGGAAAGGAACTCCAAGATCAAAGTAAAGAACGCGTCTGAGCGAGGCCAGTTCAAAATTAAGTTCCTCAAAATCAAGCAGATTGGAAAGACTTGGCGAAATATCAAGAATCAAAGGTACAACCGGAGAGAATTCCTCAGAGGCGTTGGGATCATAATCCACCTTGCGACCCTTTTCTGTTGTGGCTTTGAGAGTGGATTTGATATCAGCTTTTGGATCCTTCTTAACCTCGGCATGATCGATAATGTATTGAAGAGAATAACCAACACCGGCAAGAAGAACGGCAAGAGAAAACAGCTGAGGTTTAGGAAAACCAGGAACAAGAGCAAAAAGAAAAACGAGAGCTGCAGCTATCATTATGGCACGCGGCTGGCCGAATATCTGATTACCGATCTGCGCTCCTACATTGTTGCTTTCCTCTCCAGAACGGGTGACAAGAATACCGGCTGAAATAGCAATCAGCAACGAAGGGATCTGAGATACAAGTCCGTCACCAATGGTCAGAATACCGTAAAGCTGGAGAGCATCACCTGCAGAAATTCCATTCTGAGTAACACCGATAATAGTTCCCGCTACAATATTAACCGCAGCAACAAGAAGTCCTGCAATTGCATCTCCCTTTACAAACTTCATGGCACCGTCCATGGCACCATACATCTGACTTTCCTTTGACACCCTGTTTCTTCTAAGTTGAGCTTCATCCGATGTAATTGCACCGGCACGAAGATCCGCATCAATTGACATCTGTTTTCCAGGCATGGCATCAAGGGAGAATCTGGCACCGACTTCGGAAACACGCTCGGCACCCTTTGCTATTACCAGAAACTGAACTATGGAAATAATTATAAAAACCACAGCACCGACAATGAAATTACCGCCGACTGCGAACTCACCGAACGTAAAAATAATTTCACCGGCATCTGCCTGCAGAAGTATCAGACGTGTTGTAGAAATGTTCAGACCGACACGGAACAGTGTTGTAAAAAGCAGTAGAGTCGGAAATGAAGAAAATGCCAGCACGTTCGGAACGTACATGGTCATCATCAGAATAATAAACGAAGCACCCAGATTTATACTGATGAGCAGATCTACCATAGGCGTCGGCAGCGGAATGATCATTAAAACGATCACCGCTACAATAAGACCTACGAGGATAAAATCCGAATGAGAAGCAATGGATGTTGAACCTTTTTTGGCAAGATCAAAAAAACTCACATTGCCTTCCTTCCGCTATCAGTTAAAAATTTAACAAGCTGTTTCGACTCAGCCTCACGTCCGAGCTTCAGCAGAGCCCGCGCTCTCAAAAGGAGAACTGAACGCTGTATATTTTTATCAGAATCAAAAAAAGACATATCTTCGGTTTGAGTCACAACCTGCTTATAGTCTGAAAGTTTATCACTGCACCTTACAAGCATTCCCTTTGCCCAAACATTCTTATTATCATATTTGAGCATAACCTTCACAGTCCTGGAGCAGCTGTCAAACAGATTAACCTTGAAATAAAAAAAGGCCAGGATCTTAAGCGTTTCTATATCTGAAGAATTAAGTTGTTCTGTCGGGTTCATCAATTAATTAAGCATCAAGCTGCAGTACATTCTCAGGAGATCATTGTTGTTAAGAAGCTGAGTCACGTCATTTCTGAGAAAATCAGATATATCAGAATCATTAACATTCTTTAACTTATCAGAAAGTTTATCAAGGCTCTGCTGAAGTTTAAAAGGCTGAAGAAGTTCTCTGTTCTGCGGTTCAAAGTCGAAAGGTTCAGATACACGACTCTGAAAAGCATCCTTCGCATACAACTCCTCAACTTTTACATCCTGCGAAATGCCATGAACAATATTACTGGCGACCGGAAGATGCTCTTCAGCCAGAGGAGGCAACGGAGTATCAAGACCGAGTCCAACGTTAAAAAGATCACTAGCCATTATTCAAAATCTCCTCATACTGTCGCTTCAACAGCAGAATACTGTTCTCAATATCAGAAGAAGTAGCATAAGCTGGAATATCTGTCATCAACAGAAGATAATTGCTTGATGCTCCAACCGTGTACGGAACAAGGTTCACTGAAACATGCGAAGAACGTTTCAGAAACTTTACGAATTCTTTATTCTCATATTCTGCAACAGGAACCCTTAAGGAAAGGATGCAGTCAAGAGGAACAGATACAGACAGATCCTCATTCTGAAGTTCTTCAGATTTTCTGTATTCTAGAGAAAACATCAAGTCACCGTCAACCCTGAAACTTACAGGATGATCTATATCAAACTCACGTATATCAACACCCATACGTGACGCAAACTTCTGTACCTCTTCACTTATCATTATCAGTTTCCACCCGCCTCAAGCCATTCATCCTCTGCATCTACCAGACCGTTGACAAACTGCTCAACAGACTGAATTACACGCAGTCTTACCTCGTCACTGTCAAAAAGTTCTGAACCGAGATTTCTACAGCAGGTCAAAAAATCCTGGGCAATAAGAACCTCGGTATCCGGTTTCTGCTTCGATACACTGCTGTACAAATCCCGTATGGAAGCAGGAGTTATAAAACGCTGTTTTGATATATTGAGCAGACCGGTAAGAATCTTTGCAGGACTGATGTTAACATTAATACCGTGTGCTGAAGAAAGTCTTTTTACAAAGTTACCGACTATCGACTTGCCGCTGTTGAGACTTCTGGCATAACTCAGATTCTTGCCTACAAACTCAAGTACAACCTGCTCGTTTGAAGAAACCTGACTTGACATATCAGCACCAAGCGACTTAAGCATGAATTCAATACCCTCATCAACCCGATCCGGACCGAACTGCTTCTCGATATATTCAATCATTTTCTCAGGTTCGTTGCAATTATTTGAGATTTCTGCGTAACTTTCAGAAAGTTTAACGCTGTCTCCCAGATCACTTGCGGTAGCTACCTCAATAGCATTGAGAGCGGCCTGAATTTCACTTGATTTCTCTCTGTACAGCATATCTGCGGATTCACGCAGAAACTGTTTGAATTCCGGATTTGTCTCTTCCTGGGCTGCCTTCATAAGATGGGCATAATTAGAAGCCGGCTGACCGCCTAAATTTCTCAGATCTGTAAGAAGTCTGTGATGATCTCTCACCCTTGAACTGCGATAATTGTCAGTGATCCGTTTCCTTGCCTCAAAGTCAGCATTGTGAAATTTGGCTACAAGCTCGGCAAATGCCATTGCCTTCTCAACCGTAAGAACAGATACATTCTGCTTTTGGCGACGAGCAGCCAGTTTCTGCTTTTTGGAATTATCTACGCCGAATGTCGCCTCCTCGGCAGCATCCTGAACCGCCGCAACCGGATCTTGATCCAGCTGAAAAGACATTCCGTTTATCTGCCCCTGTGTTCTTAAATTTGCTGCATCACCATTCAGACCCATCTGCCCGTTAAGCTGCTGCATACTATCAATACTGTTGTTAACATTCAACATGACATATACCTCTTAATATCTAACTCTTTCTGTGAAAACGAATCAGCACAGAAACGGTTACAGCAAAAAAAACTCTTTGAGCAACTAATATCCAACCTGCATATTGCAAATATTCAGATATGCAAACACTGCCGACGCGCATGATCACGGATCCGATCACACTAGCAACACAATCGGATTCTAACATATATAAAAATACAGTATCATCTCAGCAAGGATTTTTTTTATCTGATAATAGAAAGGTATCACACTACACCGGGACAACGCAGTTCCTAAAGAAATAAAAAAGAGAAAAGGAAAACAATGATGAGAAAGCTTGGCAGCTCATCCTGCAAAGGTTGAATGCTCAGGATTTATCGGCAAAAACATAGCAGAGACAAATATTTTTTTCTTAAGATGTAACTTTTCATTCTCCGGCAACGTTAACCGAACAGAAATTTTCGAAAAATAAAGGAGTTCAGCAATGGAAATTCAAAATAACCTTAATATCCAAAACCCAGAAATCCAGGAAACCACATTTAAAAGAACCTTCAGTTCATCCCTTAACAATGCCACTGATATTCAGTTGGTTTTCGCTTCCCTGCAGAATGAACTGGCGGCATCCAACAAGGAGCTGGCAAGAGAAAAGATTAACGGAATCAAGGAAAATCAGGCAAGATCAAAAGAAATAACAGAGGCTGTGGTTTCTTTGAGAAATGCAATGTCAGGACTGAAGGAAGACGATACTGTCACAGGCGAGAAAATACAGAATTTTGAGCAGATTATTAAAACCTGCAATGACCTTGGCATAAAGGTGCCTATCGGTGATGCAGAACTCAGTGCATTGAAAAACCTTAAGGCAGCCAAGGATTCTGCTGTCAACGGTGGTGTTGAAGTTGCCGAGATCAATGATATCAAAGGAATCCGGAATATGCTGAGAAATTCCGATATAAATTTCAATACAAAACACTACCCGAATTATACAAATATCTCAACAAGAGATCTCTTCGGTGTAAACAATATAGGATGGAAAACAGTCAGCACTGATGATGTGCAGGAACTGATGGATAATATTATGAAGGGGTTGAAGATCAAGGTTGCAGATCTGAATCTGACCATAACCTCTCTTCAGAATATGCAGGAAACCATCGGATCAGATGTTCAGCAGGAGATGCTGTTAATCCAGGATATGATGTCAAAGGTTTCATCCTATACACA
>JAEEOK010000110.1 GCA_016284235.1 Succinivibrionaceae bacterium
TCTTTAGCTCACATTTTCTGTTTTGTTCATCTTTACAGAACAATTATTACTCTAGGGAAGTTTTATCCAAGATATATGGCTACCATTTAGCAAAATTGGTCATTTTATATTCATGCGTAGGCCCTGTTTTTTATGTGATATCTTTCTTAAATCAGGTTTAAAAAAGACAATATTTCTATCCGCTGTGCTAAAATAGCCTAGATTAATTGTAATCTGATGATTACAGACTGTTTATTAGGCTGAAAGTTCAGGTTTGATCTCGTTGCGCTGTCTGATTCGGTGCATTGCTGATCAGAATGCTTTTCTGTAACAGTTTCTCTGCTGATTCGTTTTCTGGTTGCGCCGTGACAGTGAGCGCGGTCATGGAAGTCTGTCAGCGGCGGATTTTGCAGGTTAATACCTGAAATTTACAAAATAAAAAGGCAGAGAGTCGGAGGCCTGCATACTTAAGTTAGGTTGTGAGACTTTCTGACGTACAAATAAAAATTATTACAAAAACTAATATAAAATTACTAAAAAGTGCACGGGAATCGTCTTTTGAACACACTATTTTCATTTTTGATGGATGTCTGTTAGTTCGTTTCACAAGTTACGTCTTCCTTGGATATTAATAGCTTTCTGTTTTTACCTGTCGGGGCATAAAAAGAAAATCGAAATGTTTTTGTGAGGATTCTGACAAATGTCTCTTTCAAATAAATTTACTGAAATTTTCAGAACTTTAGGCGTGAGACCTTTTCTTTCCCTTGCTCTGGCAATGCTGTTAGTGATTTTGGTTTCCGTATTTTTCTTTTCTAAGCTGTACACCAGTAAGAAGGAACTAATTCTTGGTGTCGGTCAGAAGAATACTCTTATTTTAACATCCAAATTTGAAACAATTCTTATTCCTCTCATTGAATTAGCTAAAATTTCAGCTTATAAAATCAATTACCTTGATGATCATACCGAAGGCGGTGTTTCCGCTGAAGTTGTGGGAAAGTTTCTGACAGATCAGAATATTGTTTATTCAAAGAATATTGATGAATCCTTTCTCGGTCTGTACGCTTATTTTAACGGAGAATTTCTTACCGGTATCGACTGGACTCCGGATGAGGACTACAATCCTCTTGAGAGACCGTGGTACAAAAAAACTGTTGCATTTCCAAAGCAGATGGTATATGTCGATCCGTATCTGGATGCCTATACAGGTTCTTTCATTTTGACAGTTGCAACAACGCTTAATGATGACCGGAATGTTATGGCGTTTGATATAGCCCTTGATAAATTTCAGACTCAGACTGAAAGAGTAAGCAAGAATGACGGTTATGAACATATGATAGTCAACGACGACGGTCTTGTTATAGTTCATTCCGATATTGACAAGGTAGGTACGATATACGATATTTCAGATGGTAGAGCAGATAATGTTTACGAATATGTAGTCAGTTTGCTTCATGAAAAGAATAATTTTAACGGTGATGTTATTAAATATAACGGGAAAAGCTATGTCGTTTATTCTCAGAGCATCGGCGGCTGCTGGCATGTGGTAGGTATTGCGGATTCGGATGAATTTTTTTCATCTCTCCGTACAGTTTTTATAGTTTCCGCAATTACCATTCTCTTCGCTCTGACATTAGTAACCGTTGTCTTTTTCAACATTGTGTATAATCAGAGAAAAATCGAGAAGCTTAATGAAAATATGGTCATGGTGGCAGAAGTTTACGATCATATGTATGAAATTTCTCTGAGTGAAAACAAATGTATGCGTCTGTGCAGTATAAACGCTTCCGGCGGCTCGACAGTTCTGGGCAGTGATGTTGATGATGCTCAGAATTTTATTGTTTCTGAAATGAACAAACTGACTGCTGATGTATCAAAGGGGGTTCTTACTGAGTTTGTGAACTTAAAGTCACTGCCTGAGAGACTTCTCAGCGGCAAAAAACTTATTCTGGAATTTTTAAATCATGACCGTTTATGGTGTCGTGCAAGATTCATTTCATCTGATTATCATAAATCGATTGATCGGGACAATGTTTTGCTTCTGATTGAAAATATTGATCATGAAAAGCGTGAGCGTGAAAAGTTAATTTATCTGTCTGAAACGGATCATCTTACCGGAATATTAAATCGCGGTAGCGGTGAGGCAAAGATCAGATCTCTGGTTTCAGACGGTAAATTTGGATTGTATGCTCTTTTTGATGCGGATAAGTTTAAATCAGTCAATGACAATTTCGGTCATGATGTCGGCGACAAGGTGATTGTTGCTGTTGCAGAAAGTATCCGTAAAACGTTTCGTAACTACGACGTGGTTATGCGGCTCGGCGGTGACGAGTTTGCGGTTTATGCTGTTTCTGTAACTGATCGAGAAACAGCCACGGCATTGATGAGCAGATTGTTTAACAGTATTGACAGGATAAATATTAAAGAACTGGGAGATTTTAAAATCAACATTAGTGTTGGAATAACATTCTTTGATATGAGCAGAAAATCTGATTTTGAAAGTTTATACCGCGAGGCTGACTTTGCGATGTATGAAAGCAAGAAGACCGCCGGCAACAGTCTGACATTTTTTGATGAGTTGAATTTTGACGATGTCAGAAGATAGAACTTAGGTGTCATGCTACCGGTCGGAACTGTTTGATGTTATCCGCGCTTTTTTACAGGTAGAATTCATCCCGGCGGTGGATCTGTGAGCCCTTAATTTGCTGAGATCTGCCTCCTTTAAGGATTGAATTTTTCATAACTGTTATCTGCGGTTCCGGTTATAAAATGATGCTTGTGACTTCTGATGGAGATTACATAAGTGAAGAAACTTGAACCACCTGTGAGATCTGATTTTCACTGCCATTCCATTTTCTCTGACGGAGCGCTTACTCCGGAGCAGCTTGTTGACTATGCCCTGGATAAAAGGCGTGATGTGCGTGTACTGGCACTGACGGATCATGACAGTATGAACGGCATCGACAGGGCTGTAAAGCATATACGAGAAAACAGTCTGCCGCTTGTACTTATTCCCGGAATTGAAATTTCAACAACCTGGAAGTGCGGCAGCTGTACTTTTCAGATCCATGTTGTAGGACTGTCGTGCAGAAGTGACGATGAGAAGCTTAAGTCTGTTATTGACGCTCACAGCAGAATAAGAGACAGTCAGGCCGACAAGATATCTAATGAACTCATTAAAATTTTTTCAATTGATCCGGATGATATCGGAGGTATGGTTGCAAGGCTAAGAGAGCAGAACACCTTTGTTACCAGAAAGCATTTTTCCGATTTTCTGCAGTCAAGAAAACTCGTAAAGGACAACGACGAAGCCTTTAAAAAGTATCTCGGCTCCGGTGGAAGAGCCTTTTTTCAGGTTGATTTCAGTTCTGTTGAAACGGCCGTAGAAGCTATTCATTCAGCAGGAGGTGTTGCTGTTCTTGCTCATCCGTTCCGTTATGAAAAGATGCATAAAAGCGCTCTTAAAAAGCTTGTCGAGTATTTTTCCGGGGAATGCCATGGAGACGGTATAGAGGGGGGAAGTCCGAGTCAGAGAATTGATGAAAAGCTTTTTATCCGCGATCTGGCAAAGAAGTACGGTTTCTACTGCTCTGTAGGTTCTGATTTTCATATGCCTGGTATACCGTGCAGATGTCTCGGACAGGATCTGTGGCTGCCTGAAGGCGTAAAACCGATCTGGGAGCATGAGTCGATTGCCGGATATTTCACCGGAATTCAAACTGATTCACAGGTGCAGAGCTGCTGATTTTATGTTCTCCCGAGTCTTTCCTGAAATCATGCCGTTCCTGCTGTTTGGTTATATTGGCCGCATGGGTTATAATCAGCTCGGGAAATATATGAAATTTAAAGAGGTTATTAATGGCTAGTCAGAATGACATAGGCTCAAAAAGTCAGCGGATCAGCAATCCTCTGAGGGCACTTGGATTGATCCAGGTTGCTTCGGGTCTGTTTATTTTGTATCTTGGACTGCAGCTTCTTCTGTCTGTTTCATCACTTGTTCAGAAGGGTAATAATCCGGCTGCATGGATTGCTATGATTTTCGGTCTGATTATATTTATCAAGGGCGGTTTGCATACCTTTTCAGGCATGTTTAAATGCTTCTCTCTTGTTGTAGGCCGCAATGATCCTAAATCCCTTGCACATAACTATGCTAATCCTTCAGAAAATCAGATGCATTTCGGTTATACAAGTGCCGATCTTACTGAAATGCTCAATTCAAGGCAGAACAAGACTTTTGTTGAGCCGAGATGCTGGGTTGAAGGTGTGTACTACACAATGTTCCGTAAGCTGTTTTTTCTTCCTCCGCCATACAGAAATCTGATCCAGAGTGCACTGTCTGCAGTTATCAATACCACAGTAATTCTTTTATGCTACGGTATTCTCTGTTTTATGATCAGTTCCTCTCTGATAGGTGCGGGAAATGCCGAGATTATCAAGAATCTGTGCACAATAATTCTTGGAGCGAAACTTATCTTTATCTGGCGCAATGTGTTTTTTGTCGATCGCAACAAACTTTCACCTCCAGATAATCTTAGTTTCAAGTCGCTGATTTTAAATCTTGTGTATGCGGTGCTTGTTCCAACGGTGTTTGTGGTGATCTTCAGCTTCGTGACTATACCGGAAAGCGGAATGTTTACCGCGGCGGTGGAATCCTTTAATTCATTTCCGTGGCAGATGTGGTTCTGGTATTTTTCACTGATTCCTCTTGCACTGACAGTTCCTCTGTATATCATGGCCTGGTGCAAATCAAGGGAATATCAGCTTAAGACTGAAGTATCTGAAAGAATTGTGGACTGGCAGGAATCAATCCATCCGAGGGATCTGTTTATAGCCATTGATAACAATGCCATGGCGAAAAGAAGATTTATGGAGGTTCCAAACCGCGTCTACGCACAGTTCAAACCTTCCCTGCAGTCGAATTCATCCCAGTCAAAGGGTGAGTATTCCGGATATACGGTTCAGGAGACTCAGCCTGTATTCGAGAAAAGCGAGCAGTTCGGCATATTTGTGGTGCTTAAATATTTACTGGGTATAGCCGCAGGTTTAACAACGGCATACACCTACAATATCCTGTCTTCAATTGCAGGTGAGTTTGCGCGCAGATGGGGCGGCACTATTGATGTAGGTGTGGGAACCGTAATCATGCAGTATGCCTTTACACTTCTTCTTCTGTTTATACTCTGCAGGCTTCTTTGGGGTATGGCTGAACTGTTTTTCTGCGAGTTGAAATTCAAATCGCTTCTCGTTTTCTATAGAAACAGCGGTACCTACACAACCTCAAAGGTATCTGTGGGAGCAAGTATTTATGATTCAAACCGTTCTGAAAATACTGTTGTCAGATCCAGTTTTCACCAGTGGTTTCTTGCTTCAGAAATCGTTTCCGTTACCTTTCTGGGCAGGGGATTGACCAAGTTTGACTCTACCAGATATGTTATGGAGATGCATGAGGATACCGAATCAATAGATTCAATCGTCAATGATCTGAGGCAGTATATTGATAAATTCAATGTCATTGCTGATGTGGCTCAGAATTCGAATGCACGGAATACTGCTGAAAATATCAGTCGGATGAATATCCAGAATCAGGCACAGACCAGAATGGCAATTGATAATGCTGATAAACTGGCTGTCAGTCAGAGTAATGACGGTTTCATTAATTTAAATACCGGTGATCTTGATCAGCAGCAGACTGTTAATCTTGGAGGAGACGTGATTGACTGATTGCAATTCTGTCACTGATTGATTACTGGTTTTATGAATTGATAGATGATCCGCTGCGGTATTATTCTGCAGCGGATTTTTTTAGCCGTGCGTGTCGTAAAACCCGACCTTCAGTACTCGGGATACAAGGCATAAAATCGGGTATGATCATGGCTCTGTTCTGGAAAAGTGGTGATTTTATAAAAAGTGTGAGTTTTTAATGAATATGTCAAACAGACGGATAGTAATATCCGGAAACTGATCATATGTCTTGTTTATCAAAAAATCTGTTTAATGTATTTAATATACAGAAAGACAAAATTCTTTGAAAAAAGAGATTGTGAAGATCCGGAATCAAAGAAAACTCTTAAAGGTTTTATTCCTTATGAGGAATTTTACAAAACATTACAGGATCTAATCAGGATGATTACAGATCATTGAATTCAAAATTATCTCAACGCATATGTAAACAGGTATGCACTTCAACTTTTTTAGTGACTGTTGTCACTAAGAGAAAGTTGAAGTGAACAAGCCTTTAGAAATTCAAAACAGTATATCTTTGCTAGAACGTGAATTTGTTTACCCATTCAGTCTGGGATTTTGCAAGCTCGTTCAGACCGAGACAGGCCTCTTTAACCTTTTTGATTTCCTCAACATTGTTTTCAGATATCACAGCTATTTCATGAACATTCTGTGCAACAGCATCGGTGCTGTCAGACTGGTGGCTTGCCGCCTCTACTATTTTGTCTGAATATTCCGTAATGATGTTAAGGTGGGACTGTATCCGTTGAATAGCTTCGTTTACATCAGTGGTCTGACGGATGGAACTGTCCATCTCTGCACGGCAGTCGTGCATTGATGAAACCGCCTGGTTGACTGATGTCTGAAGGGCTTCAATAACGTTTTTGATTTCATTGGTTGATGCGGCTGTTTTGCTTGCAAGAGTTCTTACCTCATCTGCAACAACAGCAAATCCTCTGCCGTGCTCTCCGGCTCTGGCGGCTTCAATTGCCGCGTTAAGTGCAAGGAGATTGGTCTGATCAGCTACTCCTCTGATAACCTGGATTACAGAACTGATGTTCTGACTCATGTCGCTGACGTGATTTATGACGGTTTCGGTGGATGTTATGCGATCGGCCAGATTACGGGTTGTGTTGATGTTTTTGATTATAACCTCGGATCCGGTTGTTACGGCATCACCGGCCTGCAGAACAATTTTTCTTGTTTCCTGTGCAGAATTTGCCATTTGTGATCCGGAAGTTCTCATTTCATCGATTGCGGATACTACGTCATTGGTCATTTTCTGCTGAGACTGGATGCCGTTTGCTGTATTTGTGGCTGATTCTGTGTTTGCTTCGGCTGCATTTTTTACCTTGTTTGATCCGTCTGCAACCTGACGCAGCACATTTGCAAACTGTATCTTCAGTCCTTTGATTCGTTTGGTCAGCCTGCCGAATTCATTGTTTGCTCTGTAGTCGAGACGTCCGGTGTATACACCTTCGGACATTTCTGAAATCGCCTTGATTATACGGCTCAGCGGCACACGGATTGATCTTCCGACAAGAAAGGCAATAAAGAATGCAACAATAATGGAAATAACTACAGCAATCAGAAGGGTAATCCGGCTGCGATCAAATATCTGATCTGCGGTATTGTTGCTCTGGTTTATGGCTTCGTTGGACAGCTCCTGGATATTTTTTATGTAGTCGCGGATTTTGCTTATTTTTTCTGTGGCCTGATTTGCGGCTTTTTCCATCTCCAGGGTTTCTTCCGAAAGCTTCAAATGGTTGTAAATAAGCCCCTTCTGATTGGTGGTATCAAAGACAAAACTTGCTATGTATGTACCAAGATTGTTCTCAAGATCTTTGATTTCTCTCTTGAGATCATTCAGATTCAGGTTGAATTCCTTAAGATAGTTGAGGTTGGATTCTATGTATCGGTTTATTTTTTCCGGAATTGCGGTGTCAAGCGCCGTGGTTGTGTTGCTCTCGATTGTGCTCTGTGCAGCCTTCATGCAGCGGTAGCTGTCCAGAAGGAAGTCATCGTCAATTTTTGAAAAAAATGAATTTTCCTCGTTATTGAAGAATCTTACAAGACCGGCGAATGATGCCTTTTGCTTGTTAACTTCCGCCGTTCTGTCAAGAAGCTCCTTTTTAAGTACGGGGATTTTGCTTATTTCGCTGATGTAGGTGTCGGTCATGTCTGACACATTGGATATGATTTCCTGAAGCTGCGGTTCATCCTTGGCAGTATTCTTGAATTCCTCCAGTGCTGTTTTAAAGTTGTCTCTTTTGCTTTTCAGATCCGCCTCTTGAGATGGAATCCTGCCGGAGTCTTTTTCCATAAGAATCTGGTTAACATCGTTGTGGATGAGAAGCAGATCGGTTTCCAGGGATTTTGCTGTCATTGCAAGCGGGGTAGCCTTGTCTGACACCACTGCAAAGGCGTTGCTCAGATTGCTCAGACTGGAGAATGTTATTCCGGCGATGCAGCATATTATGACAAGGAGTACAAGAAATCCGAAATGAACAACATTAACTATGGATATATTGGAGAATGTAATTATGGCGATGATTTTTTCCTTCAGGGTAAGAGGTTCATCCCCATTCTTTTCAGGAGCAGAGTTTGATCCCCGATTCTGATTTGATTTGCCGTGATCTGATTTTCCTCCGGATGACTGCAGTGAATCTGCTGCGGATCCTGTTTTCTGGATTTTGGCTGAACTGACGGTTCGGGAGGTCTGACCGGACTTTTCATCTTTTGCTTCCGGTTTCAAATCTTTGCCTGAATTATCTGTTTTGATTCCGGTGCCGCCGGCAGCAACCGCCGCTGTCGCATTTTCGCCGCTGTCACTCTTTTTATTTTCAACTGTCTCGAAGGTCTTTTGTTCTTCAAGGCGATTTTTTTTCTGCTTGCTCTTGGAATTGCTGAAGAGTTTGCGTCCGTTCTTAATCATTGATGTTGCTCCGTATCCAAGTTCTTTATAGCACAGTTCAATCCTTAATAAAGTGAATTGATATCAAAAATAACAAAAATGGTTCTTTGCAAAAACAGGCTGTGAATATTCATGATGATTTGTTCCGGATAAGCTTGCGCAAAATGTTGCCGAATATCTGCAGAGTACGGGAATTAACTTCCTGATCTGTCAGAAAGTAACTGCCGGAAAAAGCGGGCATTTCAGACTGATCAGGATTTTATGCTTTGAACCGCTGAATACAGTTTTGTATTGTCCGAACTGGCGGGGTGCGGCATTTCCCTCCTGCGGGATTATCTGCTGTATACCATAGCCATGCCTTTCTGTGCAGTGCAGATTACTCCTTCAGCATAGGCCAGAACTCCGTTGACCAGAGTAAATACTACTCTGGATCCGAAGGTCCTGTTTTCAAACGGTGACCATCCGCATTTATACAGAATATTTTCGCTTGATACCTTAAAGCTTCCGTTAAGATCCACCAGAGTCAGATCGGCATAGTAGCCCTCTCTGATAAATCCTCTTAATGCAATATGGTATCTGGAGGCGACATTATGCGAGGTACACTGCACAATCTGCTCCAGACTCAGCTCATTTCTGTGGAAGAGTTCAATAAGTCCTGTAAGAGTGTGCTGGCACATGGGAATGCCGGACGGAGCCTTGAAATAGGTATTGTTCTTTTCTGAAGCCAGGTGGGGAGCATGGTCTGTTGCGATGATATCAATCGTGCCGTTTCTTATTCCCTCCAGGAGTGCATTGCGATCATCTTTTGTTTTTACTGCAGGATTGCATTTGATTTTGGTTCCAAGCTGCTCGTAGTCGCTGTCCGTAAACATCAGGTGCGGCATACATGCTTCTGCTGTAATTTTTCTGTGCTCTCTGATGATGCCCCGGTTGATTTCTGTAAGCATCTCAACCTCCTCTCTGGTGGACATATGGAAGATATGCAGATCTGCATGGTGCCTCAGAGCCAGATTTACAGCCGTTTGAGCTGATTTGAGACAGGCTTCTCTTGATCTGATTACAGGATGCATTGATACGGGAACGTCGTCCCTGTATTTTTCTTTAGCCTTTTTTTCGGCCTCCGCTATTATGTCGGTGCGTTCGCAGTGTGTGGCAATGAGTGCAGGCGACTCTCTGAAGAGAGCATCCAGAGCCTCCTCTTTGTCAACCAGCATATTGCCTGTTGATGAGCCCATGAATATTTTGAGTCCGGGACATTGTTTCGGATCGAGCTTCTTGACCTCCTCAATGTTGTCATTGGTCGCTCCAAGGAAAAAACCGTAGTTTGCTATTGATGTGGCGGCGCCGATCTGCTGTTTTTTCTGCCATTCGTCAATGGTTACCGTCTGAGGCGTGGTATTCGGCATATCCATAAAACTTGTGGTTCCGCCAGCAACTGCGGCGCGGGATTCGGATCCTATTGTAGCCTTGACAGTTCCTCCCGGCTCTCTGAAATGAACCTGATCGTCAATAATTCCGGGAAGAAGTGTAAGACCTTCGGCATTAATGAGTCTGCTGCGGCCGTCATGGGATATGTCAGATGCGATTTTTTCTATTCTGCCTCCGCTGATCAGCAGATCGGATGGAAATATGCGGTTTTCATTTACAACTGTTGCGTTTTTTATAAGGATTTTTTCCATATTTGAAGGTCCTGTTTTGTATTGTCAGAAACAGAGCATGCTTCAGATCAAACTCGTTTTAAAGTTTTAAAACTGTTGCATGCTTCTGATAAAACCGGGATAACAGCGGATGAATGTTCCGGAACGGGTATCGCGGCCGCTTTTTTATTATTTGAAGTTTTGTCTGTTAAATCAACTCCCCGAAAAGAAAACTTTTCCAGTTTCTGAGGTCGTTGTTTCAGATACATTTCCTGTTTTCCGGCCTCATGATGTACAGCTGCAATCATTCAAATGAGTTCAGAGTCCCGCTTTTGGTCTTTGATCAATGAATAATTAAAATTGTCGCATTCCTTTACACTTTTAACTTTCCCTTAAATATTACTGTAAAATAAGGGAACGTCATTGATAATAAGGGAATAAAACAAAATCAACAAGACGGATAAAGCAATCTCGCAGGCAAAACCAGATGGAGTGTTTTCCGACTGTCATTAAATTACACCTGTATTTCAATCCGGAATTTGAACATTACAGTAAAGAGGTCATCATAAACGGTGATGGTCTTGATCAGTCTAGGTACCAAAGCATCATTGAACTCCTTAATTACAGACAAACAAGGCAGGGCGGTTCTAGGTAGTTTGATTGTAGAAAAATGAAAAGTGAGATCCTTTTATGCCGCGGTAAGCAAGACATCTTTACATATCAACATATTTCCTGAACAGATCCTAAATTTATAGTAAACATCTGAAAATCAGAAAGGCAGGTAAGTGCTGTCCTGTTATGAAATTAGAATTCAGGATTTAAAGCATTTTCTGATTTTTTCATTCGGAATATACACACTGTATTCATCATTCCAGGGAACATACGGCAGCGGCTTGAAAGTAAGATACCCTGTATAAAGCAGAGGGTCCGGAAGTCATTTATGTCATTGCGGCACAGGGATGTTCCAACCTCAGCTGTTATTGATTTGAGACAGAGGTTTCTTCACCGTATCAGCGTCTTCAAACTTGATAAAGTCCGTGAATACTTTGATTACATCGCTGCCGCCGGTGTTTATCCGGCAGTTGCCTGCAGTAATGATTCTGTTTTCCGTACAGTCTTTCCTGTAATTGTCACAGCAGAAAGACACCGAAAGTACATATGTGCTGCTTCGAAAAGGTATCCGCCGTTAAAACTTGTCCTTATGGGAAAAACCGGAATTGTTTATTTTTTGTTCAGAAATGTGATCGTAATAAATGATTTTTCAGATCAAAAATTAGAGAATCATAATATTGAAAAAGGGTAGTAGTCAGAATGAAAAACAGTATTCGCAGCAGACGTAGTTTCGGAGCCATAGCAGTATACGCTCTGGTTACCGCTATTTTGCTTTCTACTGTGGGTATGATGTGCTATGCCAAAGGTTCCTCCGAGTCTGATTGCATGTCTTTCTGCAGTGACAGGGGCGTGACGCTGAGTGAACTTATGCATACCGGATTACATTGATTTTTATTTCCTCTTTCTTTTTTTTCCTCTTTTTCCTCTTTTGAGCCGGATTTAAACCCGGTTTTCTTTTTTATGCATTTTTTTTGTTCCTGCTCCTGCCGGTGACACCTGCTGCAGCATGTATGATCCGCTGAAGACTGTTCATCATTAAAACCTGGTCTGTCAGAGTGCGTAGGATATCTACAAAATGATGTGAACAGTGTAAAATATGCGTGTTAAAAATTGTTCTTAAGGATGACCTAGTATGATACCTCAGCTCTCGGATCAGTTTAATACGGACGAACTATACAGGAGCTATTTCAGTTCCCTTGCCCATGAAGGTTTTCAGGGTGATATAGAAACGGATTTTTCAAGCCGTCTTGCCGTGGCCACAGACAACAGTGTTTATCAGTGGCTGCCTCAGGGAGTTGTTTTTCCGAAATCCTACCGTGATGTGCAGCTGATTAATTCAATTTCTGCACGGGATGAGTTCAGAGCTGTGAAGCTGGTTCCCCGCGGAGGCGGAACAGGAACCAACGGTCAGTCTCTGAACGGCGGAGTGGTGGTCGATCTATCCCGTCATATGAATGTGATTATTGAATATGACCGTCAAAGTTCATCAGTCAGAGTACAGCCCGGAGTAGTCAAGGATCAGCTTAATGAATACCTGAAGCCGTCCGGCTATTTCTTCGCGCCTGAACTTTCCACATCCAACCGTGCCACCATAGGAGGCATGATAAGTACGGATGCCTCAGGACAGGGATCTCTGGTCTACGGTAAAACATCCCAGCATGTCGCCTCGGTTACTGTTGTTCTGTACGACGGAAGTCTGGCAGAATTTGCTCCGGTCTCCGGGGATGCTCTCAGGGAAAAACTTGCGGCTGAGGGACTTGAGGGTGATATCTACAGAACCGTATATGCAGTGGTTAAGGATAAACAGCAGGAAATAGAGAGTACGTTCCCGAAACTTACGCGTTTCCTTACCGGATATGACTTAAAGCATGTTTATGATCCGGATACCGATACTCTTGATCTGTCACGCATCATCTGCGGAGGGGAAGGAACCCTCGGATTTATAGTTGAGGCAAGGCTGACACTTACAAAGATCCCTACCTTCCGGGCTCTTGTCAATGTCAAGTATGACAGCTTTGACTCGGCTCTTCGCAATGCTCAGGTAATGCTGTCCTCAGGATGTCTATCCGTCGAGACGGTCGATTCAAAGGTTCTTAATCTAGCAAGAACCGATATTGTATGGTATTCCGTCAAGGATCTCATAGCCGACGTTCCCGGCTGTGATATGCAGGGTATCAACATAGTAGAATTTGCAGGCTATGATCCTGAAGAGGAAAAGAAGAAGACCGAAGCGCTCTGTGCCGTACTTGATCGGCAGATAGCAGCACACGAGGCCGGAGTGATAGGGTATCAGTTTACCTATGATCTGCCGAGCATTCTGAATATTTATGCCATGCGCAAGAAGGCTGTCGGTCTTCTTGGCAAGGCCGATGGCGATGCCAAACCTATAGCCTTTACCGAGGACACATGTGTTCCTCCGGAAAAACTGGCCGATTATATTCTTGAGTTCAGAGAGCTTCTTGATTCGAAAAATCTGAGCTACGGTATGTTCGGTCATGTTGATTCTGGAGTTCTTCATGTAAGACCGGCACTTGATATGTGCGATCCGCTGCAGGAGGCGATGCTTCATGAGATTACAGGAAAAATGGTCGAACTTACAGCCAAGTACGGCGGTCTTATGTGGGGTGAACACGGCAGAGGATTCCGGTCGCAGTACGGTCCTAAGTATTTCGGGAAGCTTTTTGACGAGCTGAGACGTATAAAGGGAGCTTTTGATCCCTGCAACAAGATTAATCCGGGAAAGATATGCACTCCGCTGGAGTCTGACGAACCGCTTGTCGAGGTTTCATTTCAAAAGAGAGGAACCTTTGATCGCCAGATCAGACCTGATGTAAGACACGGATATGAGGAGGTTATGATCTGTAACGGCAACGGTGCGTGCTTCAATTATGATGTCAATTCTCCGATGTGTCCTTCCTACAAGCTTTTCAGAGATCGCCGCATGTCTCCGAAAGGCAGAGCGACTCTTGCAAGAGAATGGCTCAGACAGATGGAGAATGCCGGTGCGGATCTGCTGGCCGAGGATGCGCTTGAGCGTGACTTCAGTTTTTCGGAACTGATGCAGAGGATTATGAACACTGCGCGAAACCGCCTTGGCAGATATGACTTCTCTGACGAGGTAAATAAAGCTCTCAGTGAATGTCTGGCCTGCAAGGCGTGCTCGAGCCAGTGCCCTGTGAAGGTGGATATTGCGAATTTCAGATCCCGCTTTATGTACATGTACTATCGCCGCTACCTGCGTCCGGTAAGAGATTACTGTGTGGCAAACGTGGAGAAACTGCTTCCGCTAATGTCTTTCCTGCCGAACATTTCCAATCTGTTGATAAACAATCCTCTTTCCCGTGCGGCGGCCAAGTATGGAATGGGGATGGTGGATCTGCCGCCTCTGAGTTATCCGAATCTTTCCTCTCTTGCCGAAGATCTCGAGATTCCAGCTTTTAATCTGGATGCTGTCAAAATTATGTCTGCAGAGGACAGAGTCAGAAGCGTTTTTGTAATTCAGGATCCGTTCACCAGCTGTTATGACGCTCCGGTGGTCGCAGATATGCTCAGACTCATGAAAGCTCTGGGATTCAGACCTTATCTGGTGCCGTTTGTACCTAACGGCAAGGTTCAGCATGTCCGGGGATTTTTGTCAGCCTTTGCCAGAACAGCTCAGAATACCGCCGATTTTCTGAATGAACTTGATAAGATCGGAGTTCCTCTGGTAGGTCTGGATCCGGCAATGGTAATCTGCTACAGAGATGAATATCAGAAGATTCTGAAGGATCGCCGCGGTGATTTCAATGTGATGATGATTCAGGAATGGCTTCTGTCTGTAATGGAGCACAGAACTGCATTGAATGAATTTCTCTGTGACGAGACATTCTATCTGCTGGCCCACTGTCAGGAGAAAACCTTCAAACCTTCTACTCATAATGACTGGGTTCGTATTTTCGACTTTTTCGGTCTCAAGCTCAAGCCGGTGGCAGTCGGATGCTGCGGTATGGCAGGAATGTACGGACATGAAAGAGTTCACCGCGAGACTTCAGAGCGTATCTATAATCAGAGTTTCGGTGCGGCAGTCAAGCGCTACGGTGTGGAGCACTGCCTTGTTACAGGCTATTCGTGCCGCAGTCAGGTCAAGCGCATGGAGGGCAGGACAGCGCTTCATCCTGTGCAGATTATTGCCCGCTACTATGAGGCAGAATGATGGGGATCTGGAAGCGGGAATTCACGCTTGAGCATCTTAACGAAATATGCACGGATACAATGGTTTCCGGACTGGGGATAGTTTTCACGTCTTTCGGTGATGACTATATGGAGGCTGTCATGCCTGTTGATAAGCGCACGTGCCAGCCCTACGGAATGCTTCACGGCGGCGCTTCGGCCGCTCTTGCTGAAACAGTGGGCTCCATAGCCGGAAATATGTGCTGCCCCGAGGATAAATGCTGTCTCGGACTTGATATCAATGCCAACCACGTGCGCGGAGCGTTCGGCGGAACGGTAAGAGCAAGAGCGGTTCCTCTTCATCTCGGAGTATCAACACAGGTGTGGAGCATCCGCATATACAGCGACAGGGATGAGCTGATCTGTGATTCGAGGCTTACTCTTGCTGTTCACAGACGCAAAAGAGTATGTGCAGGGTGATAGTTCACCGGTTTTACGCGGTGAATGCTTTACTGCAGGAGGACAGGGAATGCAGGACGCCACATTTAAATCTGATTTGAGTTCGGTTAATGTTACGGCAGTTGGAGAACTGCTTTTTGACGTCTCTCCCGAAGGAAGAACACCAGGCGGCGCTCCCGCCAATTTCGCCTTTCATTCCCTGATGCACGGTGCATCCGGAGCCCTTGTCACTGCAGTGGGGCAGGACAGGGAAGGCAGTGAACTGCTTGCTTTCTGCCGCGGCAGGGGACTTTCTGTATATCCGTGGATCAGCAGCTGTCCGACCGGTGTTTCGCAGGTGACGGCCGCCGGCGGTGAAATAAGCTATGACATAAGAGAAAACAGTGCCTGGGATGATCTCCATCTTACAGACGAAGCACTGCAGCGGATAAAAGGATCCGACGTTCTTGCCTACGGCTCTCTGGCTGCAAGAAGCCCGGCCGGCAGACAGGCTCTTGAGGATGCGGTATCCGCAGTTTCCGGATCATGTCTGCGTTTCTGCGATCTTAACCTCAGACAGCACTATTACAGCAGCGGACTGGTATCCTGTCTGATCAAATCATCTGACGTTCTCAAGCTTAATTTTGCCGAGTATATGACTGTCTGCGATCTTTTCGGAGAGAAGCCTGGTATCGGCATTCCGGATACATTTGCTGATTTGGAATCCTGTTTCAGCCGGCTTGAAAAAGTTATGACGGCGCTGGCGGCGCGGTATGATCTCAAGGGTGTTCTTCTTACTGCGGGAGAATGCGGATCTGCTGTCTGGTGGGATGGTGAATGTCTTGTCCATCCTGCCTCGCCGGCGGCTCCGGGAGGAGATGCGGTCGGTGCCGGTGACGCCTTTTCAGCTGCGTTTCTGTGCCGGATCCTTGCCGGAGCGGCACCTGATGCGGCACTGAAGCACGCATCAGAATATGCTGCCGGAGTATGCTCATACACCGGAGCATGGTCAGATGATGTTAAACGTCATATGAATGACATCTGAGCTTTGGATCTTCGTTTTTTTTCTTGTAAACCGGGTGGCAAAATCCTGCCGCTTTCTCCGTACTCTGTTAAAGTTATCTTTATAACTTCTTGATTTATATACTGTTTTTAGCTTTATTTCTTAAAAAAATTCTCCCGCGCGTTTTTCCTTTTTTATTCTGGCATATTTATTGCTCTTATTACCGTAGATTTCAGGAGGAACAGTTATGGGAATTTCATTTGATCAGGCTTTTGGTGTGCATCAGTACACTATGGGTGTCAGAAACGCCCGTTCGGAGGTTCTGGCATCAAATATTGCCAATGCTGATACTCCGGGCTACAAGGCCAAGGATATGGATTTCAGCGCCGCACTTAATCAGGCTCTTTCCAAGACGGATCCGCGCGGTGTGAGTCTTTCACGCACCGATGACAGGCATCTTAAGGGTTCGTCCTTTTTAAGCGGCGGCGATATTCTCTACCGGGTTCCCGAGCAGCCTGACACCGGCGACGGAAATACGGTTGATGTCCAGACTGAAAGAATGGAATTTCTTGACAATGCCATGAGATATCAGGCTTCGCTTGAATTTCTGAATCAGCGTATCATGCTTCTTAACCGTGCCATCAGAGGAGAACAGGGATGAGTTTGTTTACTGTTATGGATATTGCAGGCTCCGCTCTCAGCGCCCAGTCTGTCCGGCTTAATACGGTTGCCAGCAATCTGGCAAATGCCGACAGCATTTCTTCGTCATCAAACCAGGCGTACAAGGCTAGAAAACCGTTTTTTTCAACAGTTCTTAAAGAGGCCCACAATAATATTTCACAGAGCGGATCTGCTGCAGGCGTAAGGGTCGCCGGCATTGTGGAAAGTACGGCTCCGGCTGTCAGAGAATACAATCCGACTCATCCTATGGCAGACGAAGACGGCTATATATTCCGTCCCAACATCAATGTAGTTGAGGAGATGGCTGACATGATGAGTGCCAGCAAGTCCTATCAGACCAATGTTCAGATTGCAGAGACGGCAAAGACATTACTGGCACAAACTTTGCGTCTTGGTAAGTAACAGAGGTTTAGGAGGCAAAAATGTCCATCTACAGTGATATCGGTTTAACAGCAGCTGATGCAACCAGTGTGTCGGCGACAGGCGGTCGCAATACCGGCAGCTATGATTTGACGCAGGCTGATTTTCTGAGCCTGCTTACTACTGAACTTGCATATCAGGATCCGACAAATCCGGCTGACAACAAGGAAATGATCGGTCAGATGGCACAGATTTCCACGGTTAACGGAGTTACCACGCTTAATCAGACTGTATCAAGTCTTTCCAGTGTTGTAACCTCGTCACAGGCCCTCATGGCATCCGGACTTGTCGGTCAGAGCGTGCTGATTGACACGGATACCGGATATTCAGCGGGGAACGGATTTGCCGGCGTGATCAATACTGGAACGGCAGGTGCAAGCGACATTGCAATCACAGTATATGATCAGGCGGGACGCATGGTTTATTCAGCATCGGCACCTGGATCCCATACAGGTAATGTAGATTTCAGATGGGACGGCACGGACAGTGACGGCAATGCGGTGCCGGCCGGACTCTATACGGTAAAGGCCAACGGTCTTGTCGCCGGAATTTCGACGGCGGTTCCGACCCAGGTTTTCGCCAATGTCCAGAGTGTTCTTACGGGAACAGGATCAAAATCCACAACTCTTAATCTTGAGGGTCTCGGACAGTACAGTTTCAGTGATGTTCTTGAAATATCCAACAATCAGTAATTAAGGAACAGGAGTAGATTATGTCTTTCAATATTTCTCTCAGCGGTCTGAATGCCGCACAAAAGGATCTCGATGTTACCTCCAATAACATTGCCAACGTTGCAACCACCGGTTTTAAGAAATCAAGAGCAGAGTTTGCCGATGTATATACCAGGTCGATTTTTGCCAATGCCAAGACAATCGTCGGCAGCGGTGTTCAGACAGCATCGGTTACCCAGCAGTTTTCTCAGGGATCTATTGAAAATACGGACAATACTCTTGATCTGGCGATTTCAGGTGAAGGCTACTTTGTTCTTCATGCCGACGGTTCTGAAGAGAATATCTATACCAGAGCCGGTAATTTTCAGGTTGATGCGGAAGGCAACGTGGTAAGCACCAACGGCTACAATCTTCAGATTTACAGCGTTGATGATGATGGCGAGGTAAGTTCGCTTTCCCTGGCCTCCACAAGAAATCTGGTAATTCCGACCGACGGCGGAACTCCTGCTGAAACTACCAAGGTTACATCCAGCATGTCTCTGAATTCATCAGAAACACTGCAGAAAAAGGGCAAAATAACGCTCGACGTGGTGGAACCTGAAAGAACATCAGCCACTATCACGGAGGATCCAACAGTAAATTACAGATTTGATCCTAATGATCCTGAATCATATTCCCATACCACATCCGTGCCGGTATATGATTCTCTCGGCAATCAGCATACAGCGACCTACTACTTTGTAAATGCCGACAAACTCGCCATAACTGATTCAAGCGGACGGAAATCAACCGTAACCGCATGGCAGGTTTATGTCGGCTTTGAAAAAATTGATGATGACGGCAATTCCACCATGGAAATTGTGGATCTCGCCAAGACCAATCCTAACAGCAACAATCTTATAATGGATTCAGGATACAGTCATACAGATGCCCAGGGTCATCAGGAAGGCAAGAAAGTAACCTGCGGTGTGATCCTGTTCAATGCTTCAGGCGAGCCTGTGGATTTCAGAGGTGAAAAGCTTACCGGCATATCCTTTACCACTGAGTATCTTGGCTACAACCAGTCAGGGGTGGAGCCTGGTGAGGGTGAAACGGGATATGCAGAGGTTTTTGAGGGCGTGAACGACTATCAGCAGGTAACCTTTGACTTTGAGGAGCTTACCCAGGTAAGTTCACCGTTTGATGTGACAAAGCTTGTTCAAAACGGATCAAGCAAGGGTCAGCTGACCGGTCTTGACATCAGTGATGACGGTCTTGTCCAGGCAACATACTCCAACGGCAAAATAAAGAAGGTGGGCATGATTGCCATGGCAACCTTCTCCAACAGTCAGGGTCTGGCCAAGCTCGGTGACACATGCTGGAAGCAGTCCATAAATTCAGGTGAGGCTGTTGCTTCAAGACCGGGAATCGGTATCGGCGGCTTTATCAAGTCATCATCACTTGAATCATCCAATGTGGATCTTTCCGCTTCACTTGTAGATTTGATTACAGCGCAGCGCCACTATCAGGCCAATTCCAAGGCTCTTGAGGCTGCAAGTGCCATTATGCAGACAATCCTTAATGTCTCATAACGCCATGTTTTAGATTTCTGTTCCTAATGCCGATCCGCCTCCCTGGCGGATCTTTTCGAGTCATTTTTCTGACATTTTCTCTTTCCTGCTTTTGTCCGGCTTTTGCCTTTTCCTCCGTTTTTCTTGCTTCTCGCTGAATATGCACATTCTGGCATTGCAATTGCATTTAATTTATACAGCATAACGAATATTTAAACGGAGCCGTATATGGATCACGCATTATACATAGCAATGACCGGAGCCAAGGAGAA
Source organism: Succinivibrionaceae bacterium (assembly GCA_016284235.1). Taxonomy (GTDB): domain Bacteria; phylum Pseudomonadota; class Gammaproteobacteria; order Enterobacterales; family Succinivibrionaceae; genus UBA2804. The sequence continues at coordinate 20,045 of JAEEOK010000110.1, forward strand.
TATGAACAGCCTGGCCATCCGCGGCAACAATATCGCCAACGCCTCCACCATAGGTTTCAAGGCTGACTTTGAGCATGCACGAGCAATGCAGGCATACGGCGAGGGTCATCCGTCCAGGGTTTTTGCTCTTACGGAAAGACCGGGACATGATATGAGTTCAGGCGCCATCAACACAACCGGCAGGGATCTGGATGTGGCCATCAAGGGAGACGGATTTATAGCGGTGGAGGACAGAAACGGCAAAGAGGCCTATGTTCGTACCGGAAGTCTTTCCATTGATGCAGAGGGAGTCCTGAGAACAGCATCAGGTCTGGCGGTAAAGGATATATCCGGGGACAAGGTAACAGTCCAGATGCCGGTTCAGAGTATTTCAATCAATGCCGACGGTACTCTTCAGGGTGTGCCGGAGGGCATGGAGCATAACAATATCGAGGAGTTTGCACAGATTAAGCTGGTAAAGCCTGCAGTCAGAGATCTCTACAAGGGTCAGGACGGCCTTTTCAGACTCGCCAGCGGTGAGGCAGCCCTGGAGGATCCGACCGTTACGCTTGTCAACGGTGCGGTGGAAATGTCCAATGTCAACGTGGCTGCTGAAATGACGCAGCTTATCAGAATTCAGCGCCAGTTCGAGGCCAATATGAAAATTATGAAGACGGCCGAAGAAATGGATCAGAGCAGCAACAGTTTACTGCGTCTCTCTTAAGAGACTGAGGAGTTTTAATTATGATGCCAGCATTATGGGTCGCAAAGACCGGTCTTGACGCACAGCAGACCAATATTTCAGTAATTTCCAACAACCTGGCCAATGCCTCCACTGTAGGCTATAAGAAGAGCAGGGCGGTGTTTGAGGATCTGCTGTATCAGAATGTTAATCAGCCTGGCGGCAGATCATCCGCCGATACCACTCTTCCTTCCGGTCTTATGGTCGGTGTCGGTGCCAAGGTTACTGCCACCCAGAAGAGTTTTACCCAGGGTGATGTCCAGACGACTGACAATTCTCTTGATGTGATGATTAACGGTGCTGGCTTTTTCGAGGTTGAACTTCCTGACGGAACCACGGCATATACCAGAAACGGCCAGTTTGCTCTGAATGAGGAGGGAACCATTGTCACCACCGGCAGCGGCTATACTGTTCAGCCTGCAATCCAGATCCCGGACAATGCCGTAAGCATCACCATCAGCACGGACGGTCAGGTTTCAGTCCAGCTGGCGGGACAGGCGGAATCACAGATCCTCGGACAGTTTAACGTGAGCCGCTTTATCAATCCTATGGGACTTGAGCCTGTGGGTGAGAATCTTTTCACCGAGACACAGTCCTCCGGCGCTCCGATTCAGGGAACCGCAGGTCAGGACGGCATGGGAACAATCAAGCAGGGCATGCTTGAAACAGCAAATGTCAATGTTACAGAGGAACTGGTCAATCTCATACAGGCGCAGCGCGTCTATGAGATGAATTCCAAGGTGCTCTCCACCGTGGATGCAATGCTCACCAGTCTGAATCAGAATACATAGCAGATTTAATATACAGCTTTAGGACAGGTTAGATTAACAGTTTTGGGATACAGGGGATGGAACTATGAACAGGTTGGTTGCGGCAGGAATATTTTCCTCAATGCTTCTTTCAGGATGCGCTTCTGTCATAGAGGCAGGTTCGCCTAAACCGGATGATCCGGAGTTTGCACCGGCGGCGCCGGCAGAGAGAACAGTGAATGTTGTTCCTACGGGCTCGATTTTTGACAATGCGGGCGTCAGCAGCATTTATTCTGATATCAAGGCTCACAAGGTGGGAGATCTTATCACGGTGAATCTTGAGGAGAGAACATCGGCCAAAAAGAACGCCACCACCGAACTTGGCAAGAAGAGTTCCTTTAATATTCAGCCGCTTACGCTTATGGGACAGAATATACATCTCGGCAAATTCACTCCCGAGGCTTCAGGCGGCACCGGAAACGACTTCAAGGGCGATTCAGAGGCAAATCAGAGCAACAGCCTTCAGGGAAATATTTCTGTCAGTGTGGTACAGGTTTTGCCTAACGGTAATCTTAGGGTCCGCGGAGAAAAATGGCTGATGCTGAACAACGGCAATGAATATATCCGTATTACCGGTCTTCTTCGTCCGGAGGATATCAATTCCGATAATACGGTATCATCCCAGCGTATAGCAAATGCCCGGATCCAGTACGGCGGCACCGGAGATTTTGCCAACACCCAGGAGCGCGGATGGCTGGCAAAATTCCTTAACACCGTGTTCAATCCGTTCTGATGAGAAAATTAGGAGCAGTGTATGAAAGGTTTATTCAAATCAATTCTTCTGGCGGCTGTAATGGTAATGCAGTCGATGATGCCGGCTGACGCATCCCGCATCAAGGATATAACCTCCGTTCAGGGTGTGAGATCAAACCAGCTTATCGGATACGGACTTGTTGTCGGTCTAAACGGCACCGGTGAGAAGAACAACGCCTTTTCGGAGCAGACCTTTCGTACCATGCTGAATAATTTCGGCATCAAGGTTTCCGACAATATCAAGCCCAAGATGAAGGATGTGGCTCCTGTGGTTGTTCATGCCGAACTTCCTCCGTTCGCCAAGCCTGGTCAAACAATTGACGTCACTGTTTCGGCAATCGGCGAGGCGAAAAGTCTGAGGGGCGGTTCTCTGATCCAGACGTTTCTCAAGGGTGCAGACGGTCAGGTGTATGCCGTGGCCCAGGGCTCCCTGGTCGTATCCGGTCTCGGAACCGAAGGTTCAGACGGATCCAAGGTTGTAGTCAACACACCGACAGTCGGCCGCATAGCAAACGGCGCCATTGTTGAAAGAGCCGTCAAATCATCCTTTGAATACGGCGACACTGTCATCCTTAATCTGCACCGCGCTGATTTTTCCACAGCCGACAATGTTGCAAATGCTATAAATGATAATTTTGGCAAGAATACTGCAAGAGCAATAGATGCAACCTCAGTTGAAGTTTATGCACCGAGGGATCCAAGCGCCAGAGTCAATTTTATGTCGGCGGTTGAGAATCTGGATGTGGATATGGCGGATGAGGCTGCAAAAATAATCGTAAATTCACGTACCGGTACAATTGTTATCGGAAAGGATGTAAAGCTTCATCCGGTTGCTATAACCCACGGCGGACTTACGGTTACGGTCAAGGAGAATATAGAGGTCTACCAGCCTAATCCTATGGCCGACGGGCAGACAGCGGCGGTTTCGGATTCTGAAATCAAAATTGAGGAAAAGAATACCCGCATGTTTAAACTTGAATCATCTAATTCACTGGATGATCTGGTTCGCACCATCAATCAGATAGGTCTTGCACCTGGCGATCTCATGAGTGTACTCGAGGCGCTGCAGCAGGCCGGGGCGATAGAGGGGGAGCTGGTCATCATTTAAATCACTTTTACAGGAGAATGCGAAGATGGAAAATATCGACTACATCAATGATTACAGCTCTTTGGAACATCTTCGCAGACAGGGTATCAAGGGGGATGCAGCCTCCAGAAAGGATGCACTGAAGCAGGCAGCCAATCAGTTTGAAGCCATGTTTACCCAGATGTGGCTTAAGGTGCAGAGAGAATCAACCAGGGAGCTCAACAAGGACAATCCTCTTTCCAGTTCCACTTCAGAGCTTTATCAGACCATGCTTGACGAACAGATGTCGGCCAAGCTTGCCAGCTGCGGCATGAGTATGCAGTCGGGAGGTCTTTCCGATCTTATCGTCAGACAGCTTGACAGGGGCGAATCGGCAAAATCATCAGGTGAACTTCACATGCCGGGTGAAACAAGAAGTTTTGCTTTAAAGCAGGATCCTAAATCCTTCAGTCTTGACGGTGTCAGGAAAGAGACGGCAGCTCCCAAATTTCCTATGAAGAGTGAATATTTTGGCAAGGAATATGCTTCTGCATCCTCAAGGGACAGCGGCAAAGCCGATCTTCTTGATGAAATTAAACTTCAGAAGAAGTTTGAAATCAAGGGAAGAGACGGTAAATCCGGAGAAGTTCAGCAGGCCTTTGTGGATAAGCTTATGCCGATTGCCCAAAAGGTTGCAGCCAGGTTCGGACTTGATCCTCTTGTCATGGTAGCCCAGGCCGCTCTTGAAACCGGCTGGGGCAGGCATCTGATGAAAAAGGGTTCCGAGGTGGCAAACAATTTTTACGGCATCAAGGCCGGAGGTAGAAAGGAAAACACCACCAGAGCCAACAGTTATGAATATATCAACGGACGCAAGGTGATGGTGAACTCCAGCTTCAGAGCATACAGCAGCATTGAATCCAGCATGGAGGATTATGCGAAGCTTATTACCGAGAACAAGCGTTACAGCAAGGTCAGGGATGCTCAGAGTGCCGACATCTACTTTGATGAGCTGCAGAAGGCCGGTTATGCCACTGATCCGAAGTATGCCGCAAAATTAAAGAGCATCATCAGAAATCCCGCTTTCAAGGATTACTGGAGCTAAGGTAGGTTGTTATGATTTCAGAAATGTTGTCTATAGGTAAGTCGGCGGTGGCTGCCCAGCAGGTACTGCTCAGGACCACATCCAACAACATTGCAAATATTGCCACCGATAATTATGTCAGACAGCGTTCGGTAACCACCGACAATGCTCTGGCTCTCGGCGTGGGTTCTGTTATCACCCAGCGTCTGAACGACACCTTCAAGCAGCAGGAGGTGTGGCGTGATACCGCAAATCTTGCTTTCAACGAGGCGGTGTATGAGCAGATTCATACAGTGGATCAGTATCTGTCAAACAATTCCATCGGTCTGTCATCATCAATCACCAAGATGTTTACATCTCTTGAATCTGCAAACAACAATCCGATTTCCGAATCTGAAAGAACGGAGTTCATGTCCAGCATTCAGGGATTCATGGATCGGTTCAACACTCTTTACGATGATATCGAGAGTGTGCTTGCCGATAATGAGCGCAAGCTTGAGGAATCAACAAAACAGGCCAATGAACTTATCAAGAGCATAGCAAATTTCAACAACAGTATTGCCGCCATCGGACAGAAGCATGATTCATTCTTCTACAATCTGATTGATCAGCGTGACGAAGCCATAGCACAGCTTGCAAATCTTGTTGATATCAGAACAGTGCCGAACGAGCAGAATTCAGATGTCGTAGGTATAAATCTTGCCTCAGGTCAGTCTCTTGTTCTGGTTGAAAGTGATCTTAATCAGTGCACCTACGGTCATATTGAAGTTGTGCCGGGCACCTATGATCAGAGTTCAAAGGAGCTTGCTATCAGGTTTGAGGGTTCCTCTCTCTACAACAGACTCGGTTCGAATTATGAAATTACCGGAGGCAAAATCGGCGGACTGCTGGACTGCAGGAGGGAAATAAATGAAGCTCTTTCCAGCATATCGCAGCTTACGGTTTCTCTGACGGTTAATTTCAACAATCAGAACAGTCAGGGTTTTGATTTGTACGGTCAGCAGGGAGAGGCGCTGTTTGAAATACCTCACTCCTATCCTCTGGATCCGTCTGATGACTGGTGTACGGCATGCTACGGCAAGGGCTCCGTCAGATATGCGGTGGATCCTGCAAGTATAGAAAAACTCAGTGACTGCAACTTATGCTTTGTAAGCGATGATACAGGTGCGATTGTGGAGTGCTATCAGGTTATGGAGGACGGAACCTTAAGCGAGAATACGGTCAATCCTGCAGATTACGGTATAGTGGTTGATACAGATCCCGCATATTTCTATGCGGAGCCGAACACCAGAGTGACAATCAAGCCGGCTGTTGATCTGGCCAGACATATCAGGGTTAAGACTACAGATGCCAAAAAACTGGCACTGTCGCAGAGCGGAATGGGACCGAGCGACAATTCCAACGGCATTCAGATGAGCAGACTGCAGAACAAACCTGCAGTCACCAACGGCGGAGCCTACAGTTCTGATGATGATCTTGTAAGCTTTACTGTAAGATATGCCGCCATAACATGTAAATTCGGAGCAGTGGCCAGCAATGCGAATATCAGTCTGCAGGCGGCTGAAGGCAAACTTGAGCAGTCGAAATCCAGCTACGAATCAGCTTCCGGAGTAAGTCTTGATGAAGAAGCTGCTCATCTTGTACAGTATCAGCAGTACTATTCTGCCGCGGCCAAGATAATTACAGCCTCACAGAACACTTTCCAGTCTCTGCTCGGTGCTCTGTCTATATAAGGGGGAGGGTTAGACTATGACACGAATTGCAACATCAACCACATACAGTAAGAGCGTCAGTTTTCTTCAGAAGAACAATGTCCGTCTTGATCGGATAAGCGATCAGTACAATACCGGACTCAAATTCAGATCCGCCGGCGACGCCCCTGCCGACTATGCGGCGACTCTTCGTCTTGAAAAAGAAATAACAATGTATGAGCAGTACAACACCAATTCAGGTTATGCTGTTGATGCGCTAAACCTTGAGGAAACAGCTCTCACATCTCTTAACGAGCGCCTTGACCGTGTCCAGGTTCTTATTACCTCCGGTATAAACGCCTCCTATTCTCCGGATGAATTCAAGTCTGTTGCCGCCGAGCTTTCTGAAATACAGGAGTACATTCTTGGTCTGATGAATACCCAGACTGCAGAGGGTGAATATATTTTTTCAGGATCTCTCGGCAGAGACAAGTCTTTTGAGAATATCAGCGGCACCTATGTCTACCAGGGTGACAGCGGACAGCGCCAGATTAATGCATCATCCTCAGTTGCCATAGCTGTTTCAGATTCCGGATTCATTTTCGATGTGGAGAAGGCAAGGGAGCCTTCCTCTGGAAACGCGAATGTGCATGTGGGATATGACAACTATGCCGCCATGTCAAAATACGGGGAGGATCTGGATAATAATCTCGGAGCCGGAGCCCATACCCTCACCTTCACCAGAAATTCTCCCGACGGGGATTCCTATACGGTTACGGATCCTCTGACAGGGGCAAATGTTACTGTTCAGTGTAAAAACGGGGTCATGAACTACCGGGGCATTTCCATCGTTCCAAACAGTGAGGCATCCTTTGATGTCACGCTCTCTGCTCCCGGTGCAAGAGATAATGTGCTGAATTCTCTGACCGAGGCTATCAATGCCCTGACCGATTCCGGTTTGAATGAATTTGATCGCAATGTAATTCTCAACAGAGTCTCCACTCATGTCACCAATACTCAGAACAGCGTAAATATGACGCTTGGAAGGATTGGAGCCAGGCAGAACACACTGGACACGGTGATAAATTCAAATCAGGAAATAGAGGATGTCAAAAAGGAGGCCAAAGCTACAATATCCGAGGTGGATCTGTACGAGACCACATCAGAGCTTGCCAAGACCAACTCCATACTGCAGATGTCCATGAAGTCGTTTAATTACATGACAGGCACGAGTCTGTTTGATTACATTTCGTGAATTTTACCCGGTTTTCGCCGTTATGGTGCGCCGGCTGATCCGTGATGCGGCGAAGCTGGATCACGGATCATGTTTTTTTTGTCCGGGCGCGAAATTCACGGCTGAAATATCAGAATTCCTTTTTGTACCTGTTCCAGATAAATTCCGCGTGCTCTCTGACTGCCGGATCGGCTTTTTCCATGTTGCTGTCCATTTTGTAATCTCCCCCCTCAATTATGGACTCTGACGGAAGATCAATAAGCATTGAGCCTCTCACGGCATGCTTTTTCTTTCCCTCGTACATGATTATCTTCATGACGGACGGACTTACATCTCCGCGGCAGGCAAGCTTGTAAACCATCCATATTTCCGCAGCTCCGTTGTCGTTGAGATCTGTAATTTCAATCGGAGCAACCAGATCAAGCTCCGTGTCAACAGGGCATTCCTCCACAAAATCGCGTACTGTCCAGATTACTTCACCCTTCGCGCCGGTACGCTTTATGTTCATTCTTTTGGTTGTCAGATAATCATCTCTGGTAGAAACAACCTTTGTCTGTATTTCACCTGTTACCGTGCCTTTGCCGTATGTATCGTCTACAGTTTTGCTGAATGTGGTTTTGTCATCGGCAAAAACAGGTGCGGACAGCAGTGATGCCAGTGTCGCAGCTGCTGCGGTTATCTTTAATACTCTCATATGATCTTCCTTTAAATAACTGATGACTTCATTCTATCACGTATGCCGGATTGTTTTTTGAGACCGGATCTGATTCTTTCCGTCTGATCTGCCTCTGTGCTGATTAAACTGGCATGAATTTTTCATATCATTACTGAGATATTATGATCTTTTGCAGTCTGCTGCAGTATCAGTTAAAGGGGAGCGGAATAAATGTCGTTTTATATCAATACAAATGTGAGTTCGATTCATTCTCAGCGGAATCTTGGTGTATCAACAAAGAGTCTGAATGAGGTATATGAACGTCTTTCATCCGGAATCAAAGTCAACAAGGCTAAGGATGATGCGTCCGGCCTTCAGATTTCCAACCGTATGACTACTCAGATTGAGATAATCACCCAGGGCAACCGCAATGCCAATGACTGCATTTCCATGTGCCAGGTTGTGGAAGGATCTCTGGATGAGGTGAGCAATATGCTCAACCGTATGAGAACCCTTGCAGTGCAGGCGAGAAATGGAACCAACAGCTCTGATGAGCGGCGTGCTCTGAATGACGAATTTCAGCAGCTGAGTGACGAGATTATGCGTGTAGGCACTGATACAACATACGGCAGCAATCTGTATGTATTCGGAATGTATGAGAACGGTGATACAGATGATGCCAATAAATTTCATTCCTTCAAGGTCGGAGCCGACGGCTCGAAATCCATAAATGTCAGCTTCAGACGGCTGGATGAACTTCTCCGTACCGGTATATCAGGCACAAATGTATGTCTGGGCAGTGACAGCTACGGGCTCAGTCAGGGTTATTCTGCTCTTGATGTTCTGAGTCCTGAAAACTGTGATGCGGCCATGGATGCCATCGACAACTATTTGAGGAATATAGATTCCTACCGCGGAGAACTCGGTGCGGTGCAGAACAGACTTGATGCGGCTATTTCCAATCAGGAGAATGTGGTGGAGAATCTTAGCGATGCAAGATCCAGGATCCGGGATACAGACTATGCCAGAGAAACAGCGGAACTCGCCAGACTGAATATAATTCAGCAGGCCTCGGCGTCAATTCTGACACAGGCCAATCAGCGTGCAGATACGGCTCTTGGCATGCTGCAGTAGCTTTTAGATCCAAAATCCCCTGCGGCTTCGGGCGGTGATATTCTCCGGATCTGCGGCAGGGGATTCGTTATTTCTTCAGAATTCAGTTCCTTGTCAGTCGCTGTCCACGGGATAGCACCCCATAATGTAAAGAGATTTGCAGTTTCCCTTCAGTTCATCAAGAGCCAGCTGTGCATCGGCTGATTCAATATTTGCAACAAAATCAGCGTAAAACATCTCTTCCCACGGTCTTCCTATAATCGGACGGCTGGTCAGTTTTGTCATGTTGTATTTGTATTTTTTGAATATATTCAGTATGTCCGACAGAGCTCCCGGTTTGTTATCCGTAGTGAATGAGATTGATGTTTTAGTTGTCATTTCGCGCGGAAATTTGACCGGCTCCCTGGCAATTACAATAAAGCGGGTATAATTGCTTGTCTGGTTTGCTATGTTTGAAATCAGCGGCTTCAGACCGAAAATACCGCCCCCTATATCGCTTCCGATGGCGGCGGCATCGTCCGAGTCAAGTTCTCTGACCTTTTTGATGGCATCGGCCGTCGAGTCGCAGTATTTGAATGTTACGTCGGGGTAGTGCTGGGTCAGAAAGTTGGAGCACTGGACTATAGGCTGCGGATGGGAGTAGATGAATTTAATCCTGCCGGCAGATTCCGGTCTGTTCACAAGAATGGAGTGGACAATATGCAGAACCACCTCGCCTATAACTGAAACGTTATGATCTCTCAAGAGATCCACAACATCATTAATCATGCCGCTGCTGGTGTTCTCGATCGGAAGACAGGCCAGATCCGTAATTCCCTGACGGACATTGTTCACCTGATCCCTGAAGTTGCTGCAGGATACCTCCTCAAGATGAAGACTGCGGCTGTCGCAGTATTTTTTCAGAGCCTGGTAGGAATATGTTCCAACCGGACCCAGATATGATGCAGATTTATAGCTGTTCCAGCGGGGATTGTTCTCCGCTATCAGCTTCTGTGTGTATACGAATCTTGTTTCGTCGTTGATCAGACCGAAGAGATTTTTAACAAAACCCGGATTAAAACCGTTTGCCGGTGCGGATCTCATGAGACTGTCGATATCACTGCTGAGATATTTATCCCTGCCGACAGCCAGCTGTTCTCTTTTTCTGAGCAGAGCGAGAATCTCTGAATCGATCTGTTCAAGATTGTTCATGCTTTTTCATCCTGTTTTATTCGAAGGAAAATAAAAACCCTGAGAGAAACTCAGGGTTTTCGGTTTATGTATTTTTAAAACTGCTCCTGCGTTTTTTCATAGGCAGGATCATAACTCATAGCCTAGAAACCTACAACAGAAGGGATCAGCATATTGACTCTTTCCTTGTTTCCGAGCTGTCCAAGCTGATTGTTACCCCAGCATTTTGCAGTGTCGTCGTTAAGAATTGCACATGAGTAGTTGGATCCGAGAACCAGTTTCTTGACATCTACGAGCCACAGATCCTCTTCGTCCTCAATGGCATATCCGTCCTTGTCATAGCCGTTGTATACCTTTACAGGTACCTTCTGGTTCTGAGAGCCGTTGTCGCCGAGTCTGCCGAAGAATGATTCACCCCAGCAGTATGCCTGGTGGTTGGAATCAAATACAGCACATGTGTGAACGTAACCTGCCGCAATCTGCTGTACGGATGTAACAATCTTTGACGGATCGTTGGTGCAGTCCCAGTTCTCCTCACTGTCATCAGTGCCCGGACGGCATATTGCCGACGGTGTCTTCATGTTTTCAATATCGTTGTTGTTTCCAATCTGACCGTAGCGAGCCTGACCCCAGCAGTATGCTGTACGTTCTTTGCCGGCTACTGCACAGGTGTGAGACTGACCGATGGCAATCTGATGAACGTTCAGAAGAGGATTCTCGCTGCAGTCTGATGCACCGTGAGCGCATATAGGTGTAGGTGTAGACTGGTTGCTGTCCTGGTTGTTGTTGCCGAGCTGATAGCTTGATCCGTCACCCCAGCACAGGCCTCTTTCCTGTTCGTCCTTGATTGTCGCACAGGTAAGATAGTTGCCTGCCACGATGGTTTTCACATCAGTCAGAGGATGAGCTTCGCAGTCTTTGGCTTTTTCGCTGCATACAACAACAGGCACCAGACTGTAGTCTGTCTTTCCGTTGCCGAGTCTTCCGTTGCTGCCGTTGCCCCAGCAGTATGCCTTTCTGTCATCACCCACGATGGCGCATACATGCTCGCCGCCGGCGGAAATCGCCTTGACACCGGACAGAGGATGCTCCGCACAGTCGGCTGTATAACCTTCGGCGCATACTGCAACAGGACGATCATGATCCTTGCGCTCACCGTTTCCGAGCTGTCCGGATGATCCGTGACCCCAGCAGTAAACTGCGTTATTCTGGCCTACAACTGCACAGGCGAACAGATCGCCGACTGCAATCAGGGAAGCTTCCTTCAGGTATTCTGATGTACCGGGAGCCTCGCCCCTGAATACGGAAACAGGTGTGAATGAATATTTGGTTGTCTGGAGATTCGGATTCTTGTATTCGCATCCGATACCGCTTGCACCGTCTTCGATTTCACATTTTCTCATTTTTCCGTCATCACCCAGAGAGCCCTTGTTGGCACCGCCCCAGCAGTATACGGTTCTGCTGAAATCGATGGCGCATGTGTGATTGATGCCGGCATCAAGATCTCTGAACTGAATAGGATTTTTAGAGATATGTCTTTCCTCTCCTGTGGAAAGAGGTGCGTTGCTTGTAACTGAGGAGGATGATGAGGATGAAGATGTTCCCGAGGAAACAGCAACATTTGAACCTCCCGGTGATGACAGCATTTTTACCACAGCTACCACTGCCACAACTGCCAGAATGATTAAAATTATTCTTTTCTGTTGATCTGATAGATTACCCAATTGTCACCTCTAGCGAAGTTAAAAAAAAAAGCGGACCAAACCGCAAAAACTCTGCCTACATTATATATCTTAAGAGCCTTTTAAGTATTATTTTATTAGTCGATCTGTGAAGCTACCCAAAACATTGCCCTGTCTTATCTGTTGTTTTTCCGTTAAAAACATGCATTTTTACATGAAACCGGGGGTGAAACAGAACTTTCAGGGAGATATTGATGCGCCGGACCGTACCGCACTGCATCCGGCCTGCCGCCTGATTAATGTATGCTTTGACAAATCTGTTTTTTTTGATAAATTTACCTGATAACTTTTGTTGACTCTTCAAAAGGCAGAGTACGGTATGAAATTTAGACTTTTACTGAAACTTCTCGTGGTTTCCGTTGCTTCGCTTTCAGCAGTGCGGGCGGAGGCAAAAATTGATTATGACGCGCTGACACTTCAGCAGAGAACCTATCTTAAGACTGTCAGTCTTTATAAATCAGGAAAGACGGCCGAGGCTGAAGTGCTTGCCGCAGGACTGAAGGGGTATGTTCTCAAGCCTTATCTTGATTATTATGATCTTTATTACAATCCTGCCAGTTCCAGACTTTCCGAGGTTCAGCGTTATATTGCATCAAGCAAGAATGAGGGACTTATCTCTGATTTGCAGGCAAAGTATGTCAGAACTCTTTACAAGGACGGACGCTATTCGGATATACCGAAGATCAGGAAAAAACCGTTCAGACTTCTTTCACTCAACTGCATTATGAACAGTGCTCTGTATAAATCCGGCAGCAGAGGTCCTGCGACCGAGTTTATGCGCAGGGAGTATATGAAGGGCGGCGATATGCCGTCGGAATGCTCATTTCTGTTGCAGCAGAGCTGGAAGGACGGTGTCATAAGCTACAGAACAGACTACAGTAAACTTTTGAAAAAATTTACGGTAAGAAGGCAGGAGGCGGTTATAGGCTCTCTTGCAAAAAAACTTAACGGAACCGCCTACGCGTCATCTGCGAAGGTCGTAGCCTATCTGTACGGTCACCCTGAGGATGTGCTGAAGAGACTTGATAAAAATGTTCATGATTACAAAAATGTAGCCGTCGGTACGATTCTGCTTGTGTCCAGAAAAAATGCCGAAAAGGCACTTTCTCTTCTGTCGCAGGTTGTGAAGGAGTTCGGACTTTCTCCGGAGCAGGAGGAAGAGTGCAACAGTTATATCATCCGTCATCTCATGCAGCAGAAGCGTTCCGAGCATATGCAGTGGCTGGATCGCAATCTTGTCAAGCTCAGACATCCTGATGATCTGATCCAGAACCGTGTCAAGTTTGCAATCTGGCAGGAAAACTGGCGCGATCTTGATGTCTGGCTCAAGCGTCTTTCACCGAAGGAGGCAAAAGAGAGTAAATGGACCTACTGGAGAGCCTTTGCACTAGAGAAGCAGGGAAGGGCCAAGGAGGCCAGGGATCTTTACCTGAAGGTTCTCAGCGAGCGTAATTTTTACAGCTTCATGGTGTCTCAGAAGTATTCGGTTCCGTGGCCGTTTCTGGAGCAGAAGGTTTCCATTTCGCCTCTTGATGAGAAAAAGGCTCTTGAGAAATGGGTGGAGTTTGCCAGGGTGAAGGAGCTTCTCGCCGTGGGTGACATATCTAATGCCGGCAGAGAGTGGTATCACTTCATAAGGAGACTTTCTCCTGACGATGTTGCAAAGGCGGGAGTTCTGGCATACAACCGCGGATGGTACGACTATTCTCTGAAGGCCTGCATATATGGAAAAGCATGGAATCTTCTGCAGCTCAGATTTCCGATGCCTATGCGCGACTACTACAAAAAAATGAGCAGGGAAACAGGGGTGAGCGAATCCTTCCTTTATGCTATTTCAAGGCAGGAAAGCGCTCTTAATCCGGGTGCGGTTTCCCCTGTCGGCGCCAGGGGTATGATGCAGCTGATGCCGGCAACTGCATCCATGGTGGCGAAGAAATATAATATTCCGTATTCAAGTGTGTCTCAGCTTCTCGATCCGGAGACGAATATTGCTCTCGGCTCGCATTATCTTGAGCATCTTCTTTCCGGTTATGACAATAACCGTGTTCTTGCAGCAGTGGCCTACAATGCCGGTCCTCACAGGGTCGAGGCATGGAAAAGCAAGGATGGAGTCGGTAAATCGGTAGATGTCTGGGTTGAAAATATTCCTTTCAATGAAACCAGAAACTACGTGCAGAATGTACTTATCTTTGATGCGATTTATCAGAAGTACATGAAGAAGGAGCCGTACTTTCTTACCAAAAAGGAATTTACATACAAGTACTGAGAAAAATCGTGCGAAAACCCCGGCATGATGTTCACCGGAATGCGGAGATTTTCGGATCCTGACCGGGCATGATTTTAACTATTGAGCGGAAAATATTTGCACCGTCTGATGTTTTCCGTTTTTTTTTTGTGCCGGCGGTTTGTCCTGTCTGCAGGTGAGTCTTTATTTTCCGGATGTTTTTAATCTCTGCGGCAGTTTGCCCTGCCGTCTGTAAGATAGAGTGTCTTCTGATTCCTGTAGTAGAGGGTTGAACGGATTTCATCAATCCTTGTGATCCTGCCGGATGAAAAAACGCGGCATACGGCGTTTCTGTAAATTTTTCTCAGCTTCTGCGGATTGTTTTTCCACATTAGCGGGATTTTTGAACTTGAGGTGGAGAATACCAGGTAAAGAACTCTGTCTTTGATATCCATGGATTCGAGAGTGTGATCTTCATAGGTTGCAGGAAGCATACTTCTGGCGATGCTGAATTTCATTCTGTTTTCAATTATCTGCTCCCGGCTGGTGTACACGTTCAGCATGAACAGAGCGGTTTTCGGATCCGCCTTTGAAATTACGGAATTGATGTCGATGCCGTGATCATCAGCCGCGGCGGGTGCAGACAGGCATATGTACAGAAGGTACAGCATGACGGTTGGATATCTGATCATAGTTCTCCTTTTATTCTGCGGCGGTTTACCGGAGATGAAGCATGGCGCGGGACTGCCGGCATGCTTATTTTTGATCGTATTGTTCAGGTGATCAACAGGGATTTTCGGATGACGCGGCGATATCAGCCCATTCTGCAGATCCTTTAAGAAACAGCGTGTTAAAAAAGATGTAAATAAAATACATCTTTTGCTTGCATTATTGCGCGGATGATGTATCATCATAGTGTGATCATAAAAGGATCACTTGTTTTCATCTGACATTTTTTAAGGAGCCGAAACATGGTTAAGGGAATTCAGATTACCCGCAGTGCAGATCCTGCTTTATTAAATTCCATCTGGATAATTGACGAGGACAACGCCCGCTGCATTTGCGCCCGGGAAAAGTACGAAGAGGATCAGGTTGTTGGTATTTCAGAACTTGGCGAGTATGAATGCCGCGAGGTGCCTATTGAACACCGCGTCGTCACACAGGAGGGCGGTCAGCATCTGAATGTCAATGTTCTTCAGCGTGATACTCTGATAGATGCAATGGAGCATCCGGAGAAGTATCCTTCTCTTACTGTCCGTGTTTCAGGTTATGCAGTCCGCTTCAATTCTCTTACCAAAGAGCAGCAGCAGGATGTCATAACAAGAACATTCACTTCAAAACTGTAGCAGCTTTCTTTAATTTTTCTCTGTTTGTTTTTAAGAGCTCCGCGCACTGTCGCGGAGTTTCTGTTTAATTTTCGTACTGTCCGACTTTTTCCCGGCTGAGCAGCGGCACAGCCTGAAGCATGACGGATCTTACTGATTTTTATGAAGAATGTTTAGCGGCAGTGATCTGCTTTAAAGGTTCAGTAACCGTCTTAAACAGTTTTTAAAATCAGTCCTTTCCGGCTTTTGCCTTCTTTTTATAGGCATATTTGTAGCGCTCTCTTTCCTTCATCAGGCATGATATATTCCTGAAAACAAAATTATCAAAATCGGAAATTTCAAAATTTTCTGAAGCCATTCTTTCAGCCATGTATATGATGTATGAAAATGTAAGCTGATCTCCCTGTGCGGAATGACCTCCGATCAGATCATAAATCCACACCAGCATGTTTTTATTAATTCTGTTCAGTCCGAAACTGAGCTCGTCGACATTCATCTTTTTCATCAGTGGAAAGAGCTGCTTTGTGCAGTGCTCCTTATCATCCACGTTCTGAATGATGAAGAAACGGTTGGTTGAAATATTTTCACAGATGATATCCATGGTTTCGTTTCTTCTCAAAGGATCTTTATCTTCAAGAGATATGCCGACAGTTTTCTGCAGTCTGCCGACGTGTTTGTAGTCCTTGATTGAAATCTGAGGATTAAGAGCAATATGTGTAGTATCGTTAAGGTAACAGGACAAATGCACAGAAGCGTAGCCGCCTCCGGAGGAACCGAACAGATAGGTGTCTTTGTTTTCTATCTCGAGAAGTGACTGAACTTTCTGAATTATGGATGCGATCTGCTCCAGAAAAGAAACATCCTTTGAGCCGTAGTACCACCCGAGATTTAAATTTTTGTGAATGGTCAGCATCGGATCGGCAATACTTAAGACATATCCGTCGCAGAAAGGATAATAGGACCATCTCTTGAAAACAGGTACCGGATCTTTGATGTTCCTGGAGCCTGAAAAGATTACGAAAAGACTTTTCTTTTCATTTTCTGAAGACGGCGGATTCATAAGGCAGTCATAAAGGATATTGTCATAGCGGATTGAAAATCTGCCCAGAATGTCATCTCTTCGAAGATCGAAAAAATCATGAGTCTGACAGCTCTGGTCTACTGAAATGCTGCGGCTTTTCAAATTATCCCACTGCTTTTGAAATTCATTTTTGAAATCTTCATAATTGTCAATGGAAACACTTTTAAATGTATCGTCATACTTTTTTTGTAGTTCATTGCTTTTTCCTGTGTCAGCTCATTTCGACTTTTGTTTCACGGCTCCTCTCAGATTATAGCTTCATTTGAGAATTTCTGCATATGTGCAGGAATACCTGGTCCGTGCCGCCGGAATGTTTTTCCCGGCGGTAATAAACACCCTTATCTTCCAACTCTGATGAGAAGAACTGATCCGGAGTATTTTTGATGTCACGGCCGAACTTCAGCAGCTGAAAATAATTTCCTCCGCCGCATATTTTTAAACTTCCGGAGTTAAACTCTGGTTATCAGGTTAAAAGTCAAATTGCTTTTGCAATATACCTGCTTTAAGACGTGATTTTTAGTTCACTGTTTTAATTCTGAATTCTGGCTTTTTTAACTGAGGAGCTCCGGCTTTAGTGATAAACAAAAATGCCGGAGGAGGAGACTGAAGCTGTGTCATTGCTGCTTATGGGGGAAACAACCGGTTTAAAACAGGACTATAATGCAGAATTATAGATTATATATTAAAAAATTTGAGATTTTAGACACGTTTTTGGCACGTTTTTCTTGATATTCGGGGCGAGCTGTTTTATAAAGAGTACATAAGCCTTGTTACTCCCCGGCTGTGAGGTATAAGCTCCTCTGAATCAGCATTAGTGCGTAAGAGCAGTGCTGTATATATGAATATCACCTGCTGCATCGGTAAAACCGGACAAACCGGCAGGAAAAGAAGCCGCCCTGCATTCAGGCTGAAATCCGGATATCGGTTTTCTTATTGAGCAGGAGTCACCGGGTATCCTGGATCGCATCATATTTGGGTGACGGGTGGTTCACGTTAAGGCGAAAAAATAAATTCAGTTACTGTTTATAGTTGAGGTTTACATGAGAATTGCTGATGCATTGACAGAACGCCAGACATTGCGTGCCCGCATTGCCGAAATCAGATCTCTTCTTAAGAACGTGGCGACTGTTCAGGAGGGCGACAAGCCGTCCGAGGAGCCGTCGGATCTTATGGCTGAGCTTGATTCATGTCTGAAGAGACTGGAGATTCTTATTTACAGAATCAATATGACAAATGCCGCAATCAAGATCGGAGACAGGAATCTTACATCCCTAATGGCTGAAAGAGATGTATTGAGGCTTAGAATCGGTTCTTTGAGAGAAATTCTGGATTCCCTTAATTCTAACAGGCTCATGTATACCAGATCTGAGATTAAAATGATCAAGACCATGGATCCTAAGATTATCCGGGCGGAGATTAATACTCTTTCAGAGAAATTGAGAAAGCTGGATCTTGTTCTGGAGGAGGCGAATTTTACTCATGATTTGATTGAGTAGCTGTCTGGTACAGTGTTTGTGTAGTTACGGGAAGGTGTGGATCAAAAAACTTAAATTCCTCAGGTGATGCAGTGCCGTCGTTTTTTTTACAGATTAGCACTACGGTTTATAATCCCGTCCTGGGACAATTTTTATCTATGCTGTCTATTATGTTATGTTCAGCTGTTACAGAGCATGCCTTATTACCATTGATCGACTTTTCGTAGCGAGGGCGGGGTTGGGGTTTCGTTGTATATCCTATAAAGCCGGTGTTTATCCGGCTTTTTTTCTTTTTTTTGAAATTCGCTTTTTGTACACCTTAACTCTCTCTGATAGAATTCTCTTATACAGGAGGAAGGATAGGTATGACATCAGTGACATGGAGAGAAGCTCTTTCAGAGGAAAAGAGTAAGCCTTATTTTCAGAATATACTGGGTATAATCGAGAAGGAGCGCAGCAGGGGTGTGGAAATCTACCCTCCAAGGGGGCAGATTTTCAATGCCTTCAAATATACTGAACTTTCAGATATTAAGGTGGTTATCATCGGTCAGGATCCGTATCATGAACCCGGTCAGGCTCACGGACTGTCTTTCTCCGTGCCTGACGGCTGTGTTATTCCTCCGTCTCTGAGAAATATATTCAAGGAGCTTACCATTGAATACCCGGACTACAGGATCCCTGCAAGCGGCAACCTTGAAAAATGGGCTCGTCAGGGTGTTTTTCTTCTTAACAGCACTCTTACCGTTGTAAGAGGAGCGGCAAATTCACATCAGTCACTTGGCTGGGAGACATTCACAGACGAGGTAATAAGAGTAGTTAATGCAAATGTTTCCAATGTTGTATACATGCTCTGGGGAAGCTTTGCAAGAAAAAAGGGAGCTCTGGTTGACCGAAGCCGCAACGCAGTTCTTGAAGCAGCTCATCCGAGTCCTCTGTCCGCCTACAGGGGGTTTATGGGATGCGGACATTTTGTCATGGCAAACAACTACCTGACGTCTGTCGGAAGAAGTCCTGTAGACTGGCAGCTGTGATCACCTGAATTTCCGTTCCCTGCGGCCTGACAAAAAATCCGTCAGTTATCTTTATTTTCTGCCATGTTTGGCAGTTCACCTTCATTTTGTTTCGGTCGCGGGGATGGTCTGCTCCGGATCTGCTGTTTTTTCGTTAAGGTGAATAATCTGACACAGCTCTTCATTGCTGTCCAGCGTCACCGGTGAAATTCTGTGGGTGCCGTCCACTTTTTTGAGAATATGAACCCTTGACTGGAGAGACTCGGGAATATTCATTTTTTCCTTTTTGACTGTTGCATTGATTATGATTTCAGGCTGCAGGCTCAGCAGATATTCCTGATCTATCACCGGATAGGCCTGATCTATGCTTTTTACAGGGTTTGTGCCGTTGCAGGTTTCAATCATATCATTTATCCAGGTGTTTTCTGAAACTGTATAAATGGGATCGTCCCAAAGGATGTATATAACCGAATGCTGCGGATAATTCTGATATTTGCTTTTGATATGTTTGAGCCTGGTGAAAAAATTTTCTTTTAATTTAACTGACTGATCCTCCGCATGTGTAACACGTCCGAGCTCGAGTATGGCTGAACTGTAGTCAATAAGACGCTCGGTTTTGAATCTGAACACCTCAGCCGGAATTCTATACCGCTTCAAATCCTTTTCCAGATTGGGATAGAAATTATTCCAGGCTACAATCAGATCCGGTTTTAATTTGATTATTTCCTCATAGTTGACGGCGTCGACAGATGCAACCTTGGTTATTTTGGATGCAGGCTTGAAATAGTCGGACATACTGTCTATGCCCACAACATTGTTCTGCAGTCCCAGACTGAACAGATTTTCTGTCACGATGGGAGCCAGAGATATTATTTTGATGCTGTTGAGGTTGTCCTTTTCCGTATTTAAATTGGCTTCTCTTTTGGTGATTATCTGTCTGATTGTCTCGCTGACCTCCTTCATCATTGCTATGTTGCTTGCAGTCGCGGCTGAAGGCTGGGACAGTCTCATTTTGGCAGTGTATGTGCTGTCGGCTGTTGTTGCGGACGCAAGCGCGGTGTAGAGCAGAGATGAAAGAGCAATGAGCTTGAAGGTTCGCATGGTTTCCTCAATAAGTCATATGAATCAGCTGATAAACCGCAAGACCGGCTGAAAATAGTAAAACTGAATTCCGGGAAAGTCTGTAGGTTTTATCAATATGAACCGGTGCGGGATCAGTATTTCCGCCGATGCGATTGTATCGTATTTTTTCATCCTGGTAAATTCTCGGACCGCCGAGTGAAATGTTGAAATGCTCGGCTGTGAATCCTATGAGAAGGCCGCTCATTCTGTTGGGATGAAAGTGCATATGGGTAAAAGCCCTGCTGTAGGATTTCAGATCCAGTGTCAGCACCAGCATTACAAGACTCATAATCACTGCCGGCAGTGCCGATACTGTCATGGCAAGAACGGAGTTTATCCTCCCGAAATATTCATTTTTTCTCAGTTTGACGCTGAATGCTCTTGCCAGAATGATCAGCAGCGATGCAGTGAAGGCGGCCGTCGGACCGAGAGCAAGATACCATAAAACCGGGACAAAATATCCGTGCATGAAGCGGAGCACTGTTGATTCGCATACAGCTTTTGCGATACCCATTTCGCTCATTTTTTCCGTATTTCTCAGCAGAATTTCTGAAGCCGCCTTTCTGGCTCTTTTCAGCTGCTGCCTGCGAAGCTGAAAGCTTATATCTTTGACGGGAGATCTTATGGATGAATACTCAATGCAGAAGATCATCAGCAGATAATCGTAGATCAGATCATGGGGAAGCAGGTTGTTTGCACTCCACAGAAGACAGGCCAGCGGAAGAAATATCATCATATTTGCCAAAATGCTGAACATCCCTGCAGTTGACGGATGCAGATCACCGCTGTTTACACGATCTGACATCCGTGTAAACAGCAGACAGCATATATTTGCTGATACAGGCACCGCCATGGCCAGCAGCGTTGCCGTGCATACTATTCCGGGTCTTGAACTGAAAAACTGAAGAAGAACCCCGATAAGTTCGCTGTTCACAGGTTTTCCAGCAGGTGCAGCGCTATGAGAGACGAATTTCTTGATGCAACTGTGAGAAATTCATCAAAATCAACAGTAGATTTATGATCCGCCGTATCCGAGATTGAGCGGATTACGACAAAAGGAACTGATAATTCCGTACATACATGACCCACTGATGCGCCCTCCATCTCGGTCGCCATTGCGTCAGGGAAGTTTTTAATAATACGGCTGTGCTGCTCATTTGTGCAGACAAACTGATCCCCTGATACAATCAGTCCCTTGTGGTTTGCAAGTTTTTTACATGACATGGCGATTTCAACAAGTTTATCATCCGCCTTGAAGTACAGACTGTGTTCCGGGAGCTGTCCGGGCTTGTATCCGAAGTTTGTCAGATCCACGTCATGGTAGGCAACTCCAGACGAGACAACAATATCACCGATTTTTATCTCTGAGGAAGGACGCAGTCCTCCTGCGGATCCTGTATTGATTACAATATCAGTTTTGAGCACGTTTATTATGACTGACGTTGTCAGAGCAGCCTGCACCTTGCCTATTCCGCTTACGGTCAGTATAACATTTTTTCCGTTAAGGGTTCCTTCGTAGAAAATGTGATTGCCAACAGGCAGGACTTTTTTGTTTTCAATTTTATCAAGCATCGGTGCCAGTTCTTCATTCATGGCACATACTATTCCAATTTTCATTTGAACTCCGTTACTGCAAAGGATACACGCACGATCCATTTATATCATACGGATCTTCATGCCTCTAGAAACTTCGTCACAGACTTTGAAAGGATTATTCAGAAAATGTGATCACGGACGGACAGCCGGATTTTTTCCATATGGGAATAAAGCGCCTGAATTCGAGAAAAGATGCCGGAATTCAGTTTGATACTCTTCAACTGGTCCGGCATTTTTATTCCAGAGACATGTCTGCCGCACAGATTCTATTTTGCCTTTGTGAACGGTTTTGTCACCTGTACATGATCAGTACGTGATTCCGGGCATGGATGGAACGGCGGTCACAGGGTGAGTATGAGGGTTGAGGGTATATGGGATGTCCTAATAGATGTTTCCGTCCCCTTACGGGGAAGTGGTCATTGTTACTACATATCAACCATTGAACTTGCAAGATACCGCGGTTTCCGTCCCCTTACGGGGAAGTGGTCATTGTTACGAAATGGGTACGTTTGGGTACGCTCGTGGTTGCAGCGTTTCCGTCTCCTTACGGGGAAGTGGTCATTGTTACTACATATCAACCATTGAACTTGCAAGATACCGCGGTTTCCGTCCCCTTACGGGGAAGTGGTCATTGTTACACCCATATTTCTTCACCTCCTAGCTACGCTAAAATAGGTTTCCGTCCCCTTACGGGGAAGTGGTCATTGTTACATGTCAGAACCTGAATTCGCAAAATCATTAGTCACGCAGGTTTCCGTCCCCTTACGGGGAAGTGGTCATTGTTACCACTTTAGTTGGGTCTTTTTTTTTCTCCCTTGAAACAATGTTTCCGTCCCCTTACGGGGAAGTGGTCATTGTTACTTTGATGACATTGATGCATGCTGGAATGACCATGAATGCTGGTTTCCGTCCCCTTACGGGGAAGTGGTCATTGTTACCATTAATTTGAGGAGACCAAAATGAACAATGCATTTGACAAGGTTTCCGTCCCCTTACGGGGAAGTGGTCATTGTTACTTCTAATGCATTAATAAAAAGGAGTTTTGTATGAAGTTTCCGTCCCCTTACGGGGAAGTGGTCATTGTTACTGTCCGTGAGGTCCCCATAAATACCAGGCATCCGCGGTTTCCGTCCCCTTACGGGGAAGTGGTCATTGTTACCTTTATAATGAATACATTTATCCACTACTATTATGTAGTTTCCGTCCCCTTACGGGGAAGTGGTCATTGTTACAGCCCCCCTTGCAAAGCCTTATGTATCAAGGGCTCAGACAGCTATTTGCGAGCGAGAGCAGGCAAACACCGTCAAATTGCGTTTTGTAACATCTTTCTAGTATAAGAATACAATTTCTGTTCAATAAAATCAACAGGTTAAGTCGCGCGAGCGAGAACAGTGATAACAATCACAAAATTTGATAATATTATAGATATATCACAATTTTGACTATCCGTTTTTTGATAAAAGGATTCAAATGAATCCGTATATCATCAGCCGATGATTCATCGAAACTGTATGTCATTATAAATTTTTAGGTTTAGATGCATTTTGTTAAAGAACGAATATAACGATTCTAATCCTTACATTGTAAATTATTTTTTATGTCCTGTCTGCAGAAGCGATCCTGCATAGACCGGTTTGATAAAGTTTTCCCTGATATCTTGATGTTTTAAGGATATGCGGAGCCATGTTTTTTTCTTCGTATTCATCATGTTTGTGAAGATAGAAAATTTTGGTTCTTTACAAATTCCGGTTGGAACGACGCAGAACTGGATGACCGGACTTTGACTCGGTGTGTTCCCGTCAGTAAAAATTGCATTTAAGATGTAACACAGGTAGCCATACGGAAAGAAAGACTTGAGTATCAATATGTTAGTGAATGACACATGACAGCAACGAGGCTAATTCTGATCCTTGAAATAATTGTTCCCTGTTGATGAGTTCTGCTTATTTTGAAAAAATCATCCAATATATTTCCAACTTGATTTTGTAAAGAACCAAAATTTTTTCAGGCATTGTACCTCGGAATATGTTGATAATTTCAGGAACCCCTTCATCTGCAAAGAGGGGATAAGTTACAGTTTTTGAAGCATATCCGCAACCACCGCCTATGAGTACACATTCATTAGGAACTGGTGCTGCTCCGGTAAATTTTTTTACAAAGTAACTGTTGCAGGCATTATTAAAATCTTCTATGGCTTTCAAAATCAATTCATCTGTATATCTGCATACAGCTCTGTCCACTGTAAGAGTGAATTTGATTTCAGTCCCCGGTTTAAGGCATTCCCTGGTAACATTCAGTTTCTTTTCAGCACCGTCATGGTGAAGTTCAATTCGCTGACATACTGACAACTGATCAGTGCTGACAGGTTCACTGTCACCGACAATAAATCCTTTCATGATATCGTTTACAGCATCTTTTATATTTTTTGTGTTGCATCTGAGTGTGCGGAATCCTTTAGCCTCTACATCTTCAGCCTCACGTTTCAGCAGCCGGCGGTCCGGTCTGTATTTAGCCCTTCTGATACAGTCGTCAAGAGCATCGCGGATATCATCCTTGAAGTGTCCGTACCCGTTCGGATCATTTATGATTTTAGAACCAAGAAGAATGGTTCGAAGCATACCTTTGATGGAGGAGCCTGGAATATAAGGAAGTCCGTAGGGATCCTTT
>JAEEOK010000111.1 GCA_016284235.1 Succinivibrionaceae bacterium
CTTCTGGAAGAAGCTTTCGCACGGAGCGTTGTCCTGGGAATTGCCCCGCCGCGAACAGGACTGGAGAAACTTGTCATCGGTCAGCAGATCCCGGAATGTCGTGGACAGGTACTGGCTTCCCTGGTCAGTATTATACCGAATTCGGTATAATCATGATTAGGCCGAAGAAAAAACTACGCCGAAGTTTGTGCTTAATGCTTCTATAATGCCGATATCTTCATTTTTTTCGGCATAGTATTTCAGGGGTGATTAGTCAAGCGAGAAGATTATTTTCCTTATATCAGCGTTCTTCCACAGCTTTTCGTCATCGTCAACTTTAGGAGCAGACTTATTGATGGCTTCACTCATCATTTCTAATGTTGCAAAAGCATAGAATCCTGATGTTGTGGACATGCTTTCGTGTCCAAGAAGTTGCATTATAAATGGCAACGGTACACCATTACGATAAAGATCCATAGCTTTTGTTTTTCTGATGAGGTGACAATGCACATTGTCAGGAATTTCATTGCAGTTTTTCCTTGCCATGTCTGCTGCATTTTTCAATACAAGGCTGATGCTGTCAGTGGACAATCTATGAGGTTTTCCGTCAAGAATACTATAAAACAGCGGGGCTTCCTTATGACCTGGATGGAATTCCTGTATATAAACATTTAAATGCTTTACTGTTTTTGCCATGAGCGGGACGTTACGACTCTTGCGGCCTTTCCCTACAAGGGTTATGTAAGGATTCTCCTCTCCTATATGAAGAGAGGATATATTAAGATCCGCAAGTTCCTGCACCCTGGCGCCGCTATCATACAACAGGATCAGCATCATCCGGTTTCTCCGATGCTTCGCAGTATCAACATCATATGCCGACAGGATGGCTGCTGTTGCTTCTGGCTTGAGGTACTGTATGGCTTTTTTTTCTTCTTTTACATTTCTGACGGAACTTACATCCGCATAGACACCGCGGAGCTCGAAATCCTCCTCCGAACAATACTTGAGAAATGATCTGATGGCAGTGAGCCTTAAGTTTATGGTTTTAGAAGAAAACTTTTTATTCTTTAGCCATGTTACATATTCCTTGATGTTATCTCTTGAAAAGGCATCAAATGTTACTTTTTCCTTGGCGAGCGATTTGGTGTCTTCCAAAAAATCAAGGTATGTTTTTAATGATTGTTTATACGTATCAACCGACTTGTCCGACAGATTCCTGACGGCAGGCATATAATCATGGAGATATGTACGGGCAAGCACCCAGAAATTCTTATCATTTTTTCTCTTATATTTCATAAGTTTCTACCTCCGGTATCAGGGCTTCCGCTGATGATGCGAGCTGGGTGTACTGAGGAAAGTAATCAGGTATGAGATGAATGTAATAATAAGTGCTCTCCAACGAAGCATGTCCCATGTATCGCATTAGATATGGAAGCATGGCATTGACATTCTTACCTTCCTGCGACCACCGCATAATATTGGCACAGGCAAAGTGATGTCTGAAATCGTATGCTCTCGGTTTGACTTTGCCGTCCCGTTTTAAACCGGCAGAAATCCATATTTTTCTGAAATTATAAGACACTGTGGTTGCTGAACAAATACCTCCGTTTATTCCAGGAAAGAAATATTCCCTTTCCGGAAAACATGTAGACACGGCCTTGTCATACTTGAATAAATGAGTGCAGCGCAAAAAGTCTGCAGAATCCATTTGAAGTTAAAATTGAACCTGATCTCCCCGCCCAAAATTCAAAAAGATGCCATTTTTTGAGGTTTTAGGATAAAGAGTATAATTATTTTTGATTTTTCTCCCAAATTATGGGGGTATGTGCTCTATCAGGTCATTTTACTTTGTAATTTTCCCTTGTTATTTCCAATTTTGGCATAATTCGGACAGATCTATCCTATACCGTTTACAGAAATTAAAAATTCTTCTTGTCTGGATCCCCACTGCTTTAGCTGACATGGAGAGCAGAATTCTGATTATTCCGCAGTATCTGAACTTCCCGTTATATGCGCCCCGCTTCAGCTCCCTGACGGAGGCCTCAACATTGTTGCGGAGCTTTTTTGTCTCTGCTGGGATATCCTTTTGCAGTTCCCGGATTTCCTGGATTTCCAGATTTCTTTCGGTGATGGTATGGTTTCTCTCATGGCCATTCTCATCAGTCGTCGTGAATTTCCATTTTTTGGAACCGTCTCTGGTGTTAACGGGAACGGCCGTATAGGTGATGTCAGTATTGCTCCTGTCAGTTACCAGCACTGTTCCGTCTTCCTGAAGACTGTAGATGAAAGCTGCTTCCTTCCCCTTGAGTTCGGTTGTTACCAGAGTCAGCCCCTTGTCTTCCATGTTCTTTCTCTGGTCAATTCCGGAATAACCGCCATCCCCTTCAATCGTGTCAACCTCATGGCCGCAGGCATTGGCTATGTTTATGGCTGCGTCAGCCGAAGGGGTAAGAAATTCAGTGTCATCAGCCGTTGCGGTGCGGACGTCGACAGAGGTTATCACATGGGGTGCTTTCTGTATTTTGACTTCATTGCCATTCTCATCAGTCACTGTTTCATGCTTTCCGACAATTTCGGCAATATTGACGCTTTCTCCGCGAACCGGAGTAGCATATTTCTTTCTGAAGGAAGCATCAGGGTCGTTCTGATTCTGCAGTGAATCAGGACTGATGTCCTTTCCGGGCTTGGGAGATAAAACTCCGTCTTCATTCAGCTCAAACTGTTCTAAAAAGACTCGTTCCAGCAGACAATATTCCGGAGTTTCCTTCACGGTATTCGCTTCAACGTCTTTGACTATTGAATCAAGGCATAAACCGAGCCACGGCATAACGGTTTTGCCTGCCCCCTCAACTTCGTAGGTTATCCGTTTTCCGCCAACTTCAAAAACATTCTGAATTAAGTCCCAGTCATTCGTTCCGAAGATAGAAAGTCTGCGAACATCTTCATACGGGAGCTTTTCAAGATAACGCTGCAGCACGGATGTAACAATCTCAACCCTCGACTGACTGGCAATGTTGGAGCCCATCAGTGTGGAATCAAGTCTGACTGTGGAGGTGTAATTTTGCTTGTCAAAGTACGTAATCGTTGATGCGGCTAGGTTTGCGAGCACCTCATTAAAAATGGTGTATTCCCGTCCGAGTTCTTTTGTTTTATGCCTGTTAAATTCGAGCACCATTTCGCAGAAATACTGAATTTTCCTTTCTTTCGGAACGGGTAAATGGATATCCTCGATGCCCAGAGCGAAACGAAATCTCAAGTCATACAGAGCACGCTCGGCAGCTTCCTTAGAGGAGATGCCCAGCTTTTCCATTAGCACAACTATGAGAAGAAGCATTCTGGTAGGGTAGCTGCCAGCCCCTTTGTTATTTTCCCCCGCACCTTCATCATCTTTGAGATGTCTTTTAAGCTTTCTAAACCCCTTATCAAACGCTTCCAATTCAGCGATTAAAGAATCAGTGGCAGCAGAATTCACACAAACTCGCAATACTGAATAGTGCTGACAGCTCTCAAGAAAGTCTTCACGATCTTTACCGGTAAATACAGGGTCATCCCCGAAAAGGAATTCTCCAGCACTGGTGTTGTAACAGGATTTTACGCGGGCAGCCATAGTAGAGACCTTATAGTGTTGGTATTCTACACATTATACCCCATATTATAAGGGGCTGTAAATGATTTTAAAAAGTTTGTTTATTCTTGTTATTAATAGGTTAACGTGTTGCAAATACTAAAGATCCGTGTTCTAGTGTCTTGGGGGACTGACTTTTTGCGCTGCACTCATCTATTGAGTTAATCTTGTTCCCACAAATTGAGCATACGTTATCTGTATTATACATTTCTTCTTTTAAAGCTAATGAAAAACATCTGTTTTCTTTTTTATCATCCTTGATAATCTCATTTAAAACATTATTCCAAATCATAAATCGTTGTGTTACGATACTTTTCTCTGATGTACCTAAAGTTATGCATTTTATGAAATCAGAGTTTGAAATCATAAGATCAATAAAGGCCTCTCTAATTGAATCTAAATGTCTCATCACAACTGTCGGATCTAATCGTGCCATGGAGTCCATTAATACATCGAACAATGACACGTTCAATTGTTTACTTTCCCAACGTCCATTATGATCGTTTGAATTACCAATATAAAAACGTTTAAAGGCATTTTCACCAAATAAAGATTTTATATTCAAAACAGCATTTTTGAAAGCGGATTCAATATCCTTTTTGTCATTTTCATCAAACTTTGAGAATCTTCTCATTGTATCATTTAAGAACCTCTTGATTGGAGGCTTGTAATTTTGGTACCCTCGATAATAAAAAGAAACAAATCTTAGTACTAGCTCAATATCAGCCATTCTCTTATGAGATTCCTTTAAACCCAATAAGCTCAAAAAATCTTTTGTTTCTGCTAGTTCTTTTATGAAATCGTTAAAATCTCCATAGAAAACACAATTCCGTAGTTCTTGAGAATTTAAAGCTATAGCTCCAGTATTCAGTCGTGAAAAAATCTCATATTGTAAGTTTGGATCCGAATCTTCTTTGAAAGTAATAGTTCTTATAGGATATTCTAAAATCTTATTTTGTAATTCCTCGCTTAATTCTCTAAATGTCTTGCCATTAAGTTCAGTATAGACTTTTAAACCTGTGAGTTTAAATGGCGTAACTAAATTAGGCAGTTTTCCGTCAATAAACCCAATAAGCGAAGTTAACCTTTGCTGACCATCAATAACATTTAGTTTACCGTTAGATTCGGCAAAGTATACCATAGGAATGGGAATTCCTAACAGAACAGATTCAACCAAGAGACTTGCTCTTTTCACATCCCAAACAAAATTTCTTTGATATGAAGGGCGTAGATTTAATCTACCACGCTCATGCTTAGTTCGAAGCCCTCCAATCTCAGAATCAGCTTTTTCAGTATTAATTTGTCTTTGAGCTTCAAAAGCATCAAAATCATCTTCCTCTACTTCAAACTCTAGAGGATCATTATTTTCATTCATTACCAAACACCTTGTTGCATACCATTTTGTTTATGACCATTTTTATAGTTTATCACGATAGATATGACATTACAAAAAATAACCAACAAAAGGTGATCTTGTTGTCATTTTAGAGATAAAAGTAAAAAAAGCAAACAGGATATTAAACTGCTTGGGTGGGGAAATTCTCTGTTTTATGGTAGTAGTCCTAGTGGGGCGGGGAAGTGCTCTTACCTTCAGCT